>DATMMO010000451.1:0-4617 GCA_035569695.1 Acidimicrobiales bacterium | reverse complement strand
GGACACGCCGTTCGAGTCGACCGGCACCATCGTCAACCAGGTGTTCACGGCCATTGGCTTCGCCTTCCACTACGTCGCGGGCTTTTGGACCACGCCCGCCGCCAGTGCCGCCAACCTCTTCTGGATCGGCCTCGGCGCATTGGGATCCTTCGCCATCACCAGTTGCACCTCTGGCGGCTCCGGTGCCTGTACGGCCGGAACTCCAGCTCCGCCAGAGAACGTGGGCCTGAACGGTTGCTCGAGCTCGTCGCCGTCCATCCTCTCCCTGGGCGACTCCCTCAACGCCGGCGCCTGCCTAATGTCGACGAACGGCGAGTACCTCTTCATCATGCAATCCGACGGGAACCTGGTGCTCTACTTCAATCAGGCCGGCACGAACTACCCCGTCTGGGCTTCGGGGACCCAGAACAATCCGGGGTCCCACGCCTACTTCCAGGGCAATGGCACGCTGTTCGTCTACTCGGACACTGGTGCAGCTCTCTGGAAGTCACCAGGCGTGGTGTCGGAGAACGGCTACCTCGCGGTCCAGAACGACGGCAACGTGGTCAACTATGCGAACAACGTACCCGGGGCCATCCCCTACGCCGCCTGGAGCCTCAACACCAACTCCAACCGGGGCAACACGCTCTATTCGGGCGAGGTCTTGAACCCGTCCCAGACGCTCACCGACAACAACTACACGCTGACCATGCAAACCAATGGGGCCGCCGTGTTGTCCCAGCCCAACTCGTTCCAAGGCCACTCCTCGAGTGCGTGCCCGCTGTGGACCGAGCCGGGCATCCGCAGCGCGAGCTCCTCGGGGATCAACTATCAAGGCGCGACTGACCCCGGCGCATACTTGGTCATGCAGCCGACGGGAAATCTCGCCCTGTTCAGCCCCAGTGGGACCCTCATCTGGCAGTCGAACACGCCTAACTACCCGGGAGCAACGGCCATCCTCGGGAGCAATGGGGAGCTCTCCATCTATGCCAACGGGGGCCAGCTCGTGTGGGACTCGAACACGGAGTCCGACCGCGGCGCCGTCATGTGCACGGGCTCGACCTTGTCCGGAAGCTCACAGCAGTACCTGAGCGGGCTGCCCGCTACCGGCGTGCCGGCCAATATCAATCCCTCCCTGCTCATGCAAAATGACTGCAACTTGGTCCTGTACGAGGATGGCGTAGCCGTCTGGGCGTCGAACACCGACGAAGGGGCTGGGATCGCCAATGATCCCAGCAGCAAGTACTACGGCTGTTACGCCGTGATGGAGGGCACTGGACAGCTGACCGTACAGACGGCTAGCGGATTGGTGTTGTGGGGATCGAGCTTCATCAACTCGTCACCACCACCAGGCCCCAGCACGACAGGTCCGTACATGCTGGAGTTCACGGCGCTCAACGGGTCGTACACCTACGCCGCCGAGGTCATCGACCAGACCACCGGTTCCGAGGTCTGGTACACCGAGTACAACACCACGATCAACCACGTTAACTACGACGACAAGTCGTTCTCGCCGATTCTGGGCGACATCCCCGGCTGGGTCAACGCACTGATCGGCATCATCGCCGCCTTCGCCATCTGACGGCTCGGCGCCGCATAACTGCGCACCGACGGTGTCGCTCGCGATCTGGTGGCCCCTCTCCGGGGCCTGCGCTCAACCCGCCGACGCAAACCTCCAACTTCTTCTAGCCGGACTGCGAAGTTGACGTGAAGGGTGTCATCCGAGAATCGGTCCCAAGCTCGCGCCGGCTCAGGTTCGCGTCCTCGGCGACGAGGTCCTTGACCGCCTCACCTGCCAGCATTCACAGGTCCGGCGTCGAAGCTCGGCGGGATAGGCGCGCTCCAGGTGCCGCGGCGGGCCCGCAGGTCGACGGTCTGGGGCATTCTTCATTGGATGGAGAGGCACCCTTATCACCAGGGCAAAATGGACCGACACTGTCATGACACCCTCCGGGTCAAGCAACGGCGTTTGTGGGGTAAAGGGACCAGTCGACCCAGCCCAGGAGGCTGCCGCCGTCCACCAACCCGGCGTAACTGCGGCGTCATCGTGTTGTTGCTCAGCGTTAACACGCCGCTCGTAGCCTCGGCAGTCACGAAGTCGGGCAGGTCGACAGGTGCCACGTTGGCCGCAGGGAAGGGAATGAGACCAATGGTTGAAATGCGTTCCAGGCCGACTACGGCCGAGCCGTCCACAACGACCCTGCCGCGTATCGCAGTGTTCTCTGGGCCGACAGCTACGATCGGCAACAGCCCGCCGCTGGTGACGTCGAACAAGGCCCGCGCCCGCCACGGGTTGCCGATGCTGTCGGCCGGGGATGGCGCTCCGATTCCGGTGGACAATTTGCGTCTCCAACGTCTTGCTGCGCCGGTCACGGTCTACGTCGAGGCGCTCTCGGCCCATCCACTCGAAGTGGACGCCGCCCATCTGTACGCCCCTCCGGACGGGTGGGTGGACGGCGAGGGCGTCTTCTCTGCGGTGCAACCGACCGAGGGGGGAACGCCGGTCCACGTCGTCGAGTTGTTACCGGAGGACGGTCTCCTGCCCCTGCCCTACATGGCCCGTCAGGCGGACGGATCGGCATGGGAGGACACCACCTCGAGTCCGCAGTCTGCCGCCGTGAATTCGCGGCAGACGTTCTATCCGGACGCCAGCCGGATCTACGAGGAGATCGACCGGGTTGGGGTGAACGGAAACGGAAGACCAGTCGAGTTGTCGGGGTCGGCCGGGTTCGATTTCTACCGGGCCGTCCCGTCTGGGGGATGGACTAACGGCCGGGCCGCCGCGGTTAGGACCGATGTTGGTGATGGTGATATCCCGCCCGAAGAGGCAGGGATGGACTTCTATGGCTACTACCCACCTCACCTCCATCGAGAGCCCACACTCGAGAGCCTGGCCCGGGCCACTTCGTTGGTACAGCGGGTGTTGTCGGACGGCGACTACATCGGTGCCCAGTGGCTCGAGGGGAGCCCGACGACCGAGGAGACGATGTACTGGCTCGGGCTGCTCATCGACACCACAGTTCCGCTGGTCGGGCATTCGGCGCAGCGCCCCCACGGCAGTCTTAGCGCCGACGGCGACCGTAACATCGTCGACGGCGTCAAGTACCTCCTCTCTGGAGTGTCGAACGACGAGGACGGGGTAGACCAGATCGGGGCCGTCATGATCGTGGACGAGGTGGTGTTCAGTTCTCGGGAGGTGACCAAGACTGATGCCCGTCCTGGCGGTTACGAGGTCGTTGGTGGCCACGGCGGAATCGTCGCCGACATGGGCGGTTATGGTCCGCCCCAGGTGACCTTCGTCCCGGCGCGTAAGCACACCCACACCTCCGAAGTTCGTCTTACAGCCCTGCCGACCAAGGTCGCCGGTGTCTCGGGAAGCCTGGCCGACGGCATCCAACTCGTGGACCTGGCCGTGAAGGACGACGTAGGCGGCTTGCTCCCCTCGGCCATGCCGATCGTGACCTTCACCAAGTACGGCCGCTACGTCGCCACCGGTACCGGTGCCGCGGGCAACCCGGACGCGGCTGGCGAGGTGGAGATCCTGGCTCGCATCGAAGCGAACCTGGCGACGGCACCACTCGCCGGCTTTGTCGCTGAAGGCATGTCGCCGTATGGCATCGGCGATCCGACTTCGAGCGCAGCGTTGGCCCTAGCCACCTTTTGTGGGATGCCCGTGGTACGCGTCGGACGGGGCAACACTGGGGGCATGGCCTACAAGATGGATCCCGTTGGCATTGCCGGCAACAACCTGTCAGCGACCAAGGCGCGGATGCTGCTCATGGCGGCCATGCTCAAGCTCGGCGCGCTCCCCCCAGCGGCTGACCCACACCATCCGACACCGACAGAGGTGGCTTCCACCCGGGCCGCCCTGGACGCCTACCAGGAGATCTTCGACACGCACTAAACCCGGTCAGTGGGGAAAGGCCCATCTTGCTTTTGGTGTTAGCACTCGTGGTATGAGAGTGCTAAAATCATGGTGAGCCCCGAAGGGGTGACCATGAAAGAAGGTCAAAACAGAACAAAAGCAGGAGGTGGTTATCATGGCACTTGTACGAAGTGATCCGTTCCGTGATGTCGATCGACTGTTCCAGCAGCTTTGGATGACCCAAGGCGGCGCTAATGGCGGCAGGTCGATGGCGATGCCCATGGATGCCTTCCGGAAGGACGATTCCTTCTTAATTCGCCTGGATCTACCTGGTGTCCAAGCCGACTCGATCGACCTGACAGTCGAGGAGAACGTCTTAACCATCAAGGCTGAACGTCCAGCTCCTCCGAAGTCCGATGAGATCGAATCGGTGATTACCGAGCGGCCCTTCGGTACCTTCACCCGTCAGGTATTTCTCGGTACCAACTTGGATACGGCAAATATCCATGCTGACTATGAAGCGGGCGTTCTGACGTTAGCCATTCCAGTCGCCGAGCAAGCGAAGCCGCGACGGATCGAGGTCAGCACCCGATCCGAGCGACAGGAGCTGAACAGCTGATGTCTGGGATGTAGGGGAGCCGTCCCCGGACGCAACGTTCCCCCCGTTATGTCCGGGGACGCTCGCCTTCGCTAATGACGGAGAGGGGGCGAGATGGTTGCCGAATACACCAACGCGAACAACCAGCCGGTCGATGCGGCTGTAGGGCGTCGGA
>DATMMO010000450.1:0-4421 GCA_035569695.1 Acidimicrobiales bacterium | reverse complement strand
ACGGGGATCCCGGCCCCATGCACGGCTGGAAGAACGCCTTCGACGTAGGCGAGTGGGGCCTGGGCCGGATGGCCAACTCCCTCACCCTGGGTTGCGATTGCCTGGGCGAGATCACCTATCTCGATGCCACCCTGACCAGCGAGCAGGGCCATCCCTACGTGGTGGCCAACGCGGTGTGCATCCATGAGGAGGACTACGGCATCCTCTGGAAGCACCAGGACCTTCTGGCCGCACGAACTGAGGTCCGCCGGTCCCGGCGGCTCGTCATATCGTCCATCGCCACCGTCGGCAATTACGAGTACGGGTTCTACTGGTACTTCTATCTCGACGGATCGATGCAGCTCGAGGTCAAGCTGACCGGGATCATGTCGACCCAGGCGCTGGCTCCCGGCGAGGAGTCTCCCTATGCCACTCTCATCGCCCCCGGTCTGGCCGCTCCCGTCCACCAGCACATGTTCTGTGCGCGGCTCGACCTCGAGGTGGACGGGCTCATCAACGAGGTCTACGAGGTCTCCAGCCAGGCGCTGCCCGTCGGAGAGGCCAACCCGTGGTCGAATGCCTTCGTCTCGGTGGCCACCAGGCTCGAGTCGGAGCTGGAGGCCCGTCGGAACATCGACGCCGCCGCCAGCCGTTATTGGAAGTTCGTCAATCCCGAGGTGCGCAACCGGTTGGGCCAGCCCGTGGCCTACAAGCTGGTACCCGGGGCCACGCCCACCCTGTTGGCCCACCCGGAATCGAGCGTGGGGCGGCGGGCCGGATTCGCCCAGCACAATCTGTGGGTGACCCCCTTCGCCCCCGACGAGCGGCGGGGTGCCGGTGACTATCCCAATCAACATCCCGGGGGCGATGGACTGCCGATGTGGACGGCCGCCGATCGCTCACTCCTCGATGCCAACATCGTGGCCTGGCACACCTTCGGTGTCACCCACGTTCCCCGTCCCGAGGACTGGCCGGTGATGCCGGTGGAGTACTGCGGGTTCCAGCTCATACCGGTGGGGTTCTTCGACGCCAACCCGGCCCTCGATCTTCCTCCCTCCCCCAGCCACTGCCACTGAGCGATGGCCTCCGGCCCGGGCTGACTCCCTGAGTGGACGGTCCGTGCGCCTCGGCCCGGGGCCAGGTGAGCCGTCGGGCAATCACCCCGTGGCGTAGGGATGCCTCTTACACTGAGCCCACTGTCATGGTCTTCATCCTGGCCCTCGGGGCGGCATTTTCGAATGCACTGATCAGCGTGCTCCAGCGCATGGGCGTCGAGGATGCCAAGGACGAGGACACGCTCCGGATGAGCCTGATCACCCACGCGCTGCGCCGGCCCGTGTGGTTGGCCGGGTTCGCCCTCATGATCGCCTCGTTCCTTCTCCAGGCGGTGGCCCTGCACTTCGGCCGCCTCAGTCAGGTGCAGCCCATCCTGGTCACCGAGCTGTTGTTCCTGGTCTTCATCTTGTCCACCTGGTTCGGCTTCAAGTCAGGACTGCGCGAATGGTTGAGCGTGGCCCTGGCCTCAGCCGGTCTGGCCGGGTTCTTGGTGTTCGCCGCGCCCAAAGGGGGAAACCGACTACCCAGCGATCTGGGCTGGATCGTGGTCGGCGGGTCCTGTGTCACCGGCATGGTGGTCAGCGTGATCCTGGCCCTGCGGGGACCGCGGTGGTGGCGGGCGGCCATGTTCGGCACCGCCGCCGCTATCGGCTACGCCTTCACCGCGGCAATGACCAAGGTGGTCACCCACTACGCGGCCCAGAGCTTCTGGGACATCTTCGTGCACTGGGAGACATACGGGCTGGTGGTCTTCGGCATCCTGTCGGTGTTCCTCACCCAGAATGCGTTCCATGCCGGTCCCATCGGCGCCTCCCAGGCGGCGCTGGTACTGGTCGATCCGTTGGTCAGCATCGGCATCGGCATCGCCCTGTTCGGCGACAACATGCAGACGGCCGGGGCCCGGGGACCGCTCGAGGCCTTCTCCCTCCTCATGCTCATCGCCGGCGGGTTCTGGCTCTCACACTCCTCGGCCGTCACCCTGGTGCTCGGTGAAGGAGCCACCGGCGACCTGCTCACCCCCCGCTATCGACGGATGGGCCAGGCGCCACCCCAGGATCCCTGTCCCCCCGGCCTGACCCCCTGACCCGGCGCCGGGCCAAGCTCAACTGTCGGGGACGACGGCGACGGCCATCGTCGGACGGAACCGAGGGGTGGGTCAGGTGGAGGCCGGGCCGGCCGGCTCGGTGGCATCGGGGCCGGTCAGGGCCCGGTACATGATGGTGGCCAAGGTGTCGAGGGCGGCCTCGTCCACCGGTCGGCCCACCAGCTCGCGCATGAAATGAAAGCGGTCGAGCATGGCCAGCATGGCCATGCTCGACACTTCGGGATCGAGGTCGCCCCCCGGGTGGGCCGCAGTGATCTGCGAGGCCATGGCCTCGTTGAGTGCCGTCACCATCCGCCTGGTCTGGTCACCGACGGCTTCATCCATGGTGGCCAGGTCGGTCCAGGAGCGGAACAACGGGGCGTAGCGCGACCACAGGGACGAATAGTCGCCGATCCAACTGCGCAGCTGTTCCCAGCTCCCGCCGGCGAGGCTGCTCCCCGCCTCGACCACGACGTCCTGGGAAAGGCTCGAGGCCTCCGACGTCGCTTCCAGGGTCAGGGCCCGGACGAGGTCCTCCTTGTTGGAGAAGTACAGGTAGAAGGTCCCGTGCGACGTATTGGACAGGTCCACCACGTCCTTCACCCGGGTGCCGTGATAGCCCCGTTCGTCGAGCACTTTCATGGCCGAATCCAGCAACTTACGCATGGTCAGGCGGCCCTGGCTTCGCAACGCCCGCTTGCTGGCCGGGACGCCCACGACCGGACGGGGGGACCCATCCGACCCTGCGTCCTTCGACTCACCCCCGGAGGGGCCCGGCTCCGTGCCGGTGTCAGCCGTCACCGAGCCACCACCGTGCTCGGGGCCAGGGCGGGCTCAACGCGGGTGGCGGTCTCCGGTGGCATGGCTCACGGCTGGGGTCGGGTCCCCCGACCGGCCAGCACTCCCTCCATGGCCGCCAGGGCCTGAGAGGCGGGACCGGCGAAGGCGACACCGCCGTGTTCGAGGACGACCGCCTCGGCGGCGAGGTCGAGGGCCCGGTCGACCTGTTGCTCCACGACCAACAACGCAGTACCGGCCCGGTTGATCTCCCGCAGCCCGTTGTAGACGGCCTCGATCACCACCGGGGCCAGGCCCAGCGAGAGCTCATCGGCCACCAGCACCCGGGGCGGGACGACCAGCACCTTGGCCAGTGAGAGCAGCCGTTGCTGACCCCCCGACAGCGTGCCCCCCGCCTGCTTGCGCCGCTCCCCCAGCACGGGGAAGGCCTCATAGGCCCGCTCCAGCGACTCGGGCACGCGTCGCCGTCCTGCCCGTTGGCGAAAGGCCATCACCAGGTTCTCCTCGACCGTCAGGTTGCCGAAGATGGCCCGTCCCTCGGGGACGTGGGCCATGCCCGCCCGCGCGATCTTGTATGCCGGCTGGCCCGTCAGGTCGGTGCCGCACAGCTTGATGCTCCCCTCGGTGCTGGGCACCAGCCCGCTCACCACCCGGGCCACGGTGGACTTCCCGGCCCCGTTGGAGCCGAGGAGGGCGGTGACGCTCCCGGGCGGAATGGTGAAGCTGACGTCGAACAGGGCCCGGTAGGGACCGTAGGCCGCGCTGATGTGATCGATCTCCAGGGCCGGGGCTTCGACCTCGCCGGCGCCGTTGCCCCTGACCAGTTCGGCGTCGGGCGAACTGGTGCCGGTCATCCGCTGATCCCCAGGTAGGCGTGGCGAACGGTGGGATCGGCCATGACCTCGTCGAACGTGCCGTGGGCGATCACCTCCCCGAGGTCCATCACGATGGCCCGGTCGACCACGTCGGCCACCATCTGCAGGTCGTGCTCGACCAACAGGACGGTCATCCCCCGCTCCCGCTGCAGGGTGCGTAGCACGTGGGCCAGCTCCTGGGTCTCGGTGACATCGAGACCCGACGAGGGCTCGTCCGCCAGCAACAGGGTCGGATCGGCCACCAGGGCCCGGGCCAGCTCCACCAGTCGACACGAGCCCAAACCGAGGGCGGACACCGGGATGTCGGCCCGGTCGGCGATGCCGATCAGGTCGAGGACCTCGTCCACCCGGGCCAGCTCGGACGCCGTCGGGCTGCTGCGGTTGCACAGGTCCCGCCACAACCGTCCCTCCGCACCCCGGGCCCGCTCGGCCACCAGCAGGTGCTCGCGCACCGTCATGTCCGAGAACACCTCCACCCGCTGATAGGTGCGACCGATCCCCAGCCGGGCCCGCTGATAGGTGGGAAGCCCGTCCAGGACCGTCCCGCCCAGGACGATCGTCCCGTCGTCAGGGCGGAGTTGTCCGCAGATGCAATTGAACAGTGTGGTCTTGCCCGCCCCGTTGGGGCC
>DATMMO010000449.1:0-9786 GCA_035569695.1 Acidimicrobiales bacterium | reverse complement strand
GGCGGCCAACGAGAGCAGTCCGGCGACGATGGCCGGACGCCCTCGGACGGGGGACCCGAGGACGAAGCTGCGGGCCGGGAGCAGGTGATCGAGCCCGGGACCGCGCCCAGCCGTGTCCGTCGGATCGAGGCAGCCACGTCGCCGGCGGCGGTGACGTCGGTCGCTCAGGCCTCGGGTCGGCGCACGGTGACCGTCGGCGATCGGGGGAGGCAGGTATCGGACCGGGTACCAGAACGGGGGCGCCCGTTGGGGTCGATCGCCGTCACGGCCACCGTGACGGCGGCCGCTACCCGCCAGGGCCACGGCACGACGCTGGCCATCGAGGACCAGGACCTGCGGGAGGCGGTGCGGCAAGAGCGCGCCGCCAACCTGGTCGTGCTGGCTGTGGACGCGTCCGGCTCCATGGGCGCCCACGGGCGGATGGCTGCGGCCAAAGGGGCGGTGCTGGCTCTTCTGACCGATGCCTACCAGCGCCGGGATCGAGTGGCCCTGGTCACTTTCCGGGGAGATGGTGCTGACATCGCCCTGCGTCCGACCGGGAGCACCGAGGTGGCCCAGGCCCGTCTGAGCGAGCTTCCCATCGGTGGCCGCACCCCGCTGGCCTCGGGAATCGATGCCGCGCTCGGCCTGGCCCGGGCGGCGACCAGCGGGTCCTATCGGCCGTTGTTGGTGCTGGTGTCGGACGGTCGTGCCACCGCCGCCGAGGGGGGCGTGGACCCGGTCCAGGCGTCCCTCGTGGCCGCGGCAGCAGTTCGTCGCCAGGGGGTGAGCGCGGTGGTGGTCGACGCCGAGGGGGCCACCACGGCCGGCGGCTCACCGGCCGGCATTCGGTTGGGCCTGGCCCGACCGTTGGCCGAGGCCATGGGGGCCCGGTATCTCACCGTCGACGATCTCTCGGCCGAGACCATCGCCGACGCCGTGCGGAGTGCTCTGCCGAGCCTCTGAGTTTCGGCACCGCGCACCATCCAGAGCTGGCCCGGTCGAGCCGTGTACCCTCCGGGCGATGTGCGCCCGATGGGATCCCATGAAAGGCATCCTGGCCGGACCGATCGACGGACCGGCCCTACGGGCGACCATCTATCCAGAGGTCGAAGCCACGACGGGACTGGCGGTCACCCATCGGGCCTCGGGCTTTCGCGGCACGGTTGTTCGGCTGGAGGCCGGTGGTGTCGAGCTGCGGGGTCAGACGGGGCTCGAGCGGGTGTTCCGCGAGAGCCCGGGCGGGTTCGCCGTCGAGGGTCGGACGGTGACCTTGGTCCGACCCCGAGGACCCAAGCCGGTCTTATCCGGGGTCACCGCGTCGGGCTCGGTAGCCGTTCCCAGCCAGCCGGCCCGGGTGGCCAGGGCCGGTCGCATCCTGGTCGAAGGGATCCATGACGCCGAGTTGGTGGAACGGGTATGGGGGGACGACCTCCGAATCGAGGGCATCGTGGTCGAGCGGCTCGATGGCATCGACCATCTGCCCGGCGTCGTGCGCCACTTCAAGCCCGGGCCGGCTCGACGGCTCGGCGTGCTGGTCGACCATCTGGTCCCGGGCAGCAAGGAGGCGCGTCTGGCCGCCACCATGACCGACGACAGCGTGCTGGTCACTGGGACTCCGTATGTCGACGTGTGGGAGGCGGTCAAGCCTGCGGTGGTGGGGTTCGACGCCTGGCCGAGCATCCCCATGGGTCTCGATTGGAAGAGTGGCGTGTGCCAGGCCCTGGGCGTGCCCGACTCGATCACCATGTGGCGCCGCATCCTGGCCGCAGTCGACTCCTATGTCGACTTGGAGCCGCCGCTGGTGGGTGCGGTGGAGGCGCTCATCGACTTCGTCACCGATACGCACTGAGCCCACGGTGACCCCCGGTCACCGTCGCCGCACGGTGACCCCCGGTCACCGTCGCCGGACCGGCAGACCCGGACGGCGGGGATGGGGCAGGCTGGAGTGGTGCCAGCCGTGACGAAGCCACTGGGGATGTTCCCGCTCTCGACCGTCGTCTTCCCTGGCGGTCAACTGCCGTTGCAGGTCTTCGAGCCCCGCTACCTGGTCCTGACCGCCGACTGCCTCGACCGGGATCGGGAGTTCGGCGTGGTCATGATCACCAGGGGCTCGGAGGTGGGTGGCGGCGACCAGCGGGTGGACACCGGCACCGTGGTTCGGATCGACCGGGGGTCTCAACTGACCGGCAACCGGCTGTTCTTGGAGGTCCGAGGCGTCCGCCGCATCCGCGTGCGCCAGTGGATGCCTGAGGATCCCTACCCCCAGGCCATGGTGGAAGAGATCGCCGACTTGCCCTTCGAGGCCGTCGACGCTCAGGCGCTGGCGTCAGCGGAGAGCGCGGTGCGACGCTTGCGATGGCTGCTGTCGGAGATGGGCGACGTTCCCGCCCTTCCCCACGATCTCGACCTCGGCGACCAGGCCGAAGAGGTGGCGTGGCGCTTGTGCGCCTTGGCTCCCTTGAACCTGATGGACCGCCAGCACCTGCTCGAGACCGATGATCCCAAGGTTCGCATGGAGGCGTTGACCGAGCTGTGCCAGGCCATGGCCGCCGATGTGTCCGAGCTGCTCGCCCGGGGTTCCAACCGGGACGAGGTCGACGACGACGGCTCCGGCTGAGGGCCCCGCTACGAGACGGCGAGGTCTGCTTCGTCCCAGTAGGCGTTGGCCGACGAGATGAGGCCGTCGTGGTCGACGGTGAACACCTCGATCCCCTCGATGGTCATGGTGGTACCGCTGCTCTTCACCATGATCTGGAAGTTGATGGCCACCTGATTGCCGCAGGTATGAACGGTGGGGGCCGAGAACGTCCATCCCTCGCTGGCTCCAATGCTGGCGGTGAAGAAGACACGGATGGCATCCCGCCCGATGTTGGGCGGGCTCGACACCGGATCGGCCTGGACGGCGTCCTCGGCGAACAGCGCGGCGATGCCATCGGGATCTCGTGAGTTCAGCGTCGAGACGTAGGTGGCAATGAAAGCTCTGAGCTCGTCGGACGTGGGCACGGGACCTCCAGGGTCGAGGGTGGTCAGGCGCCGGTGGCGTGCACGCCACCGTCGACGTGGACCATCTCGCCGGTGGTCATGGGAAAGAGGTCGGAGAACAGCGCGATGCAGGCGCGGGCGACGACGTCAGTGTCCAACAGGTCCCAGCCCAGTGGGGCGCGGGCGGCCCAGGTGTCCTCGAAGGCGCTGAAGCCGGGAATCGACTTTGCCGCCATGGTCTTGACCGGGCCCGCTGCCACAAGGTTCACCCGAACCTTGTCGGGCCCGAGATCTCGGGCCAGGTAACGGGACAGCGACTCGAGGGCCGCCTTGGACACCCCCATCCAGTCGTAGGCCGGCCAGGCCACGGTGGCGTCGAAATCGAGGCCGACCACCGACGCCCCCACCCCGCCGTTGGCCCCGGCTGCGGCGAGCAGGGGCCGAAAGGCCTGGGCCAACGCCTTCAGGGAGTAGGTGGACACGTGCAGGGCCACCTGCACCTGCTCCCAGTCGGCGGCCATAATGTCGCCGCCCAGGCATTCCGGAGGAGCAAAGGCGATGGCATGAAGGAGGCCGTCCAGGCGGTCCCACTTGGAGCCGAGCTCGGCCGCCGCCGCGGCCAGCTGGTCGGGCTGGGCCACGTCGATCTCGAGCACGTCCACCGGGTCGCGGAGCTTGCGCGCCGTCCGCCGGGTCAGCGAGAGGCCACGCCCGGCGCCGCTGAGGACCACCTCGGCTCCTTCCTCTTGGGCCAGCCGAGCCACGGCAAAGGCTAACGATGCGTCGGTCAGCACCCCGGTGACCAGGATTCGCTTTCCTGCGAGCAGTCCCATGGAGCGGCAGGTTACAGGGGCAGGTGACTGCTCCGGCGGCTGAAGCCGCCGGCGCCCGTCGGTGCCAGGCCGGCGGTGCGGTGTGCAAGGGTATGGCCATGCGTGTCGGAATACTCGGAGGAACAGGCCCAGCCGGTCGGGGGTTGGCGGTGCGCCTTGCCGTTGCCGGAACCCCGGTGGTCATCGGATCGCGGGACCCGGACCGAGCCGAGGAGGTGGCGGGACACTTGCGTGAGGAGTGGCCCGAGCAGAACCTCAAAGTAGAAGGGGCGGCCAATGAGGACACCGCCCAGTGCGATGTCGTGGTGGTGGCCACGCCGTGGGAGGGAGCACTGACCACCGTGAAGCCGTTGGCTGGTGCCCTGGCCGGCAAGGTGGTCATCTCCATGGTCAACGCCCTGGCCAAGGAGGGACGGGAATTCCTGGCCCTCATCCCGCCCCGAGGCTCCATGGCCGCATCGATCCAGGCGGTGCTACCCGACTCGCTGGTCTCGGCCTCGTTCCACCATCTGCCGGCGTCGGAGTTGGGCAAGCTGACCGTTGACCTCGAGGCCGACGTACTGGTGTGCTCGGATCACACCGACGCCACCCAGGCCACGGTGGACTTGATCGATTCGATCGAAGGGCTGCGCGGCATCGATGCCGGGACCCTGGCCCAGGCCGCAGCCATCGAGGCGTTTACCGCTGTCCTGATCAGCGTGAACATCCGGTACAAGGTCCACTCCACGGTCGTCCTGGCCGGCTTCGACAACTGACGGGCCGGGCGCCGTCGATGATGCGTCTCTATGACACCGCCCGCCGGGCCGTCGTGCCCTTCGAGCCCGGTTCCCTGGTGACCCTGTACTCGTGCGGGATCACTCCCTACGATGCCGCCCATCTCGGCCATGCCGAGGTGTACCTCACCTTCGACATCTTGCAGCGCCGATTGCGAGATCTCGGCCATGACACCCGTTGCGTGCGGAACGTGACCGACGTGGATGACGACATCTTGCGCAAGGCTCGAGAGCTCGGTGTGCACTACCTCGATCTGGCCGCCGAGGAGATCGCCCGGTTCGACGCCGACATGAGCACCCTGGGGCTCATTCCGGCCTGGTCGGAGCCCCGGGCCACCTCGGCCATTCCCGACATCCTGACCCTGATCGCCGCCGTGCTGGACAGCGGCCATGCCTACCAATCGGGTGGGTCGGTGTACTTCGACGTCTCCACCTTCGATCGCTTCGGCGAGCTGAGCCACTTGGACCCGGCGGCGATGCTGCCCCTGGCCGCCGAGAACGGAGGGAACCCGGGGGATCCAAACAAGCGCAACCCGCTCGACTTCGTGCTCTGGCAGCCGTCGTTGCCCGACGAACCCTCGTGGGAGTCGCGATGGGGCCCGGGCCGACCGGGCTGGCACATCGAGTGCTCGGCGCTGGCCCTGCGCGAGCTGGGGGAGACCGTCGACCTGCATGGCGGCGGCCGCGACCTGGTCTTCCCCCACCATGAATGTGAGACCGCCCAGTCCGAGTCGGTCACCGGAAAACCCTTCGTCCGCCATTGGCTTCACGTGGGGCTGGTCGGGCTGGACGGGACCAAGATGTCCAAGTCGTTGGGCAACCTGGTCTTCGTGGGCGAGCTTTTGCAACGCTGGCAGGCCGTGGCCATCCGGACGGCCCTCCTGGCCCACCACTACCGGACCGACTGGGAGTGGACGGCCGATGACATGCCCACGGCTGCCGCTCGGCTCGAGGCCTGGAGGAAGGCGCCTCCATCGGAGCGGCCGGAGGAGGACGGAGGCGAGGACCCGGCGCTGGAGGCCGTGCGCCGTGCCCTCGATGACGATCTCGATACCCCCGCGGCCTTGGCTGCGCTGGACGAGCTGGCCGACCGGGGGCTCCCGGTGGATCGGGGAGCCGAGTTGCTCGGCATTACCCTGTAGGTTCGAGTACCCGGCAGTCGCCGGCGGGACCGAGGATGCTCGCCGGGACCGATGGTGAGACAGAAAGGCAGCATGATGGCAGGCGCAATCTCGGTCCGGCTTCCCGACGGATCGGCGAAGGAGCTCCCGGTCGGGACGACGGCCCTGGAGTTCGCCCAGTCCATCGGTCCGCGCCTGGCCCAGGCGGCGGTGGCGGCCACCGTCGACGGTGCGGAGGTGGACCTGTCCACCGTGCTGCCCGACGGAGCCGAGGTAACCGTGCTCACCGCTGACTCCGACGCCGGCCGAGCGGTCCTGCGACACTCCACCGCCCACGTGCTGGCTCAAGCGGTGTTGCGGCTGTGGCCGGGGGCGCACTTCGCCATCGGGCCGGTCATCGAGGACGGCTTCTATTATGACTTCGAGCTGCCCGGAGGCGCGCATTTCAGCGACGACGATCTCGTCCGCATCGAATCGACCATGCGGGAGATCCTGGCCGAGGACCAGCCCTTCGTCCGCCACGAGCATTCCATCGCCGAGGGTCTGTCCCTGTTCGAGGACCAGCCGTTCAAGCGCGAGATCATCGAGGCGGTGGGAGCCGGAGCCCAGGAGGTGGATGCCGGGCCGACCGACGCCGGCCCCGAGGTCTCCACCTACTGGAACTCGCCCACCTTCACCGACCTGTGCCGGGGGCCCCACGTGCCATCGACCAGCCGGCTGGGTCATTTCCGGCTCATGCGGGTGGCGGGAGCGTACTGGCGGGGTGACGAGAAGCGGCCCCAGCTGCAACGCATCTACGGAACGGCCTGGGAATCGGAGAAGGCGCTCAAGGCCCACCTGCACAAGCTGGAGGAGGCGGAGCGCCGCGACCATCGCCGGCTCGGTGCCGAGCTGGATCTGTTCTCCTTCCCCGAGGAGATCGGTTCGGGCCTGCCCGTGTTCCACCCCAAGGGGGGCACCGTCCGCCGGTTGATGGAGGAGTACTCCCGCCAGCGGCACGTGAAGGGCGGCTACGAATTCGTCAACACCCCCCACATCACCAAGGCCGAGCTGTTCGAGACGTCAGGCCACCTGGACTGGTTCGCCGACGGCATGTTCCCGCCCATGGAGCTCGACGGCGGCCAGAAGTACTACGTGAAGCCGATGAACTGTCCGTTTCACATCCTCATCTACAAGGCCAATCAGCGCTCCTACCGGGAGCTGCCCCTGCGGCTCTTCGAGTTCGGCACCGTGTACCGCTACGAGAAGTCCGGCGTGGTCCACGGGCTGACCCGGGTGCGGGGCCTGACCATGGACGACGCCCACATCTTCTGCACGCGCGAGCAGATGGCAGGCGAGCTGCACGCAACGCTGCTGTTCGTCCTCGACGTCCTGCGCGACTACGGGCTCGACGACTTCTTCCTGGAGCTGTCGACGAAGCCGGCGGACAAGGCGGTGGGGACCGACGCCGAATGGGAGGAGGCCACCGAGACCTTGCGGGCCACCGCTGAGGCCATGGACCTCGAGCTGGTCCTGGACGAGGGGGGCGGCGCCTTCTACGGGCCGAAGATCTCCGTGCAGGCCCGAGACGCCATCGGGCGGACCCACCAGATGTCCACCATCCAGCTCGACTTCCAGATGCCCCAGCGCTTCGGGATGGAGTACGTGGGAGCCGACAACGCTCGCCACCAACCGATCATGATCCACCGTGCCCTGTTCGGTTCGGTGGAGCGGTTCTTCGCCATCCTGTTGGAGCACCACGCCGGGGCCTTCCCCACCTGGCTCGCTCCCGAGCAGGTCCGCGTCCTGCCGGTGGCCGAGGTCCACCAGGGTTACGCCGAGCAGGTCAACGACCGGCTGACTGCCGTGGGTATCCGCTCCTCGGTGATCCCGGCCGACGAGAAGCTCGGGTCCAGGATCCGCAACGCCAAGATGGCCAAGCTCCCGTATGTGCTGGTGGTGGGGGACGAGGACGTGGCCAAGGGAACCGTCGGCGTGAACCGGCGAGGTTCGGAACGACCGGACCGGGGGGTGGCCCTCATGGAATTCTGCGCCGATCTCGAAGAGGAGATCGCCCACCGCCGGAATCCCCAGGTGAACGGGTCGGGTGACGGGTGAGCCTGGATCACCTGTGGGCCGGGTGGCGAAGCGAGTACGTCACATCGGTGCCTTCGGCAGTGGACGTGGGCGCACTCCCTCCCGAGGGCACCATCGTGACCCAGGACCAGGCCGGGGACCACTACCTCGACGACCCGCAGCGCTGCGTCTTCTGCCGGCTGGCCGCCAGCGGTCCGCCGTCGGCTGACAACGGGGTGGTGTGGCGAGGGGACAGGACCTTCGCCGTCCTCAACGCCTACCCCTACGCCAGTGGCCATCTCATGGTCATGCCCACCCGTCATGTCCGGTCGATGGCCGAGCTGAGCGACGAGGAAGGCGTCGACCTGTGGTCGGCGCTCCGGGCCGGTGTGGCCGCCCTGGAGGCGGCCTACGGTCCCGAAGGGGTCAACATCGGGGCCAACCTGGGTCGGGCCGCCGGGGCCGGCATCCCTCGGCACCTCCACCTGCACGTTGTACCGCGCTGGGTGGGCGATACCAACTTCATGACCACGGTGGCCGGAGTGCGGGTCCTGCCCGAGACGCTGGCCGACAGCTGGCAACGGCTGCATGCCGTGTGGGGCGGCTGACGCCTGATCCGATGTGACGGCGGCCCGGGACGTACAGCCAATGCCCGGTGATCAGGCGACGTGGACCCGGGCCACTCCGGCTCCGGACGCCGATGGTGCGATCGAAGCGGTCAGGTGGGAGGGGACCACGTCGTAGTGATCGTGTCGCCTCCGGAACCTTCCCCGGCCACTGGTCAGCGATCGAAGGTCGACTGCGTACCGGGCCAGCTCGGCCAGAGGGACCAGGGCCACGACGATCTGATTCCCGCGCGGATCGACGTCGGAGCCCAGCACGCGGCCCCGACGGGCGTTGAGATCGCCGAGCACGTCGCCTTGGAGATCGGCGGGAACGGTGACCTCGACCCGGGAGATGGGCTCGAGAAGCACCGGTGCCGCCTTGGCCAACGCCTCCCGAAAGCCCAGGATCCCTGCCATCTTGAAGCTCATTTCCGAGGAGTCGACCGCGTGATGCTTGCCGTCGAGGCAGGTGATGGCCACATCGACCACCGGACAACCGAGGGTGCCCCCCTGGTCCATGGCCTCGTGCACGCCCTTTTCCACGGCCGGGATGTACTGGCGCGGAATAGCCCCACCCACGACCTCGTTGGCAAACGAGAACCCCTCGCCTCGCGGCAACGGTGTGATGCGGAGGGACACCACGCCGAACTGCCCGTGGCCGCCGGTCTGCTTCTTGTAGCGACCCTCGGCCTCGACGGTGCGGGTGATGGTCTGCCGGTAGGGGACCAGCAGGTCGTCGCGCTCCACCGCCACACCGAACTTTCGAGCCAGGCGCTCCAGGGCGACGGCGACGTGGGTCTCGCCCGCCCCCTCCAGGATGGTCTGATGGGTTTCGTCGTCGCGCCGGACCGACAGAGCCGGATCCTCTTGGAGCAGGCGATGAAGGGACGACATCATCTTGTCCTCGTCCGCCTTGGTCCGGGGGTGGATGGCGATGGAGAGGGCCGGGGGATCAGGATCGGGGAAGGGGGGCGAGAGCACGGAGACGGGCATGTTTCGGGGGGCCAGCGTGTCGCCGGTGGCCGCCTCGGACAGCTTGGGCACGGCAAAGAGGTCGCCGGCCACGACTTCGGGAACGGGAACCGCCTCTTTGCCCCGGAGGGTCTCGATGGTGTGCAGCCGCTCGTCGGAATGGGACCGGACATTGGTGAGGACCACGTCCGGGCGGACAGTCCCCGACAGCAGGCGACACAGGGACAGGCGACCGACATAGGGATCGGTCATGGTCTTGAACACCCGGACCAGCGGCGGGCCGTCGGGGTCACAGGCCACATCGCTCTCGATGTCCCCCGCCGACACCAGCGCCGGCGGTCGCACGGCGGGAGACGGGCACAACTCGGCCAGGATGGTGGCCAGCCGATCGATGCCCACCCCGGTGGTCGAGGAAGCACAGATGACGGGGAAGACGGTGGCCGAGGCCACGCCACCGGCCAGG
>DATMMO010000448.1:0-6138 GCA_035569695.1 Acidimicrobiales bacterium | reverse complement strand
GATCAGGCGGCGCGGCGAGCGCTGGAGCAGTTGGACAAACAGGTCGGCTCTCACAATGTGGCCTGCGTCCTCATCGAGCCCATCCAGGGCGAGGGGGGCTTCATCGTCCCCGCCCCCGGGTTCCTGCCTGCGGTGGCGGCGTGGTGCCGGGAACACGGCGTGGTCCTGGTGGCCGACGAGATCCAATCGGGCTTCTGTCGCACCGGCGCCTGGTTCGCCTGCGAGCACGAGGGAGTGGTGCCCGATCTGATCACCATGGCCAAGGGCATAGCCGGCGGGTTGCCGCTGGCCGCGGTCACCGGACGGGCCGAGCTCATGGATGCCGTGCACCCCGGTGGGCTGGGAGGCACCTACGGCGGCAATCCGGTGGCTTGTGCTGCCGCTCTGGCCACCATCGACGTCATGAGGAGCCAGGACCTGGCCGAAGCGGCCCTGCGCATCGGCGCCCAGGTGACCGATCGACTCGAGCCCCTGCAGGCCCGGTTTCCGGCCATCGGCGAAGTCCGGGGCCGCGGCGCCATGCAGGCCATCGAACTGGTGCGACCCGAGACCCTCGAACCCGACCCCGGGGCGGCCGGTCGGATCGCGGCCGAGTGCCTGCGCGCCGGGGTGATCATCCTCACTTGTGGGACGTGGGGCAACGTGATCCGCATGCTCCCGCCGCTCATCATCGGCGAGGAGTTGCTGACCGACAGCCTGGACGTGCTGTCCGAGGCGGTCACTGCGGCGCTTATCTGAACCGGGCCAGGCGTCGGTTCGCTCCTTCCCGCTCGCTATCTTGAGAGGCGGGCACGCAGCCCGATGAGGAGCCATGGCAGATCCGGGAGCGAGACAGGGACTGAGCGGTCGGCTCGTCCTGTTGATGGCGGTGGCCACCGGAGCGGTCGTGGCCAACCTCTACTACGCCCAGCCCTTGCTCAACCAGGTGTCCCGGAGCCTGCACGTCGGCTCGGCCGGCGCCTCGACCGTGGTCACCGCCACCCAAGTGGGCTATGCCGCCGGGTTGTTGCTGATCGTGCCGTTGGGCGACCTCCGGCCCCGCCGCTCGTTGGTTGTCCTCTTGTTCCTGCTCTCGGCCGTGGCCCTGGTGGCCTGTGCCATTGCCCCCAATCTCTGGCTCTTCGAAGTGGGATCGGTGGCCGCAGGCTGCGCATCGGTTGCCGGTCAGGTCATGGTCCCCTTCGCCGCCGATCTCGCCCCCGAGGAACGGCGCGGCCGGGTGGTGGCCCGCATCATGACCGGCCTCCTCCTCGGCATCCTGTCGGCCCGTACCGTCTCCGGCGTCGTAGCCGAGTTGGCCGGCTGGCGGGCCATCTACTGGATATCGGCTGGGCTCATGATTGTCTTTGCCGCCGTGCTGGGGCGAGCTCTCCCGGCCGAGGGCAAGCGACCTCACCTCAGCTATCCCCACCTGGTCGGCTCGTCCCTGCGCCTTCTGGCCGACGAGCCCGCACTGCGCCGCCGCGCCTGGCACGGCGCCATGGCCTTCGCCGCCTTCAGCGTGCTGTGGACGTCGATCGCCTTCCTGCTGTCGGCGGCGCCCTATCACTACTCCAACCTGGTGATCGGCCTGTTCGGACTGGTGGGGGTGGCCGGGGTGGCTGCGGCCAACCTGGCCGGCAAGCTGGCCGACGTCAACCGCACCCCGCTGACCACTGTTGTCGCCGGTGCGCTGCTGACCCTGTCCTTCGTCGTGCTGGGGGCGGGCAAGACCTCGGTCGCCGCCCTGATCGTGGGCATCATCGTGCTCGACATCGGCACCCAGGGCATGCAGATCACCAATCAGGCAGTGATCTATGCCCTCCGGCCCGAGGCCCGCAGCCGCATCAACAGCGTCTACATGTTCTGCTATTTCGTCGGCGGCGCCGTCGGTTCTGTGACGGCAGGGATCGTGTTCTCAGCCGGCAAGTGGACCGGCGTCTGCCTGCTCGGGGGCGGGTTCGGCGTGGCTACCTTGGCCATGACCCTCTACGACCGGATCCGACCACCGGGCCCGGCCCGCGATCGTGTTGCCGAGCGGGTGGATGAGGCGGAGCCGTCGAGTCCCGGATGACCATCGCACCGGGATCTACGGGCACGCATCGGGGACCGCACTCGACACCGAGCACACGCTTCGGTTCGCGGCCGAGAGCGGAGGCCGAGCCTCGGGCTGGCGCCCGCCCCGCCAGATCAGGCCGGCCAGGGCCACGGCGGACAGCCCTATGACCGCGATGCCGTATTCCCAAGTCGTGGGCAAGAACCCGCCACCGTGCACCACCAGGAAGCCGGCGACGATGGCCGGGAGGCCCAAGGCCAGATAGGACACGACCCAGATAGTCGAGAGCACCCCGGAGCGCTCGTGCGGCGCAGCCAGGGGCAGCACAGTTCGAATGGCACCCTGGAACCCGGCCCCGAACCCGACGCCGCCCACGGCGGAGCCGATGAAGAACAGCACCCCCGAGGTGAGGGCCACGCCCATCAGGGTGATGCCCACGCCGGCGATCAGTGCGACGGTGCCGAGGAACATGACCGGGCGCGGTGGCGTCGTTCGGAGCACGAGCACGGTCAGGGCGCTGAAGCCGGCCAGGACGAACAGGGCCGCGCCGCCGAGGACCGGCGAACTGGAGCCGACCACATGTCGGACCAAGTCCGGCCCGAGCGAAGCGTAGAAGCCGCCCAGGGCCCACACCGCCACCAGGGCGGGGATGGCCACCAGGACGGGCCTGCGCACCAGCGGGGGGACGCCGAAATGGGGCCGGAGGGAAGCCAGGGCACCGGGTATCGACGTCGACGTCTCCGACATCAGCATCACCCCGAGCGCCTGGACGATGAAGATCGCCAGCAGCACCAGGTACACCAAGTGGGTCGGGGCCGGGAGGAACTGGACCAGCAGCCCCGAGAGCAGCGCACCCGTTGCCGTTCCCGTGACCGGGGCGACGGCATTGGCGATGGTGCCCTTGGCCCTGTCCAAGTCGAGCATGGCGGCGCCGACGGCACCGACGGCGGCCCCGGTGGAGAGGCCCTGGACCACCCGAGCCACCAGGAGCGCGGGCACGCCTCCGGCCGTGGCAAAGATGACCATGACCACGGCCTGGAGTACGAGTGCCACCAACAACACCGGACGACGCCCGACATGGTCCGAGAGGGTTCCGACCATGAGCAAGGCCAGCAACACGGCCACCGCGTAGATGCCGAAGACGACGGTGATGGTCATGGGGGAGAAGCCCCATTCGGATTGGTAGATGCCGTAAAGCGGTGTCGGTGCACTGGACCCGGCCAGGAAGGACACCACGATCGAAACCAGGAGATAGAAGGCCGCGGTAGTGGGGATCCGGAGCCGGCGGCCCCGCTGGGCCGGGGCCGTGACGCCCTGCGGCTCCGCCCGTCGAACCTGGATGTCGTGGTGTTGCGTGGAGACCATGAACCCTCCCAGGTGCTTGAAATTAGACCGATCTGTCTGCTCTTTCGAGTCACTCTAGACAGACCGGTCTGTTCGAGTCAAGACCTGGTTCTGACCGGCCACCAAAGCGACGCGGCCGGCCTGGTAGCCGGCTGGGGCATCACCGCTGTCCTTCGGGCAGAGTGGGCCCATGGATAAGGGTCAGCGTTTCGTACGGGATCTCATCGGTCCGCTTCGGGTCGCGCCGGGGAGGTCGGTCGTCATGGAGCGCGATTTCGATCCCTCGGCCGTGGCGGGAATGTCCCGCTCCCGAGCCGAGTCGCGTTTGGATCAGATCATCGAGCTTCTGGCTGAGTACCAGGATCGGCTGTCGGCTCAAAGCGCCTCGGGCGTCCTCCTCGTGCTCCAGGCCCTCGATGCCGGCGGGAAGGACAGCACGATCAAACACGTGATGCGTGGTCTCAATCCGCAAGGCGTCGAGGTCCACAGCTTCAAGGAGCCATCGCCGGAGGAACTCAGGCACGACTTCTTGTGGCGGTGTCAGCGGGCCGCCCCCGAACGGGGCCGGATCGGCATCTTCAACCGGTCGCACTACGAGGAGGTGTTGGTCGTCCGGGTCCATCCCGAGCTGTTGCCCCGTCAGTTCCTATCGGGTCAGGGAGTACCCAAGGGGATATGGCGATCCCGGTTCCGAGAGATCAACGACTGGGAGCGTCACCTGGTCGACAACGACATCCGGGTGGTCAAGGTGCTGCTCAACGTGTCCAAGGAGGAACAGGCCAAGCGGTTCCTCGAACGGATCGACCGGCCGGAGAAGAATTGGAAGTTCGAGCCCAGCGATATCCGTGAGCGCAGCTACTGGGACGATTATCAACGGGCCTTCGACAAGATGCTCAGCCATACCAGCACCGAGTGGGCGCCGTGGCACGTGGTGCCCGCCGACCACAAATGGTTCGCCCGCCTGGCTACCGCGGCCATTCTGGCTCAGACCCTCATCGATATCGATCCGCGCTATCCCCGGATGGACTCCTCGGTCCGTGAACAGATGGCCGAGCACCGCGCCGCGCTGGTGGCCGAGCTCCATGGAGGCTCGTCGCCGCCGGGCTGAAGCCACCGATGCTCGGACCCTGACCTCCGGTACAGTACGGACTGTGACCCACCACACTGCGGTACGCACCGATGCTCCCGTGACCGGGCTCTCGCACGTGCAGTTGCTGGTGTCCGACGTGAGGGCCAGCGCCGAGTGGTACACCCTGGCTCTCGGGCTCGAGCCCTATGCCGGAAGCATCGAGATCGGCTACGTGGCCCTTCGTCACCGAGGGGCCAACGTCGTGGTCGTGCTGAGCAAGCGGCCCGATGCCAGTGGCGAACCCGGGGACGAGGTGACGACACCAAGAGGGGAGACTCTCGACCACCTGGCCCTCGCCGTGTCCGATGAGGGTGCGCTGCGGGCCTGGGCCGATCACCTGTCGGCCTGCGGCCTCGACCATCCCGGCGTCGTGCTCGAGAATGGCAACCCCTCGTTGCAACTGCGCGACCCTGACGGTATTGCCATCGAATTGGTCACCTCCGGCCGCCCGACGAAGTGACCCTCGGCCCGGGCGACCTCGGTCGACCGGGCGTTTCGCTCAGTCGACCTCCCGGTCGTCATTGATCTCGATGTCCAGGGCCGCGAACAGGCCCAGGGCCAGTGGGAGCACCTGGGTCGAGTCGATGACGGCGTGCCGCAGGTACCCCGCTCCTTTCAACCCTTCGAGGTTCGATCCGTGGAGGTGCACGCCGACCAGCTCGGACTGGGAGAACTCGGAGGCGGTGAGGTCACAATCGAGGAGCCGGGCGTGCGACACCTTGGCGGCATAGAAGTCGGCCGCACGGAGGGAAACGTGGTCGAAGCGCAGGTGCTCGCCGCTGATCATCCGGAGGTTGGCGTTGTCGAGCTTCGCATCGGTGAACAGGACGTCGTGCAAGCGGGCGGCGGCGAGGTCGACGGCCGGCATCTTGCAGTTCCTGAATTCGACCCGGTTGAGGTCGGCATCGCCCAGGCGGGCCCCCGACAGGTCACACGATTCGAGCACGGTGTCGCGCATGCGAATCCCGTCCAGGGTGGTGCCGATGAACCGTGCGCCCACCACCCGCGATTCGGTGATTTCGCCGTCGCCGGCCCTCTGGCCCGAGAAGTCCCCGCCGCCATTCATTCCGACCCACTCGAAGCCGTCGACCAGGGGGCCGGACTGTGGCCCGGCCAGGGCGGGCGCAAGCCGCGGCGGCCGCGGGGAGGAGGGCCTCGGAACCATCGTGCTCAGAGATCGACGATGGGTTTGGGCACCAGTTCGGGATTGGCCGAGCCGTCGACCTCGAGCAGCTTGCCGGTGACCCAACTGGCCGCAGGGGCGGCGAGGTACACAGCGGCGGTGGCGATGTCATCGGGAGTGCCGTTGCGGCGCATGGCCGTGCGCTCGACCATGGTGTGGCGGATATTGGGGTCCATGCTCGACAACCAGTTGCCCAGCGATTCCGTCTCCACCGCGCCTGGAAGGATGGCGTTCACCCGTATCCGGGGGGCCAGGTCGGCCGCCATCAGCCTGGTCAGTTGAGACAGGGCTGCCTTGGTCGTCCCGTGGGCCAACTGGCCCCGCGGGGCGTTGCGGCCGGCCATGGACGAGATGTTGATGATAGAGGCGCCGGGGCGATCGAGGAGGTGGGGGACGGCCAGCCGGCTCAGCTCGAACGGAGCAAAGACGTTGAAGCGAAACGATGCT
>DATMMO010000447.1:0-8325 GCA_035569695.1 Acidimicrobiales bacterium | reverse complement strand
CGACGTGACCGATCCCGAGCCACTGCCCGAGGGCCATTCCCTGTGGAGCCAGCCCAACTGCATCATCACCCCCCACACCGCCGATACCGCCGACATGGTCCGGCCCCGGCTGGCCGAGCGCATCCGGACCAACGTGGCCCGCTTCGTGGCCGGCGACGAACTGGTGGGCCTGGTCGATCCCCGCGCCGGTTACTGACCGGCGACAGGCGCCGCCGAGAATCCTGGACCCTCGGGCGACGAGCCCAGCAGGGTCACCGTCGCCGGCCGATCGAACTGCAGGTACAGGTGTACGTCGTCGAAGCGGAGGTCCCCGACCTCGATGGAGTTCGGCAATCGGCCCCACACCTGAAATCCCAGGCGCTGGTAGAGCTCGATGGCCAGATGGTTGTTGCCCCGAGCCGAGAGTCGCAGCGTCTCGATCCCCGAGGTCCGGGCCTGGGCGACCAGCGAGGAGACGATGAGCTCGCCCAGCCCGAGGCCCCGAGCGTCGGGATGGGCCATCACCTTGGACACCTGGGCCCGATGGGCGAAGATCGGGCCCGGGTCACGCCGCCAACAGCCGAATGCCGCCGGCACGCCGTCGGTGGAGGCGACACAGAGGGCGGCGTCGCCCCGCCCTACCTCCTCGAGCAGGGGGAGGAGCCAGGCGTCGCTCTCGTGCTGCGACGGTGGCTCGATCCAGCCGACCGCACCCCCCAGGGCGGTGACGGCGTGGATGATGCGATGGACGTCGGTCGACAGCAGGTCGGTTGGGCCGTTGGGCCAGGTCAGGGCGATCTCGGGTGCCATTGTTTCCAGTTTGCCCGAAGCGGTCCAAGACGGCCCACCGAGGCCCGGGGGCCCACCGGATTGCCCCTACTCCCCTCCGCCCCGAAAGGGCCTGTCACACCCTCTCGTCATCATGGGCCGGGACATGTTGGATCCGATGAACCCGCCGTCCACAGGAGGTCAGTCCGTGCCTGCAACGACCCTTCCCATCGCTGCTGTGCCCGTTGCGCCCCCGGCGCTCCGGGCATCTGCTCCCGAGGCCCTCACTATCGACTGCGCCGATTGCGCCCACCAGCACACCTCGGTGTGCGATGACTGCGTCGTCAGCTTCATCGTCGGGCGTGAGAGTGACGACGCCGTGGTGATCGACGCCGACGAGGCTCGAGCCGTTCGCCTGCTGGAGCAGGCCGGCCTGGTCCCGGGGAGCCGCCACGCCCGCAAGGTCGGGTAACCCACCAGTGTCGGCTCGTGCAAGCATGGTGCGTGCCCGCACCGACCGCCGAACGGACGCCCGACGCCCCGGTGGGGGAGACCCTGGTCGCCGATCTGCACGCGCTGGCCCAACGCAACGGTCTGGCCGCCCTGGGCATCGCCGGGCCCGAGGAGTTCCTCGAGACCAGGGCGCACCTGGTCGACCGCAAGGCCATCGGCCTGCACGGGGGCATGCAGTTCACCTATCGAAACCCTGAGCGTTCCACCGACCCCAGACGCACCCTCCCTGGCGCCCGCTCCCTCGTGGTCGGGGCCTGGGGTTACCGCCGGGCCGATCCCGATCCCGAGGCCCCGAGCCAACCCCGCCCCGTGGGCCGGGTGGCCCGCTATTCCTGGCAGGACCACTACGCGCCGCTGCGGACCGCGCTGGGCCAGGTGGCCGAGCGGCTCGAAGCCGACGGATGGCGGGCGCGCGTGGTCTGTGACGACAACGCCCTGGTCGACCGGGCCGCCGCCCACCGAGCCGGGATCGGATGGTACGGGAAGAATTCACTGCTCCTATTGGATGGACTGGGATCCTGGTTCGTGCTGGGGAGTGTGGTCACCGACGCTCCGCTCCCACGCGCCGAGCGAGTACCGACCGAGCACGCTCGGGGATGTGGATCCTGCTCCCGGTGCATGGCAGCCTGCCCGACGGGGGCCATCGTGGCTCCCGGCGTGGTCGATGCCCGCCGGTGCCTGGCCTGGTTGGTCCAGGCCCCCGGCTCGTTCCCAGAAGCGTGGCGGCGCGCCCTCGGCGACCGGATCTACGGCTGCGACGAGTGCCAACAGGTGTGCCCCATCAACCGGTTGGCCGATCGCCGTACCCCGCCCGGTGCCCCCGATGCCGGGGCCGAGCCCACCGTGGACCTGCTGGCCCTACTGGCCTCGTCGGACGACGAGCTCCTGGAGCGCCACGGGCGCTGGTACATCGCCGAGCGTGATCCTCGCTATCTCCGCCGCAACGCGTTGGTGGCCCTGGGCAACACCGGCAATGGTCGCGATCCCGCCGTCGAGGCCGCCCTCACCCGGGCGCTGGCCGACCCCGACGCCATGATCCGAGAGCACGCCAGCTGGGCCGCCGAGCAGTTGGGCCGGTCGGACCTGGCCGGTGCAGCGTGACCCACCTGTTGGTCACCAACGACTTTCCGCCCAAGGTCGGAGGGATCCAGGCCTACCTGTGGGAGCTGTGGCGGCGTCTGGACCCCGAGGACTTTGCCGTGCTCACGGCCTCGTCCAGCCCCGACCAGGAGACCTTCGACCGGGAACAGGGCGCTCGGGGCATTCGCATCGAGCGGGTCCGCTCGGCCGTCCTGGCCCCCACAGCCGGACTGATCCGCCGCGTCCGCCAGAGCGCGGCCCGGGTGGGTGCCGACCTGGTGGTGATCGATCCGGCCTTCCCGCTGGGCGTGATCGGGCCCCGGTTGGGGATTCCCTACGCCGTGGTCCTCCACGGTGCCGAGGTGGCCATCCCGGCCCGACTGCCCATCAGCCGCGAGCTGGTGGCCTATGTCCTCCGCAACAGCGTCCTGGCCATCTCCGCCGGCGGCTATCCGGCCGACGAGGCCAGGCGGGCGGTGCACAACCACGGCATGCCGCCCACGGTGGAGATCCCGCCGGGCGTCGATCTGGAGCGCTTCGTGCCCCTGACTGCCGACCAGCGCACCGAGGCCCGTCGGGACCTCGGGCTTCCGGTGTCCGGCCCCTTGGTGGTGAGCGTCAGCCGCCTGGTGCCCCGCAAGGGAATGGACGTGGTGGTGAACGCCGCCCTCCGTTTGCAGCCGTCCTTCCCCGATCTCACCGTGGCCATCGCCGGCCGCGGTCGGGACTCCGAACGGCTCTCGGCCCGGATCGCCGAGACCGGCTCGCCGGCCCGATTGCTGGGCGCCGTGTCCTTTGACGACCTGCCCCGCCTGGTCGGTGCGGCCGACGTATTCGTGATGGCCTGTCGCAACCGGTGGCTGGGCCTGGAACAAGAGGGATTCGGCATCGTCTTCGTCGAAGCGGCGGCCGCAGGGGTGCCCCAAGTTGCCGGCCGCTCCGGTGGCGCCGGTGAGGCGGTGGTGGACGGCGAGACGGGGCTGGTGGTCCGCCGACCTGGCGATATCGGCGAAGTGGCCGAGGCCATCCGGCGACTGCTCGAGGACGAAGCGCTCCGCCACCGCCTGGGCGCAGCCTCTCGCCATCGGGCTGAGGCATCCTTCGACTATGACCACCTCGCCCCTAGGCTGGCTGCCGCGCTCGCAGACGTGGAAGGCTGAGATGCCCGTGCGCCCGGATGAGCGCAACGTCGAGGAGGAGGGCTGAACGTGGCGGAACAAGCCACCGAGCGAATGGTCGTCGCGGCGACACCGGAGCGGTGCTTCGCTGTGGCCAGCGACATCGACGCCTATCCCACGTGGGCCGGTGACATCAAAGAGGTCACCGTCCATGATCGCGACTCCGAGGGTCGGCCCTTGCTGGTCACCTTCCGGGCTGCGGCGTTCGGCCGAAGCACCAGCTACACCTTGTCCTACGACTATGGCGATGCCCCCGCGGTCATCTCCTGGGTGCAGACGCGTGGCGACATCACGGCCAAACTGGACGGCCGCTACGTCTTCGCTCCCACCGACGACGGTGGGACCGAGGTCACCTATCACCTCGAGGTGGAGATGAAGGTGCCGCTGCCCGGCTTCATCAAGATGCGGGCCCAGAGCCGGATCATGTCCATTGCCCTGCGCGACCTGAGAGCCCGGGTCGAATCGACCAGTTGAAGGTCGGGGTCACCCTTCCCCAGTTCGTCGACGACCCCTCCCTCGCCCTGAGCGCGGCCGTCCGGGCCGAGCAGTTGGGCCTGGACGGCTTGTTCTGCTTCGACCACCTCTGGCCCATCGGCCAACGGGGACGTCCGGCCATCTCCATGGCCCCGCTGCTGGGGGCGGTGGCCGCGGTCACGTCCACCATCCACATTGGCTCCCTGGTCGCTCGCATCGGCCTGGTCCCCGATGCCGTCCTCATCGACACCTTCGCCAGTCTCGAACAGATCTCGGGAGGACGGCTCATCGCCGGGGTGGGCACCGGGGACAGTCTCAGCCGCCAGGAGAACGATGCCTACGGGGTGCCCTTCGATTCGGCCCAGGAGCGCCGGACCAGCATGGCCACGGTGGCCCGCGCCCTTCGGGCCTCCGGCATCCCGGTGTGGGTGGGGGGCGGTCGCCCCTCGACCACGGCCTTGGCCCTCGAGGTGGGGGCGGCCGTCAACCTGTGGGAGGACAGCGCGGTGCGCGTCGCCGAGTTGTGCGGGGCCGGCTACGAGGTGACCTGGGGCGGCCCGCTGCGCGGCGACGCCGCAGCCATGGCCGAACAGCTCCGGCCGTTGGCTGCGGCCGGCGCCACCTGGGTGGTGGCTGCGTGGCCGGACTCGCTCGAGGCGGTGGCTCGGGCAGCCACCCTGACCCGAGGGGGCTGAGTCCCGGCGACGGGGAGGAGCGGACCTCGTCGGTGGGACCGGAGAGCGGCGATAACCTTTGCCGATGGAGTTCCGTCGGATCAACGGCTTGCCCCCGTACGTCTTCGCCACCATGAACGACCTGAAGGCTGCCGGCCGGCACGACGGCCACGACGTCATCGATCTGGGATTCGGCAATCCCGACCTTCCCTCGCCCGACGTGGCCGTGGAGAAGCTGGCCGAGGCTGTGCACAATCCACGCAACCATCGCTACTCAGCCAGTCGCGGCATCCCCAAGATCCGTCAGGCCATCTCCGACCTCTACCTCCGCAAGTTCGAAGTCGAGCTCGATCCCGACACCGAAGTGGTCACCACCATCGGGGCCAAGGAGGGACTGTCCCACCTCATGTGGGTGCTGGTCGGCCCGGGAGACACCGCCCTGGTGCCGTCTCCCTCCTACCCGATCCACATCTATGCCCCCCTGTTCACCGGGGCCGATGTCCGGCACGTCCGCCTCGACGGGCCCGGTCCCGACCAGGACAGCCCGTCCCAGAACTTCTTCGACAACCTCATGGAGGCATGGGAGTCGGCGTGGCCCAAGCCCCGGGTGATCGTGCTGTCGTTCCCCCACAATCCGACCACCGAGTGCGTGGACCTGCCCTGGATGACCCGGCTGGTCGAGTTCGCCCGGGAGCACGAGATCGTCCTCGTCCATGATTTCGCCTACGCCGACATCGCCTTCGACGGCTACACCCCGCCGTCCATCCTCCAGGTGCCCGGAGCCAAGGACGTGGCCGTCGAGCTCTACACCATGACCAAGTCGTTCTCCATGGCCGGCTGGCGGGTCGGGTTCCTGGTCGGCAACGCCGAGATCGTCCAGGCCCTGACCAAGCTGAAGAGCTATCTGGACTACGGGACGTTCCAGCCCATCCAGATCGCCGCCATCGTGGCCATGAACGAGGCTCCCGACTACCCCAAGGTGATCAACGAGTGCTACCAGGCTCGGCGGGATGCCCTGTGCGACGGCCTCAACCGGATCGGGTGGGAGATCACCCCGCCCAAGGGGACCATGTTCGTCTGGGCCCCCATTCCCGAGCCCTACAAGGACATGGGCTCGCTCGAGTTCTCCAAGTTCCTCTTACAAGAGGGAGACGTGGCCACGTCACCCGGTGTTGGCTTCGGCCCGGGGGGCGACGGACACGTGCGGTTCGCCCTCATCGAGAACGAGCAACGGATCGGGCAGGGGGTCCGGGGACTTCGCCGGGCGTTGACCCGGTTGCGCTAGGGCCCGATCGGCCGGGCGCTGGTCGCCCGCGCTAGCCGGCCATCCGACCGTGCGCCGCTTCTCCCCGGCCGGCGGCCAGGAACCCCTGGCGGCAAAAGGCAATCGTCGCTTCGGCCACGCGGTCGGGGTCCTCGCCGCCCTCGAGCATGAGGACGCGGGCCAGGTGCGAGGTCACCCCCAAGATGGCCGTGGTCAAGACCACGGGATCCTCTCGCCGGAGGAGGCCGGCCGTGATCCCCGCGGTGACGTGGGGTAGCGCATCGGCCACCACCTGCTGCTCGCCCTGGCGGATGAGGGGGGCGAAGCGCTCCTCGGTGCGGGCGAACTCCATGAGCATGAACAGGTGACGATTGTCGCCCAGCCAGTGGATGGCCGCCTTGATCCCCTGTTCGATGCGCCGGGCCGGGTCGTGCTGGTCGGCGATGGCCTCCCGCTGGGCCAGCCGCAGCCCGAACTGGGCATCGGACAGGATCTGGCGGAACAGCTCGTCCTTGGAATCGAAGTACCAGTAGAAGACGCCCTTGCCCACGCCCATCCCATCGACGATGTCGGTCACCGACGTGGGGTGGTAGCCCTGGGCGGCAAAGCGGTGCGCGGCGAAGTCGATCAGGTCGCTCCGGCGCTGGGCCCCCTTGGGGGTATGTCGGCGAGTGGCGATTCAACCGACGCTACGGGCGCCCCCGTGGCCCGGTCAATCGAAGCGGTTCCGCCGAGCGGAGGCCGGTCGTCCCGAATCCCCTGCTCGCAGCGAGCTCACGTGATCCGAGCCTGCATGGCTGCGTCCCCCAATCCGGAGTGCAAGGACACCCGGGCGGGGATACCGTTGCACCATGGCCTATTGGATCTTGAAAGCGATCCTCACGCCGGTGTTCTACGTCCTGTGGCAGGTCAAGGTGGAGGGCCGGGAGCACATCCCTCGTCGGGGCCCGGTGGTGCTGGCCGCCAACCACCAGTCATTTTGTGATTCCTTCTTCCTCCCATTGGTGTTGCGACGCCGCGTCACCTACGTGGCCAAATCCGAGTACTTCGAGAGCTGGCACACGTCGTGGTTCTTCCGGGCGGCCGGGCAGATACCCATGAACCGGGGCGGGGGCGACGCGTCGCAGCGGGCATTGGACACGGCCAGGGACGTCCTGAACAGTGGGGCCATCCTCGGGATCTATCCCGAGGGCACCCGAGCGCCCGACCACCGGCTGCACAAGGGTCATACCGGTGTGGCCCGCCTGGCCCTGGGCTGCGGCGTACCCGTGGTCCCCGTCGGCCTGGTCGGTACGCGGGGCGTGCAGCCCCCGGGCAATCGGCTGATGCGCCCGTTCCACGCCGTGACCATCCGCTTCGGCCCACCGCTCGATGTGGGAAAGGTGGCCCCGACGGGCCCGAGCCAGAACGGCTCCCACCAGAATGGCTCGCACCCCAACGGGGAGCCGGACCCGGAGCGGTTGCGGGAGGCCACCGACGAGCTCATGCGAGCGATCGCCACCCTCTCGGGACAGGAGTACGTCGATCACTATGCCAACCGGGCGGCTGCTCGTAACGGTTCGGAAACGGCTCGTTCACACTGAGCGCCTAGCGTGTGGGCGTGGCCAATTATTTGATCCGGGTTCATCTCCCGGACCGGCCGGGGGCGTTGGGTGCGGTGGCCAGCCGGATCGGTGCTGTCGGCGGAGACGTCGTCTCCATCGACATCCTCCAGCGGGAACAGGGATCGGTAATCGACGACTTCGGTGTGGAGCTGGCCGGCGAGGATCTCGTCGGTTTGCTCCGGTCGGAGATCCTCGAGGTGGACGGGGTCACGGTCGAGGCGCTGCGGCTCATCGACGGCCCGGTCCCTGACCGTCATGCCGAGATCCTGGACATCGCCACGTCGCTGTTCCATCAGACGTCGCCCACCGGCGTGCTCGAGTACCTGACCAACCGGGCCCGCGAGAGCGTCAACGCATCGTTCGCCGCCGCTCTGGACCCCCTGGCCCCGTGGCCCACGGCGGTGGCCGGTGACGTTCCGCCCGATGACGAGCTCCGGGACCTGGCCGTCGCCCTCCAGGCCGCGGAGGACGCAGGCGAGCGCCCCGACGTCGGTGCCGATTCCGCTCGGCTGCAACTGGCCGGTGCCCTCTTGGTCGTCGGTCGTACCGACATGCCCTTCCGCACGCGGGAGCGGACCCGTATCGCCACCATGGCGGAGTTGGCCGACCACCGTTGGCGTGAGTTGACGTCGCGGTCGAACGTGGGCTGAGCGGAGGGCGGAGACGGCTCGCGCCAGTCAGGGGAGGGCCCAACCGCGGGCTCGATCGACCGCCCGGGACCATCCCTGGTGCCGCTGATCCGCCGCTTCACGAGTGGACGCCGACACGAAGGAAGCGTCGTGGTGCCAGAG
>DATMMO010000446.1:0-4003 GCA_035569695.1 Acidimicrobiales bacterium | reverse complement strand
GTCAATCTGGTTCAACCGGACGTCACCAAACACGGGCGCGAGGTGGAGGCGCAACAGGCGGCGATAGCCGGACTCCGTCCGAGGAGCTAGGGACCGGCCATCGATCCACGCTCCCGCATATTCACGGAAACGTTGTTGACCCAACCGAGGATCTACCCAGTCCCCCCGGGCAAGTTTGGTCTGGATCTCGGCGAGCCACGATTCGGCGGCACGTTTGGTCGGGAAACGGTCGGTGGAAAAAATACGCTGACGATCGGCAACGTAGCTTGCCTGCCACCAGCCCTGGTTCCGCTGGCGCACGCTGCCGAAGGTTCGTTTGCCGGGCTTGTTCGCCATCGCTCTCTCCAGGATCCACCGTCTCACTATTCGTCGGACCGTTTGGCGGGGCGAAAGGTGATTCGCGCGAGGTTGGCCGATAGACGCCTGGAATGCCAGCGGGGCTAATCGCCCGCTAATCGCCCAGAATGCAAGAAACCCTGCAATCCACTAGGAAATCATGCCCCGTGACCAGGGAGAATATGAGAGCGGGCGACGGGGATCGAACCCGCACCACCAGCTTGGAAGGCTGGGGCTCTACCATTGAGCTACGCCCGCGAGGATGACGCCCGGCCCGGGGCCGGTCGTCGCCGACGAGGAATCACACTCTAGGACATGCCGGTCGGGCCAGCGGGAGCGGCCCGAGACGGAGCCGCTGGAGCTCAGTCGGCGCTCCAGAGTGGTTCGTTGACCTCGAGCCCGATCGAAGCGCCCCACGTGTTCCGATAGGCCACCTCCTGCACCGGCCGCCGCTCGGCAACGGCCCAGCGCCCGGTGGGGTAGCCGAAGCTGACGCAACAGGACATGATCCAGCCCTTGCCCTCGGGCACACCCAGTATCTCCAACGTCTCCTTGGGGTGGAATGCCCCCAGGACCGAGGTCAGCGAGCTGCCGACGCCTTCGGCCCGAGCCGCCAGCTGGGCACTCCACACGGCGGGGAAGATAGAGCCCCCACTGGAGTCCCCCTGCACGAAGGCGAAGAGAAAGAGGGGAACCTCGGCGAAATGGTCGGCCAGCCACTGGGCCGAGCGCTGAACCTTGACCATCTGGATGCTCGACTCGGCCTCGGGGTCGGCCGCTGCCGCAGCCAGCCGGTCGGCATAGATCGTCGTCCACAGTTGGGCGATGCTGTCCTTGTAGAGGGGGTCGATCTGGCCCTTGACGTCGGGATCGTCGACGAGCAGGAACCGCCAGTTCTGCGTGTTGCCACCGCTCGGCGCACGGATGGCGGCGTCGAGGATGCGGGCTTGGGTCTCTGGTGGAATGGGGTCCGGTCGCACCCGACGCATGGCCCGGGTCGTGTAGAGGGCCTCATAGATGTCCATTCCGTCTCCTCGTCTGCATCGATGGTGGTCAGGAAGCATCCGTCGTGCCCGGTCAGGCTCCGAACGGGAATTGCCCCCACCCCTCTTTACTAGACGGAGGGCGTCCGACGATGACCGGGCGTTAGTTGTCAGGACCGACAGGTGGTCGGCTCATGTCCTCGGTGGCGCGGCGACGCCGGTAGTCAGGGTCGCGGTGGACCCTGGTTGGACAGCCCATGTGCCACTAGGTTCTTGACACACGCAACCAAGGAGGCCAGATGATCGCTGCTATCGACAAGCATATGGTGCTCGGAATCGTGCTCATCGTGGTGGGAGCGCTTGCCATCGTGGCCACTCCACTTCTGATTCGGCGCATGCGCAGCCAGCACATGCGAAGTGGCAGTTCGTCGGCGGTTCTCCTGGGCGTCGGCGGTGCCATCGTCATCATCGTCGGCGTGCTGTTGACGACCCGAGCGATCTAGCCGGCGGGGCTCCCCAACCGCTGGCGCAGACGGGGGACCACGTCCTCGGCCAGGGCCGTGATCTGGCGCCGGGCATCGTCGGCAGTGATGCCGGGCAGGTGGATGCGGAGGTTGATGGCGTCGGCGCCGACCTCCAACATGGTCTGGTGCAGGGTCTCGGCCATGGCCGCGGGGTCGGTCGTGGTCACCGTCTGGTCGGCCGGGAACGAACCACCGCTCGAGTAGCTCTGGTAGACCGCCCGCTGCTTGTCGATCAGCTCGGTCAGCGGCTCTCCGAGCCATACCCGCCGGATGAGGACTTTGGACTGGGTTCCACCGGCCTCGTCGTACGCGGCGCAGAACGAGGTCAGGCGTTCCACCGTGGACATCCCTTCCATGAGGATGCCGGCGCCGCATCCTGCTGCCCGCCGGGCCGCTGTGGTCGAGGCCGCGGCGCTGAGCACGGGGATGGGAGCAGCCGCCCCCAACTGGAGAGCCTGGTCTCCGTCCAGGCCCCGGAGATTCCGGCCCCGGAGCATGTCGACGATCTCAGGAAGCGCCGTTTTGAACCGGGGAACGGCTTCGCTCAGGGGAACGTCCATGGCCTCGAAGTCGAGGGGGAGGGCTCCGGCACAGACGCCCAGGCCCACCCGGCCCGGGTGTCTGGCGTTGAGCCAGGCCACTTCTTCGGCCACCTGCGCCGTGGGCCGCAAGGGGAGGACCATCGGGCTGGGCGCGGCCCACCCTTGGTCGTGATCTTCCAGGATGAACGAGGTCATCTGGAGCGGATTGCACAGGTAACCGGAGAAGCCCCCGTGGTGCTCGCTGGTCATGACCCCGTCGAATCCGTTGGCCAGGGCCAATCCGGCCTGCAGGCAGATCTCCCCGATGACGTCCGCAGCCCCCAGCTCGTTGTGGGGGTACAGGCGCATGGATATCGATCCGGCGGCGAACGGCGTGGTCGAAGGCATCAGATCCAACGGTTTACCGGATCGAGGCCGGCAACGCCATCTTCACCAGCGATGCCGGTGGACGCGGTCCCATTGGTAGCGTTCGCCTGTGGCCGGTAGCGATGTCTCGCCCAGAGCACCGGGTCCGAGGGTTCTCCCCCCTGAGCCCGTGGCCCCGTCGGAACCCCGGCACGCAGCCTTTGGGCCGGTGACGCTCACCTTCGACGAGTCGTGTCTCACACCGCGCCCGTGGACACTCGAACAGAGCACGTGGGTGGCTGCCGTCGAGGATGTCCCGACGGGCCCGATCCTGGAGCTGTGTGCGGGCGTGGGCCAGATCGGACTGGTCGCCGCCCTGCTGACCGCACGCCACCTGGTGCAGGTGGACAGCAATCCCGCGGCGTGCCGGTGGGCCCGGGTCAATGCCGACCAAGCCGGTCTCGGTGATCGGGTGGAGATCCGCCAGGGCGACCTGGACCAAGCCGTCGGTGCCGGCGAGCAGTTCGCCATCATCGTGGCCGACCCTCCCTACGTACCGACCCCCGAGGTGGGTGGGTTCGACGACCCGGTGGCGGCCATCGACGGCGGCCCCGACGGTCTCGACACGGCCCGGCGGTGCCTGGAACTGGCCGGCCGGCATCTCGTGCCCGGAGGACTCTTGTCGATACAGCTACGCGGCCCGGCCCAGGCCGACTCGCTCCGGGACGCCTACCTCGGGTCGAGCCGGCCCGTGCTCGAGCCGGATGCAGTGCGGGACTGGGGGACCGATCGGGCTGTGGCCCACTTCCGGCGGCCGCTCAGTGCCCGAGCACGGGATGGGGCACGTAGGGCTCCTCGAGCCGGCTGATCTCGTCGTCGTCGAGCGCGATCTGCTCGGCGGCCAGGGCATCTTCGAGGTGACCCAGTTTGGTGGCCCCCACGATCGGTGCAGTAACGCCGGGCTTTTGGAGCAACCAGGCCAATGCCACCTGGGCGGCAGGAAGCCCTCGCACCGCGGCAACCTCGGCCACCCGTTCGACCACGTCGAAGTCGGTGGGCTGGTTGTAGAGGTGGTCGGTGAACCCATCGGTGTCCGAGCGGGTGGTGCGCTTCTCGCCGCCGCGGGTCCGGTTCCCGGCCAGCACGCCCCGGGCCAACGGGCTCCAGGGGATGACGCCCACGCCCTGGTCGAGGCACTGGGGGATCATCTCGCGCTCCTCTTCGCGGTAGATCAGGTTGTAGTGGGGCTGCATGGACACGAACCGCGTCCAAC
>DATMMO010000445.1:0-14608 GCA_035569695.1 Acidimicrobiales bacterium | reverse complement strand
TGCACAAGCGGATCGTCGGCCAAGAGGACGCGATCGGCGCGCTGTCTCGCGCGATCCGGCGCACCCGTGCCGGTCTCAAGGACCCGAAGCGCCCGTCGGGCTCGTTCATCTTCTTGGGCCCGACCGGCGTCGGGAAGACGGAGCTCGCGAAGGCCCTCGCCCAGTTCCTGTTCGACGACGAGGACGCCCTGATCCAGCTCGACATGTCCGAGTACATGGAAAAGCACACGGTCAGCCGGCTGGTGGGCTCGCCCCCCGGGTATGTGGGTTACGAGGAGGGCGGGCAGCTGACCGAGGCCGTTCGGCGCAAGCCGTTCTCGGTGGTGCTGTTCGACGAGGTGGAAAAGGCCCACCCCGACGTGTTCAACGCCCTGCTCCAGATCCTGGAGGACGGCCGTCTGACCGACGCCCAGGGGCGGTCGGTGGACTTCAAGAACACCGTGCTCATCATGACCTCCAACCTGGGGACTGCGGACCTGCGCAAGTCCTCGGTGGGCTTTGCCAAGACGTCCGAGGCCGTTACCTACGAGCGGATGAAGGGGAAGGTCAACGAGGCGCTGAAGGCGCACTTCCGGCCGGAGTTCCTCAACCGCATCGACGAGGTCATCGTCTTCCATGAGCTGTCCCGGGACGAGGTCGTCGAGATCGTCGACTTCATGATCCAACGGGTCTCGAACCAGCTCGAGCTCCAGGGGCTTTCCTTGGTGCTGACGCCGCCGGCCAAGCTGCTGCTGGCCGAGCGGGGGTACGACCCCCAGCTCGGTGCCCGACCGCTGCGCCGGGCCATCCAGCAGATGATCGAGGACCCGTTGTCGGAACGCATCCTGTGGAAGGAGTTCCGGGTCGGGGAGACGATCATCGTGGACGTGGAGACGGTGACGGCAGAGGGACAGGCGGATGCCGAGTCCAAGGGCGAGCGCCCCGTGGTCATCGGTGAGCAGCGCCTGACGTTCAAGGCCGTCGAAGGTCTGGAGCCTCCGCCGGTCGAGCTGGCCGGCGCCGGCGCCGACGCCGACTGATCGGGCCCCCCACTGCCGGGGGGCGAGAACGAGTGACACACAAAAGGCACCCCTTCGGGGGTGTCTTTTTGTGTGTCCCGAGACGGACGTTGCCCGCTTGTACCCTCGTTGAACTGGGAAAACCTTCGGTCTGGGTGGCCGTTCTCAAAGTGGCCAGTAGATGACCGCTTTTGAGGATCACGATGAGATCGTGGAAGCACTGGCCCCACACCCATCAGCCAAGAGAAACGAGTGAACCGTGGATTTCAAATTGGAATTGGTCATAGTCCCGGTCTCGGATGTCGATCGAGCCAAGGCGTTCTATGTCGACCAGGTCGGCTTCAATGCCGATCACGATTTCACCGTGAGCGACGAGGTTCGCTTCGTCCAGTTGACGCCACCCGGATCGGCCTGCTCGATCGCCATCGGGAAGGGGCTGAGCGATGCCGAGCCCGGCTCGGTCCAAGGGATGCAGGTGGTGGTCACCGACATCGAGGCGGCGCGAGCGGAGCTGGTGCAACGGGGCGTGGAGGCGACCGACGTCCAGGAGTTCCCCTGGGGCCAGTTCGTCTTTTTCAACGACCCGGACGGGAATCGCTGGTCGGTGCAACACGTGCCCGCCCGCCCGTAGCGGGACTCCCGGGCGGGGCCCGGTCGGCACTCCCGGGCGGGCCCGGTCACTCCCCGGCGAATGCCGCCTCCCGGTCGGTGAACACGACCATGCGGCTGACCAGATCGCCGGCAAACGTGTACCGGTGAAAGACGACGGCGGGCGGGACGAGGGGGGATCCCTTCAGGTCCATGATGCGCTGGTCGATCACGGCGACGAGGTCCTGCCCCACTTCCATGAATCCAGTGGGCGTGACCTGGGGACTCGCCGTGGCGAACTGGCCGGCCCAATAGCGGCGGATAGCCACCTTGTCGTGCAAGATCGTGCCGTTGGCCACGTCGGGCCACTCGACGTCGTCGGTCATCAGGGCCAGCAGCTCGTCGACCCGGCGATCGTTGAACAACCGGTAGGCGTGCTCCAGCACTGCGATCCGTTCGCTCGTCTTCACACGCGGAGACGTTAGGGCGGTCGCTTACGGGCACCGATCGTGTCCCAGCTCCGTGCCCATGGCCGCTTCTGGCACACCCCTTCCGTAGCATCAGGAGATGGCCAAGACCGCTAAACGTCATCGCTGTCTCGACTGCGGATGCATCTCGGCCCGATGGGTGGGCCGGTGCCCGTCGTGCGGGGAGTGGAACACGCTGGTGGAGGAGTCTCGGCTGGGATCGCTCGAGCGTGCCGTCGGGGACCTCGACCTGGGTTCGATGCCCGTGCCCTTGGCCTCCGTCGATGTCGCCGAGGCCGCGGCCGTGCCCACCGGTGTGGACGAGTTCGACCGGGTGCTGTCCGGTGGCCTGGTTCCCGGCTCGGTCACCTTGCTGGGCGGCGAGCCGGGGATCGGGAAATCGACGCTGCTCTTGCAGGTCCTGGTGGCCCGGGCCGCGGCCGGGCACCGGGCCTTGCTGGTGTCGGCCGAGGAATCGGCTCACCAGGTACGCCTCCGGGCCGAGCGCCTGGGTCCCGTACCCCCCAGCCTGCTCATCCTGTCCGGCACCGACGTCACTGCCGTCCACAGTGCCGTGACCGAGACGGCTCCCGATCTGGTGGTGGTGGACTCCATCCAGTCCGTGGCCGTGGGCCCGGCGGTGCCAGGCGAGCGCCGTGCGGCCGGCGTGCCCGGCAGCGTGACCCAGGTACGAGAATGCGCCGACCAGCTGGTGGGCATGGCCAAGACCCATCAGGTGGCGACGGTGCTGGTCGGCCACGTGACCAAGGACGGTGCGCTGGCCGGACCACGCACCCTGGAGCACCTGGTCGACACCGTTCTCAGCTTCGAGGGCGACCGCCATCACGCCATCCGTCTTCTGCGGGCCGTGAAGCACCGCTTCGGGCCGACCGGAGAGCTCGGACTGTTCGAGATGGGTGATGCCGGCCTATCGCCGGTGGACGATCCCGGCCGGCTGTTGCTGGGCGATCGGCTGACCGGCGTCCCGGGAGGGATCGTGCTGCCGGCCATGCAGGGGACGAGGCCGCTCCTGGTCGAGCTCCAGGCCCTGGTGACCCCCATGGCCCTCAACCAGCCGAAGCGGGCGGCCGTGGGTCTGGACGGCGCCCGCCTGGTCATGACCCTGGCCGTGCTGGGCCAGCGCGCCGATGTGGACCTCGTCGGCACCGACGTCTTCGCCTCGGTGGCCGGGGGCATCCGGGTCACCGAACCGGCGGCCGACCTGGCCATCGCCCTGGCCGTGTCCTCGGCGGCCAGCGGAGTGTCCCTGCCGGCCGACCTGGTGGCGCTGGGCGAGGTGGGTCTAGGCGGGGAGATCCGCCAGGTCTCGAACCTGCCGCGCCGGCTCGAGGAGTCGGTGCGCATGGGGTTCGGCCGGGCCGTCGTGCCGGCCTCGGCCCCTCCCGGCCCCGCCGGCATCGAGCTGGTGCGGGTCGACTCGCTGGCCGAGGCCGTGCATCGCTTCGGCTGCGTACTGCCGTCCCCGTCCGCCCCGATGTGAGCGAGGCCGGGAAGGGGACCGACGTGCCGGGTACGATTCGGCGGTGAGCGCACGCCAGAGTTCGGCCCTCAGCGACGCCCTGGCCATGGCCGCCCCCGGTCGACCCCTGCGCGAGGGGCTCGACCGCATTCTCCAGGCCAAGCGGGGTGGTCTGGTCGTGGTCGGTGACGAACCGGCGGTGTTGTCGATCTGTTCGGGTGGGTTCCTGCTCGATGCCGAGTTCAGCCCCCAGCGCCTGTCCGAGCTGGCCAAGATGGACGGCGCCATCATCCTGGCCCCCGATGCGTCGAGGATCGCTCGGGCCAACGTCCATCTCATGCCCAAGGCCTCCATCCCCACCACCGAGACCGGGACGCGGCACCGCACGGCCGAGCGGGTGGCCCGTTCGATCGACGTGCCCGTGCTGTCGGTCTCGGCGGCCATGTCGCTGATCGCCGTCTATCGCAACGACCAAAAGCACACGTTGCAGCCCATCGGCTGGTTGGTGGATCGGGCCGACCAGGGCTTGGCCACCCTGCAGCGATTCCGGGTCCGCTTCGACGTGGCCCTCACGGCCCTGTCCACCCTCGAGGTCGAGGACACCGTCTCGGTCCATGACGTGGTGGCCGTGCTCCAATCGGCGGAGATGGTGTCCCGCATCGCCAAAGAGGTGTCCGGCCACTTGGTCGAGCTGGGGGACGACGGGCGTCTGGTTCGCCTGCAACTGGCCGAGCTGGTCGAGTCGGTGGCGCCTACGTTGCGTCTGGTCCTTCGGGACTACCTCCGCCAGGCATCCGACGGCTCGACGGTGCGGGAGCCGGCGGTGGATCGTGCCGTCCGTCAGCTGAGCGAGCTGAGCGCGGACGAGCTGGTGGACGTGCGCAAGGTGGCCGAGGTCCTGAGCCTGCCCTCCGCTCTGGCCGATCCTCATGCCGGGGTCGAGCCCCGGGGCTATCGGCTGTTGCACCGTCTGCCCCGCTTCTCCGACGCCATCATCGACCGGATCGTCGACCGGTTCCTCAACCTGCAGCAGATCATGCGGGCGTCCCTTTCCGATCTGGAAAAGGTCGAGGGCGTCGGCGTGGCCAAAGCGCGATCGGTGAAGGACGGCTTGGCTCGCTTGGCCGAGGCCAGCATCCTCGAGCGATACCAGTAGGGCCCCTGCTCGAGGCCCGACCGGGCGCAGCGGTATGGGACCTACCTTTCTCCGTGTACCCTTGTGTGCTCGTCCAGGCGGTCCTGTTGTGGCAAATGTGCCCGGGATTCGCCTCGCAACGCCGAGGAGGAAACGGTGTTCGACATCGGTGACAAGGTTGTATATCCGCACCACGGCGCGGCAGTGGTCGAGCGACGGGAAACCAAGGAAGCGTTTGGCAAAAAGCAGGAGTACCTGGTGCTCCGGCTGGCCTACGGTGACCTCACGTTGATGGTCCCGGCCGACAACACCGAGGGCGTCGGCCTCCGGGAGGTCATCAACGACGAAGAGGTCGAAGAGGTGTTCGCCGTCCTTCGCAAGAAGGAAGCGCGGATGCCGACCAACTGGTCCCGTCGCTATAAGAACCACTCGGAGAAGCTGCGGTCGGGTGACATCTACCAGGTGGCCGAAGTCGTCCGAAACCTGTCGATCAGGGACAAGGACAAGGGACTGTCCGCCGGTGAGAAGCGCATGCTCAGCCGGGCTCGGCAGATCCTGGTGTCCGAGCTGACCTTCGCACTGCAAGTCGACGAGGAGACCGCCGAGCTCCGTTTGAACGAGGCGCTGCCCTGAGCCTGTCGGCCGGGGACGAGCTTTCCGTGAAGGCACCGACCGCGGCTGGGGCCGACCCGCTCCGCGCCGGTGGGGAAGTGGTGTGGGCCATCGTGGTGGCCGGCGGCTCCGGGGACCGGTTCGGCCGGCCCAAGCAATTCCTGGACCTGGCCGGGTCCACCGTGGTGGCGCGCTCGATCGCCGGCGCCCGTTCTGTCGCCGCCGGGGTTGTGGTGGTGGTGCCCGCCGGCCAGTCGGCCGTCGCCGATGCCCGGGACCCCAATTTCGGTGCCGACATCCGCGTCGACGGTGGGCCATCCCGGGCCGCTTCGGTTCGGGCCGGGCTGACGGCCGTGCCCGACGATGCCACCGTGGTGGTGATCCACGACGCGGCCCGTCCCCTGGCCGCCCCCGCCCTGTTCGAGGCGGTGGTGGCCGCGGTCACCGGTCGGTCCGGCGCTGACGGGTGCATTCCCGTTCTGCCGGTGACCGACACGTTGAAGCGCGTGGCCGGGACGGAGGTGGTGTCCACGATCGATCGCAGTGATCTGGTGGCCGCCCAGACCCCCCAGGCCTTCGGCGCCACCGTCTTGCGCCGGGCCCACCGGGAGGGAGCAGAGGCCACCGATGACGCCGCGTTGCTCGAGTCGATCGGCGCTACGGTGCGCACGGTGCCGGGCGATCCTCGCAACCTGAAGCTCACCGTCCCCCACGACCTGGCCCTGGCCGAGATCCTGGTCGGCTCGTGACCTCGCCCCCCAACCTCCGGATCGGTCAGGGGATCGACGTCCACCGCTTCTCGGCCGACCCCAGTCGCCCGCTGGTGTTGGGGGGCATCACCGTCGAAGCCGACGACGCCACCGGACTGGATGGTCACAGCGACGCCGACGCCGTCGCCCATGCTCTGGCCGACGCCCTCCTGGGCGCAGCCGGCCTGGGCGACATCGGCCGGCATTTCCCCGACACCGACCCGCAGTGGGCCGGTGCCGACAGCATGACCCTGCTCACCCGGGTAGTGGAGCTGGTGGCCGAGGCCGGTTGGGCGCCCGTGAACGCCGACTGCACCGTGGTGGCCGAGCGACCCAAGCTGGCCCCCTATGTCGGGCTCATGGCCGAACGCCTGGGTGGCGTACTCGGGGCACCGGTCAGCGTGAAGGCCACCCGGGCCGAGGGACTGGGCGCCCTGGGCCGGGCCGAGGGAATTGCCTGCACGGCTGTCGTTCTCGTTTCAGGCCTGACCGAACGGGATAGCGCTCCGGCATCGGGGACGGATCCATGACGCCACCGGGACGGGGCCGAGGCGGCGGCCGCAGCGACAGCCGCGGTGGTCGAGATGACAGGAACACGGCGCGGGGCACCGGTCGAGGCGGCTCACCTCGGGCCGCAGGGAGCAGGGGCGCATCGGGCCGGGGTGGTCCGGCCGGGGCCGGGCGCGGCGGTGGGGGAACGGGGCGCGGCGGGGCTGGGGCCGGGCGGGCTGGAGCGGGGCGGGCCGGAACGGGGCGCGCCGACCAGCGGGGCCGGATGGGCAACGACCGGGACGGTCAGACCTCCAGGAGGAGCCCGGAGAGCCAGGGCCTCGGCGGTGAACAGGTGGAGGGGCGCCAGGCCGTCCGGGAGCTGTTGGTGGCCAACCGCCGGACGGTGCGGACGCTGATGATGGTCGAAGGCATGGACGCGGCCGCCATCCTCGACGACATCGAGGCGCTGGCCACCAAGCGGCGGGTCAGGGTCGACTACGTGTCCCGCAAGCGGCTCGACGGCGTCGCTCGGACCGATGGCGCCCAAGGGGTGGTGGCCCTGGCCAAGCCGGTCGAGGAGGCCACCCTCGAGCAACTGTGCGAGCCGTCCCGGCGCGCCGGGCTCCCGTTCCTCTTGGTCATGGACGGCATCACCGACCCGCACAATCTGGGCTCCCTGCTGCGCAGTGCGGAGTGTGCCGGGGTCACCGGCATCGTGCTTCCCCGCCATCGCTCTGTCCACCTGTCGCCCACGGTGGCCAAGGTGGCGGCCGGCGCCATCGAGTACCTGCCCATGACCCTGGTGCCCGGGATACCCGCCGCGCTGCAGCGGATGTCCACCCTCGGCGTGTGGACGGTGGGACTGGACGGCGCCGCGTCCCGCCCGCTGTACGAACTACCGGTCGGCCAGGAGCCACTGGCCCTCGTCCTCGGTTCGGAGGACAAGGGCCTCGCCGCCCTGACCAAGAAGCGGTGTGACGCGCTGGGATCGATTCCCCAGCACGGATCGCTGTCCTCGCTGAACGTGGCCACGGCCGGTGCCATCGCCTGTTTCGACGTGGCCCGGCAGCGGGCCGACGCGGTCGGCGGCTAGGGCACCGGCGTTCAGGCGACCTCGGTCACCTCGACGCCTCGCCAGAAGGCCACGTGATCGGTGATCTCTTCAGCCGCGGGAAGGGGCGACGGGTAGTACCAGGCCGCGTCCTCGTTCCGGTCTCCCCCGATGACCACCGTCCGGTAGCTGGCCTCGCCCTTCCACGGGCAGATGGTGTGCGAGTCGCTGGGCTCGAAGTACTCGTGGGTGACCGAGTCGGGAGGGAAGTAATGGTTCCCCTCGACCACGACGGTGGCGTCGCTCTCGGCCAGGACCGTTCCGTTCCAGGTTGCGCGTACTGCCATACGCGTTGAACCGGTTTTGCACCAGACTTCTTCCCTGACGCCAGACTCCTTCCCTGACCGGCGTCGACAGCAGACGACCGGCCGCGAACGGGTATGAGGCGCGATGGTGGCAGGAGCATCCGGGCACAGCGAGGAGCAGAGGATGACTGAACAGGCAGAGGTGATCGTCGTCGGCATGGGCCCGGGGAGCGAGGACGTGGCCGAGAAGCTGGCCGTCGCCGGCCTCGACGTGATCGGCATCGACGCCGAGCTGGTCGGAGGGGAGTGCCCGTACTGGGGATGCATCCCCTCCAAGATGATGATCCGGGCCTCCAACCTGCTGGCCGAGGCCCGGAGGATCCCCGGGATGGCCGGTGAGTCCACCGTCAGTCCCGACTGGGGTCCGGTGGCGGCGCGGATCCGCAAGGAGGCCACCGACAACTGGGACGACATCGTGGCGGTGAAGCGTTTCGAGGACAAAGGAGGCCGGTTCGTGCGGGGCTGGGGCCGCCTCGACGGCCCCCACCGGGTCGTGGTGGAGGACAGGGTCTTCGAGGCCAGCCGAGCCATCGTGGTCGGGGTGGGCGCCCGGTTCTCGGCCCCTCCGATCCCAGGCCTGGCCGAGACGCCGTACTGGACCAACCGGCAGGCGATCGAGGTGGAGACCCTGCCGGCCACCTTGGCCATCGTGGGCGGGGGGCCCATCGGGGTGGAGCTGGCCCAGGTCTTCTCCCGTTTCGGTGTCGAGGTGACGGTGCTCGAGGTGGCGGATCGCCTGCTGGCGCCCGAGGACCCGGAATCGAGCGAGCTGCTGGCCACCGTATTCGAGCGCGAGGGGATCGCCGTCCACACGTCGGTCACCATCGATGCCGTCCACCACGATGGCCAGCAGTTCACCGTCACCCTGGACTCGGCCGAGCCAGTGGTGGCCGACCAGCTGTTGGTGGCCACCGGGCGTCGTCCCGATCTGCAGGCACTCAATGTGGCATCGATCGGGGTCGACGAGGACGCCCGGGTCATGCCGGTCGATGACCACCTGCGGGTGACCGACGGGGTCTGGGCCGTCGGCGACGTGACCGGGAAAGGCGCCTTCACCCACATGTCGATGTACCAGGCTGCCATCGTCATCGACGACATCCTGGGCCGGCCGGTGACCCCGGCCGACTATCGGGCCGTCCCCCGGGTGACGTTCACCGACCCCGAGATCGGCTCGGTCGGGTTGGGCGAGGCCGCGGCGCGGGACCAGGGGATCAACGTCCAGGTGGGCCGGGCCGAGATCCCCAAGTCGGCGCGCGGCTGGATCCACAAGGCGGGCAACGACGGCTTCATCAAGCTGATCGGGGACGCCGACCGGGGTGTCCTGGTCGGCGCCACGTCGGCCGGTCCGGTCGGCGGCGAGGTCCTCGGCCTGCTGACCCTGGCCGTCCATGCCCAGGTGCCCATCGCCCAGCTCCAGCACATGATCTACAGCTATCCGACGTTTCACCGCGCTATCCAGCCCGCGGTGGACGACCTGGTGCGGAGCGGTTCGGGCCGCTAGGTCAGCGGCGGTGCGAAGAACTCGAGCGCGATTTGATCAGGATCACGGAACGACAATCCCGATCCATAGCCGGCATCGACGATGCCGCCATGGGCGATGCCCAGCGCTTCCAGACGCTCTGCCCACTGCTCGAGCTCGCTCCTCTCGCTGCATTGGAAGGCCAGATGATCCAATCCCACGCGACGCTCGTTGAACGCCAGGTCGTCTGCCGGGTCCGGGAACTGGTGGAGGCCGACCAGTGTTTGGCCACCGACGAGCCAGACGACGTGCCGGAACGATCCTGTCTCCTCGTCGAGTAACGGCTCTGTGCCAAACAGCTTCTGATACCAGGGCACGCTGCGGCCGAGATCGCTGACGGTCAACGCGACGTGGGTAATAGTCGGGAACTCGGGCATGAAGTCCTCCTCGCCTCAAGGCCAGACCCACATCGTATTCCTGGTCGTCGGGCTGAATAGGGCGACAACAGCGCCGCCGCGGAGTCAACGGATCGGCGTGAACCAGGCTCAGCAGTAGGGGGAGGCCAGGGTCATGAGGAACTCGTCGCCCTCGGACGCCCAGGTGGCTTCGACCACGAACCCCGAGGCCACCAGTTCCTCTTCCAGTCCTTCCGGCGTGAACTTGCAGCTGATCTCGGTGAGCAGCTCCTCGCCGGCCTCGAAGCTCACCTCCAGGTCGAGGTCGGCCACCCGCACGGCTTGGGCCACGGTGGAGCGGAGCCGCATCTCGATCCGGCTGTCGGCCTCGTTCCACAGCGCCACGTGCTCGAATCGCTCGGGGACGAAGTCCGCGCTCAGTTCCCGGTTCAGCACGTGGAGGACGTTCCGGTTGAACTCGGCCGTGACCCCGGCGCCATCGTCGTAGGCGGCGACCAGTCGATGCCGATCCTTGACCAGGTCGGTACCCAGGAGAAAGCGGTCGGACGGATCCATGGCGCAGTCGAGGTCCATGAGGAACCGGCGCCGTTGGGCCGGGTCGAGGTTGCCGATGGTCCCGCCGAGAAAGGCGAAGAGGCGAACCCCGCCGGTGGGAAGGTGCTCCAGGTGTCGAATGAAGTCGGCCACCACGGCGGTGACGGTGAGGCCGGGGAACTCCTCGGCCAGCTCCAGCGCCGATTCCCACAGGGTGGTCTCGCTCACGTCCAGGGGTACGAATCGATACAGGGCGCCGGTGGCCTGCATGGCCTCGAGCAGGACGCGGGATTTGTCGCAGGTCCCGGCGCCCAGCTCTACCAGCGTGTCGGCTTTGGACCGTTGGGCCATGTCCTTGGCGTGGGCCTCGAGGATCGAACGCTCGGCTCGGGTCGGGTAGTACTCGGGGAGCCGGGTGATCTCGTCGAAGAGCCGGCTGCCCCGGTCGTCGTAGAAATAGACCGGGGGCAGGTGCTTGTGCTCGGCCGTGAGCCCCAACCGCACGTCGGCCTCCATGGCGGCGCGCAGGTCGTCCGGGGTCAGGTGCACCTCGACCGTCGGTCGGATGACCTCCGCGCGGTTGGGCTCAGACATCCTTGGCCAACCGGAGCCCGCTGAACGCCCACCGGGCGGCAGGAGGGAAGAAGTTCCGATAGGTGGGGCGAACATGGCCTGGTGGGGTGGCGCAGCAACCGCCCCTGAGGACGTACTGGCTGACCATGAATTTGCCGTTGTACTCGCCCACCGCTCCCCGAGCCGGCTCGAAGCCCGGGTAAGGGCTGTACGCGCTCGAGGTCCACTGCCACACGTCGCCAAAGGGGCTCGATCGATCGCCGGCGACGGGGGACGGATGGAGAACGTAGGGATCGAGGAAGTTCCCTTCCGCCGCCTCGGTCGCCGCGTGTATCTCCCATTCCGCCTCGGTGGGCAGCCGGGCACCGGCCCAGCGGGCGTAGGCGTCCGCCTCGTAGTAGCTGAGGTGGCACACCGGCTCGGCCGGGTTCAGGGGTCGCGACCCGGCCAAGGTGAAGATGTGCCACTCGTCGTCGACCCGAGACCAGTACAAGGGGGAGTCCCACTGCTCGGCGATCGCCGCCGCCCATCCGTCGGACAACCAGAGGTCGGAGTGGTGATAGCCACCGTCGTCGATGAACGACAACCACTCTCCGCAGGTGACCGGTCGACGCCCCATGGCGAAGGGCCGGACATAGACGCGGTGCCGGGGAGACTCGTTGTCGAACGAGAACGCGTTCCCGTCGTGGCCGATCTCCATGGTCCCCGACGGGTGCCTGGTCCACGACAACGGGGGCGTCTCCGACGGCGCCGGTACAGCGAGGTCCCCGTAGGCGGGGTCGAGCGGGTTGCACGACAACACGTGCTTGATGTCCATGAGGAGCAACTCTTGGTGCTGTTGTTCGTGATTGATGCCCAGCTCCACCAGGGCCAGCCCGTCGTGGTCCAGGGCATCGTGGAACAGCCGGTCCATGGCCGCGTTGACATGGCGCCGATACGAGGCGATGTCGTCGATCCCCGGGCGGGACAGCAGCCCCCGCTGGTCGCGGGCGTGCCGGGCCCCCACACCCTCGTAGTAGGAGTTGAACAGGAATCCGTAGGCGGGATGGAAGGGCCGGTAGTCGACCAGCCTGGGGGCGAGCAGGAACGTCTCGAAGAACCACGAGGTGTGGGCCCGGTGCCACTTGGTCGGGCTCACGTCCGGCATGGATTGGACGGTCTGGTCTTCGGCCGAGAGCGGTTCGGCCAGAGCCTCGGTCAGGGCCCGTGCCTCGCCGAAGCGGGCAGCAAGCGTTTCTTGGTCCAGGGCTGTTGAGAGTTCGATGATCCTCTCCTTCCGGTACGGTCCGGGCCCGCTCTGCCGCGCCTCGACGGCATCGGACGTAGTAAGCCAAGTTACCCGGACAGCCCCGCAACCGAACCTGCACCCCCCCTGGCGACGGGATGGGACCGGGTGGGGCCGTAGGTTGGGAGCAGGCAACGTCGGCGCCGTCCAGAATCCGGGTGCACGCGGGTGGAAGGGCGCCACAAGGGAGATTGGCATGGTCGAAACGAACGATGAGTACCTGTCCACCAGCGGGTTTGGTGATGGAAGCCGGTATGAGCGGGGTCGGCCCGGCTACCCGGACGAGGCCCTGGCCATGTTCGGACGGACCTTCGAGCTGGGTCCCGGAAAACGGGTGATCGACCTCGGGGCAGGCACGGGAAAGTTCACCCGGCAGCTGGCCCTGTCCGGCGTCGAGATCCTGGCCGTCGAGCCCTCGCCATCCATGCGCGCGGAGCTGGCCCGCAACCTGCCCGAGGTGGAGCTGGTCGACGGGAGTGCGGAAAGCATTCCTGCCCCCGATGCGTCGGTGGACGCCGTCTTCGTGGCTCAGGCATTTCACTGGTTCGACCCCGATCGCGCCCTTACCGAGATGGCCCGCGTCCTGCGGCCCGGTGGGGGGCTGGGGTTGATCTGGAACGAGCGCGACGAGACGGTCGAGTGGGTGAGCACCCTGAGCCGGGCCATCGAGTGGCCCGAACGCGGTCCCTACCGGGTGGGTAAGGACTTCCGGCCCGTCGTGTCGGCCCATCCGGCCTTCGTTGACGTCGACCGGCACCGCTATCAATTCCACCAGATCCTCGATCATGCCGGGCTGATGGATCGCATGGCCTCGACCAGCTATATCACCGCCATGGAGCCCGACCAGCGCGAGGCCTTCCTGGTCCCCCTGGCCGAGTTGGTGTCCCGGTTGCCCGAGCCCGTCGTCCTGCCCTACGTCACCAACGCCTATACGGCCCGACGTATCTGAGGCGGGCTGACCGGGCGTCCGCTCTATCCAGGCCGACCGCGTCCGGGCCGAGGTGGGCCGAGACCGGCCGACCGGGCTGCACGGGCTACAGCTCCATCTCGGGCCCTGCGCCAGTGGGGAAATTTTCGGAGCCGGCGGTGGGACTCGAACCCACGACCTGACGATTACAAGTCGTCTGCGCTACCAACTGCGCCACACCGGCCGGTCGTCAGGCCGGAGCCCGCTTCCCCGGCAAGCCTACTGGGCAGGCACTGTGGCCCCCGGGTGCGCCCGGCCGTCGGCACCGCCTGATGGGAAACGCTTGCGCCCGAACGTCCTGGTTGGCAGGCTGGCACCCCAATGACCGACACCCCCGCATTCGGCGAGGAACCGCCACCGCCCCCCGACGAACCCGACGAGGGCCCTCCGGTCGGGCGTGCCGTCGTCCTGCTGATCGTGTTCGTGGTGGTGACGGCGCTCCTGGTGGGCATCGTGAACCGCCATCCGTCGGCCGTCACGGCCACCACCAGCTCCACCACCGTGCCGCACACCACCACCACGACCCCCGGGTCCACGACCACGACTATGCCCAAGGCCCAGGTCCCGGTCCTGGTGGCCAACGGTTCGGGCGCGGTCAATGCCGCCACCACCTTCTCCAACGAGCTGCAGACGGCGGGGTGGACCATGCTTCCACCCGTCAATGCCACCGCGACCGGTCTTCCCACCTCGAGCGTGTACTACGCCGCCCCCGTCTTCAAGCCCGCCGCCCAGTCCATCGCCACCACCCTGCACCTTCCGGCCACCGCGGTGAAGCCGCTCACATCGGCTGTCCCGGTGGCCAACGTGGTCGGATCGGGCGTGGTGGTGGTGGTCGGCGCCGATCTGGCCCCCGTATCGGGCTCGACCACGACGACGGCAGCGCCAGTTACCACCACCACGGCCGCCCACTCGACCACATCGACGACCAAAAAGACGTGACCGACCCGCCGGAGTGGGCGGCGCGGTTCGCCCCCTTTCTGGCCGACCGGGCAGGGAGCGCAGTGCTCACCGATTTCGACGGCACGCTGGCCGCCATCGTGGCCGACCCGGCGACGGCACGGCCGCTGCCCGGTGCCCGAGAGGCCTTGGCCGAACTCAGCCGGCAGTTCGCCACGGTGGCGGTGATCTCCGGTCGACCGGCGTCGTTCCTGGTGGACCAGCTCGGTGGCATCGCCCGTCTCCACCTGGTCGGCTCCTACGGGGCGGAGTGGGCCGGAGCCGACGGCGTCGTCACCACCGACCCGATCGTCGACCAGTGGCGCGCCGCGGTGGCCGAAGCCGGAGCCAGGCTGGCGGCGGACGCCCCTGCCGGCGTCCTGGTCGAGAACAAGGCCCTGTCGCTGTCCCTTCACTGGCGGAGGGCCCCCGAGGCCGAGCCCTGGGTGGTCAACGCCGCGGCGGTGGAGTCGGAGCGCTCCGGCCTGGAGGTCCACGACG
>DATMMO010000444.1:0-4502 GCA_035569695.1 Acidimicrobiales bacterium | reverse complement strand
CCACCAGGGCGGCGAGGATCTCAGTAGGGTGGATAAGGACGAAGGTGCTTCTTGTTTTTTGGCTCACACCTCAAGCTTGAAGCGCCTTCGCCCAATTCTGGGTGATCTCGAACGATCGGCTCCCCGCTGAAATCCGAAGAGCCAGAAATCCGGCAGTTCGCCCTGGTGGGAGGGGGTTTCCCGCGCTGGGACCGGTCGTTCGCGAACTCCCGGTGGTGGGCGAGGGGGGACTTGAACCCCCACATCCTTTCGGACACAGGAACCTGAATCCTGCGCGTCTGCCAATTCCGCCACTCGCCCGAGCGACGGGAGAAGATTACCTGACCCTACCTACCCCCTGTACCCGTCTTCCCCCCGGTAGGCTGTCCGCAGCATGGGACTGCAGAAGTTTGAGGGGCGCCTGGAGCGCCTGGTAGACGGCACCTTCTCAAAGGCCTTTCGCGGGGAGCTCCATCCCGTTGAGATAGGCCGCCGTCTTACCCGAGAGATGGACCTCCAACGCCGGTTGGGGGTCCATGGACTCATCGCGCCCAATGCCTTCGGCGTGCGCCTGGCCACCGACGACTTCGAGCGGTTCGAGAGCTTCCTCGAGGCCCTCATCCGTGAGCTGGAGGAAGCGGCCCGGGAGCATGCCCGCAGCGAGAATTACTCCTTCGTGGGACCGGTCACCGTGACCGTCTACGAGGATCGTCGGTTGCGCCGGGGCCGGTTCAACGTGGTCTCCGATTTCAAAGAGGGCCCCTCCGGACTCACGGCCGCCTCGCTGGTCCTGGCCGAGGGTGGGCGCATCATCATCGGGGCCGAGACGATCACCCTGGGGCGCCTGCCCGAGAGCACCGTGGTCGTGTCGGACCCGAACGCCAGCCGTCGCCACGCCGAGATCCGGCGCTTGGGCAATGACGTGGTGGTGGTGGACCTGAACTCCACCAACGGGACCCGGGTCAACGGGACGCCCGTCCGGGAGCGGAAGCTCGCGGATGGCGACGAGATCACGATCGGGACGACCTCCGTCCGGTTCGAGGCCTCGTAAATGGGCATCGCCTGAGCCCACATGCACATCATCCTGGTATCGGTCCCGAATCCGGTGAACAACACCCCGGTTCTGCGTGCCCTCGAGTACGTGATCATCATCCTGCTCTGGCTCTTCTTCATGTGGGTAGTCCGGGCCGTATGGGTGGAGGTCAAGCCCCTCCAGCGGCGCCGCCGGCGGCGGGAAGAGAAACAAGCGGCCGGAGACGGCGGGGGATCACGAAGAGGCAAGCGCGGCCTCCGCCTCCACGTGGTGCGCCCCGAGGACCGCATCGGGCGTACCTACGAGCTCGATGACGAGGTGACGGTGGGCCGGGCCGCCGGTTGTGGAGTGTCGATCGACTACGACACCTATGCCTCGAACCTCCATGCCCGCCTGTTCCGCCAGAACGGCAATCTGTGGGTCGAGGACCTCGGCTCCACCAACGGGACCTGGGTCAATACCCGACGCATCGGCGAGCGGACCCAACTGGACAAGGGGGATCTCCTCCAAGTGGGCGGCACCGTGTTCGAGATCGGCAAGTGAGGTGACCGTTCTCCGCTCGGGTACGGCCACCGATACCGGTTTGGTCCGCTCCTCCAACCAGGATCTCGGCATCGCCACGTCCAGCCTCTTCGCCGTGGCCGACGGCATGGGTGGCCACGCCGGCGGCGAAGTGGCATCCCAGGTCGCCATCGATGCCCTGCAGCAGGCCTTCGGGGAACACCCCTCCGGTCCCGGACTGGCTGATGCGGTCCTGTCGGCCAACACGGCGGTGTGGGTGGCCAGCCAGGAGCGCGCCGACCTGCGGGGGATGGGCACCACCCTGACCGCAGTGGCTCTGGTCAACGAAGGGGGACGGGACGTCCTGGCCCTGGTGAACGTGGGCGACTCGCGGTCGTACCGATTCCACGACGGCGAGCTGACCCAGATCACCACCGATCACAGCCTGGCCGAGGAGATGGTCCGCAATGGCGAGATCACACCGGCCGAAGCCATGGTCCATCCGCACCGTCACATCCTGACCCGGGCGCTCGGCGTCTCGCCTGAGGTCGATGCCGACCTGTGGAGGATTCGCCCCGAACAAGGTGATCGGTACCTGCTGTGCAGCGACGGTCTCACCAACGAGCTGAGCGATGGCGAGATCACCGAGATCCTGTCCTCCATCCACAGCCCTCAAGAGGCCGTGGAGAAGCTGGTTGAGGCCGCTCGCGACCACGGGGGAAGCGACAACATCACCGCCGTCCTGGTCGACGTGATCATCGGTGACGCCGATGCTGGCACGACCCCGGTGGTGATGCCGGTCGAGCCCGGTGCCTTCGGGGACGACCCCAGTGCCTCAGGTGGCGACGCCCATGCACAGCCGGCGTCGGCCCTGGACCCATCGACGGCCGCTCCCGGTGCCAGCAGCGCATTTCGCGAATCCGACACGCTCAAGGGCCGAGAACGGCGGCGGGCCCGCCGGAGAGAACGACGTCAAAAGGGAGCCCGGCGGCTGCTCACGTTCAGGGCGCTGCTGGTGGTGGTGATCCTGGCCGCGGTGATCTACGGCGCCTTCTATGCCGTGCGCTGGTACAACAACAGCTCCTACTTCGTGAAGTCCCACCACAACCAGCTGGTGATCTACCAGGGGCGCATCGGTGGATTCCTGTGGTACCACCCGGTCCCGGTGCAGAACACCGGTGTGCGCCCCAGTGACGTTCCCGCGCCGTACCTGCCTTCGATCACGGCCGGTGTCCAGGAATCCTCGCTGGCCGACGCCCAGAAGTACGTGCGGAACCTCAAGGCGGCGCAGAAGAGCACCCAGACCACCACCCCGCCGCCGGTCCCCACCACGACCACGACCACCACGACCACGACGACCGTGCCCGGTCAGGTGCCCACGACCGCGCCCGCCACCACCGCGGCCGGAGGCATCTGATGGAGAAACGGATCCGCCGGCTGGGCATCTTCATGGTGTTGTGCTTTGTCGCCCTGTTCATTCAGCTCAACAACATCCAGGTTCTGAAGGCTCACTCGCTGGCCACCGACAGCAGGAACCCCGCGGTCATCCAGAATGCGCGAACCCAGCCCCGGGGCGAGATCCTGGCTGCGGATGGCACCCTGCTGGCCCAGTCGGTCCTGGCTCCGGCCAGTGCTTACTACAAGTACCAACGGGTGTACCCGACGGCCACTGCCGGGCTCTTCGCCAACATCGTCGGTTGGGACTCCATCGACTACGGCAAGTTGGGGGTCGAGGCGTCGTACAACCAGTACCTGGTGGCCCACAACCGCACGCCAAAGACGATCCGGGACCTGCTCACCAACTCGACGGTCACCGACAACGTCACCCTCACCATCCAGCCCAAGCTGCAGGCGGCCATGGCCACCGCACTGAACAACATCCCGCAGACGGGCGTCTCGTCCCCCGTCTCGGCCGTGGCCCTCGATCCCACCACCGGGGCCATCCTGGCCATGTACTCCACGCCGACCTATGACCCGAACCCGTTGGTCTCCGAGGACATTCCGACAGAGACGGCGGCATACCAGGCCGACATCCACGCTCCCGGGAACCCCATCCTGGCCAAGGCGTACGCCGACACCAACGCACCGGGTTCGACGTTCAAGGTTGTAACGTCGTCCGCCGTCTACGACCATCAGCCGGCACTGGCCGATGTTGACTATCCGCAAGCAGGCTGTATCCCGTTGCCCCAGTCGAACCTGCCGCTGTGCAACTACAACAAAGGGGCGGAGGTGTGTGGCGGAACCCTACAGGTCAGCCTGCCGCAGTCGTGCAACACCGCGTTCGCGCAGATGGGGATGAGCCTCGGCGCCCAGTCGGAGAACACCGAGGCGCAGGCCTTCGGGTTCAACCAGGTCCCGCCCCTCGACCTGCCCGGAGCGGTGAAGTCGAACTTCCCGTCGGTGGCTGACCTCACCAACAACGCCCCGGCACAGGCGTACTCTGCCTTTGGCCAGCAGAACGTCACCGCCTCGGCGCTGCAGATGGCCCTGGTGGCGGCGGGCATTGCCAACGGCGGCGTCATCGAGACGCCGCACGTGATGGCTCAGATCCGTGACTCTCAGGGCAATCTGGTCACCTCGTACACGACCAAGCCCTGGCTCAAGGCGACGACGACCTCGACGGCTCAGCTGGTCACCTCGCTCATGCAGGGAGTGGTGACCTCCGGGACGGCCGCCGGCGTCTTCCCGGCCGACGAGAACGTGGCGGCCAAGACCGGTACGGCCGAGGTCGGCACCCAGGCCCAGTACACGTCGGACTGGATGATCGCCTTCGTCCCCGGCTCTCATGTCGTGGTGGCCCTGGTGGCGCCGTTCCAGGCCTCTAACAACACGGGAGCCATTATTTCCGGGCCGCCCACCTGCGCCATCCTCCAGGCCGCCATCAACTCCACCGAAGCGTGCCCGAGCGGATGAGATTCCCCATGAAAACGACCGCGAATACCTCCGCCATCCCTGAGAGAAGCCATTGAGAACCCCAGTATCTGACCAC
>DATMMO010000443.1:0-4522 GCA_035569695.1 Acidimicrobiales bacterium | reverse complement strand
ACTCGGCCCACCCCACGTAGTCGGGCAGATCGGGTGAGAGGTACACCTCGGAGTACCGCTCGCCGTAGAACATCTCCTGCCACTGGCGGACCATGCCCAGATAGGCGTTATTGAGGATGGCGATCTTGACCGGGATCCGCTCCGATGATGCGGTCACCAGCTCCTGGGCCGTCATCTGGAAGCAGCCGTCGCCGTCGACCGCCCACACCATCCGGTCGGGACGACCGACCTTGGCCCCGATGGCGGCGGGCACGGCGAAGCCCATGGTCCCCAGTCCCCCGGAGTTGACCCAGGTGTAGGGGTAGTCGAACTGCCACCACTGGGAGGCGAACATCTGATGCTGGCCGACCCCCGAGGCCACGATGGTGTCGTCGGGCGTGGCATCGCGCAGCTGCTCGAGGACGAATTGCGGCTTCAGTGCCCCCCCGGTCGGATTGCGGTCGTAGCCCAGCGGGAACTGGTGCTGCCACTCGCTCACCTGGGCTCGCCATGGTGCCAGCCGCTCCCGCGGGAACGAGGCCGCCCGAGTGCCCGGCAACGAGTCGGCACCGGGCGACGCGTCCGAGGGTGACCCGCCGGGGTGCCCGACGGTGGCATCCGAGTGGGGCAACCCCAAGTCAGTGAGAGCGACGAGCAGCTCCTCGATGACCAGGCGGCAGTCACCGGCGATGGCCACGTCGGCCCGGCGCACCTTGTTGTGCTCGGCCGGATCGATATCCACGTGGACGATCTTGGCCTCGGGCGCGAACGCACTGATCTTGCCGGTCACCCGGTCGTCGAACCGGCTGCCCAGGGCGAAGAGCAGGTCCGAGCGCTGCATGGCGGTCACCGCCGTGTAGTTGCCGTGCATGCCCGGCATGCCCAGGCACAACGGGTGCGAATCGGGGAAGGCGCCCCGCGCCATCAGGGTGGTCACCACGGGGATGCCGGTGCGCTCGGCCAGCTCCCGCAAGGCCCCGGCCGCCCGCGCCTTGAGCACACCGCCGCCCACGTACAGCACGGGGCGCTGAGCGGCCAACAACAGCTCGGCCGCCTCCCGCACCAGGGCCGGGTCTCCTTCGGTCACAGGGTGATAACCGGGAAGATCCAGGTCGGACAGCTCGGGCCAGTACCAGTTCATGGTGGCGTTGGAGATGTCCTTGGGCATGTCGATCAGCACCGGCCCGGGCCGTCCGGTGGTGGCCACGTAGAACGCCTCGGCCACCACCCTGGGGATGTCGGCCGGGTCGGTGATCAACCAGTTGTGCTTGGTCACCCCCATGGTGATCCCGGTGATGTCGCTCTCCTGGAAGGCGTCGGTCCCGATGGCGGCAGTGGCCACCTGACCGGAGATCACCACCAGCGGGGTGGAGTCCATGTAGGCATTGGCCAGCGGTGTGACGATGTTGGTGGCGCCGGGACCGCTGGTGACCATGGCCACCCCGGGCCGACCCGTGACCTGGGCGTAGCCCTCGGCCATATGGCCGGCTCCCTGCTCGTGCCGGACCAGGATGTGTCGGATCGACGAGTCGAGGATGGGGTCGTAGACGGGAAGGATGGCGCCGCCGGGGAGGCCGAACATGACCTCTACCCGCTGCATCTCCAAGCTCTTGATGAGGGCCTGGGCTCCGGTCAGTTCCATCGGGGTTCTCCCTTTTCGATGTGGTTCAAGTGGTGGTTCATACGGCGTTGGGCGGTTCGTCACGATTCGGGACAAAAAAACGACCTCCCAGCTGGGAGGTCGGAGAGCGCATACGGCGATGACAGCGTCGTATGCGCTACGAAACGAGTACCACGGTGATCTGGACGATGGGGGCGCTCGTGTTCATAGTCCATCCAGTGTGACACGTCACCATCGCGCTCGACAAGCGCGGGTTGGCTCCGTAGCGTGCTGGTGGGGAAACCGTGCTGGTTGATAACCGTGCTGTGGGTCACCGTGGTGGTGTTTGACCGTGCTGGTGCGGAATCGGGGATGAGGGGGACGGACGTGTACGAGGCCGGTTCGAACGGGCAGCGCCAGCGGAGACGAGGGGCTGGAGGGTGGCGGTATCGCTCCGGGATCGTGGTGGCCATGGCCGCCCTGGTCGCGGCAGGATCGCTGGTCTTGGGTGGGGCCAACCGGGCAGGGGCGGACCCGCTGACATCCGGCCCGGTCTATCAGCTCTCCCTGGGCGACTCCCTGGCCGCGGGCGTCGGCGCCTCGACGCCGGCCAACGACTACGTCAACCTGGTCCAAGCGCACGAGCAGTCCTCGATCAGCGGGCTGCAGGTCGAGAACCTCTCGTGCCCCGGTGCCACCACGACCACCATGCTCAGCGGAGGCGGTTCGTGCCCGTATACCTCGGGAACCCAGCTGGGTGATGCCGTGGCCTTCCTGCACGCCCATCCCGGCCAGGTCCGGTACATCACCATCGACATCGGGGCGAACGACGTGGACAACTGCCTCACCGGAGGGACCATCAGCCTCACCTGCATCGAGACCGGCCTGGCCACGATCTCGTCGAACCTTCCCCAAATCGTTGCCGCGCTGCAAGAGGCGGGCAGCGGGGTCCCCATCTTCGGCATGGACTACTACGACCCGTTCCTCCAGCAGTGGGTGACCGGTCCATCAGGTCAGGGCCTGGCCCGCGAGTCGGCCACGCTGTCGTCCATCCTCAATGGCGACCTAACCCGGATCTACGGCTCCCTCGGGGCCAATCCGGTGGACGTCCAGGGCCCCTTCGCCGTACAAGACTTCGCCATGACCGGCTCATTCCAGGGGACGACCGTTCCCGAGAATGTCAGCCGAACCTGTGCCTGGACGCACATGTGCGACCCGGTCGACGGCGGCGGCTTTGCCATGAACATCCATACCAATGACATCGGGCACGCCAAGCTGGCCACCGCCTTCGAGCAGACGATCGATCGCTTGTTCCGGGGTGGCGGAGGGGGCCAATGGCTGACCACCGCGGGCGGAAACGTCTACACCGTCGGTAACGCCACCTCGTTCGGGTCGATGGCGGGCAAGTCGCTCAACCGGCCGATCGTGGGCATGGTCCCGACGCCCGACGGGCAGGGGTACTGGCTGGTCGCCGCAGACGGCGGGGTCTTCGCATTCGGCGATGCCGGCTTCTTCGGCTCCGAAGGAGGACAGCAGCTGAACCAGCCCATCGTGGGCATGGCCGCCACCCCCGATGGCCAGGGGTACTGGCTGGTCGCCGCAGACGGCGGGATATTCACATTCGGCGACGCCCCCTTCCTCGGCTCGCAGGGCGGTCAACCACTGAGCGCCCCGGTCGTGGGCATGGGTGCCTCCACCAGCGGGTTGGGGTACTGGCTGGTCGGCGCCGACGGCGCCATCTATCCGTTCGGCGACGCCGGCAATTCAGGGTCCGAGGCGGGACAGCCCTTGAACCAGCCGATCGTGGGCATGGGGGTCACCGTGGACGGCAACGGGTACTGGATGGTGGCGCGGGACGGCGGGATCTTCAGCTTCGGCGATGCGGTCTTCCACGGATCCGCCGGCGGGACGTTCCTCAACCGGCCGGTCATAGGGATGTCGATCACCCCAGACGGCTACGGCTACTGGCTGGCTGGGTCCGACGGAGGGATCTTCACGTATGGCAGCGCCGCGTTCAACGGCTCCACGGGAGGGAACCCGCCGGCGTCCCCGGTTGTGGCGGTGGCCACGACCTGACCCTCCTGACCCGGCCGCCTGCTCGACCTCGGCCAGTACCTAGCTGACCTATTGGCGCGACCTGAACCCGGCCACCAGCAGACCTGCAGCGCCCCGACGGCCGCCGCCAGGCCTAGTGCGCCTGCCAGTGGTGGACCTCGTGCTCGCCGTCGACCACCTGGAAAAACCCGACCTCGTCGATGTCCACCGCGAAAAGATGGAACTCCTCGTCGGGTCGCCACCCGATGCGGTCGTGGAGCGCGACGCCATACCGCTCTCGCTCATCGGGGTCGACGATGTCGACGGCGCGTCCATAGACCTTGACGTCTCCCTCGGTCCCGCCCTTGTCGGTGACCACGCTGTGCACCACACAGCGCGGATCGGCCAACAGATCGAGGGCCTTCTGGGACTGCCACATCATGCCCAGATAGAGGGATCCGCCGGTGATCAGCGGTTCGACAGGGCTGATGCGCGGCCAACCGTTGCGCCGGAGGGTACCCACCAGCACGAGACCCACGCCGTCCACTCGCTCCTCGCACCGCGTTGCGAAGGCCGGATCAGAGGCTCGGAATTCGTCCCAGGTAGCCACGCCCTCGTCGCCTCTCAGCTTGCGCCTCGTCGCCTCTCAGCTTGCCGCTCGCCTGTGCCGTCGCCTCTGCCTTACCGACTCGTCCCCGGCCTAGGGCTCGGTGATTGCTCCCCGCTCGGCGCCGGTGACCAATCGGGCGTACTTGGCCAGCACGCCCGTGGTGTAGCGGGGCTCGGGATGCTTGAGTGCAGCCCGGCGGCGCTCCAGCTCGTCCTCGGGGACGTCCAGGTTGATCGACAGCGTGTTCACATCCACGACGATCCGGTCACCATCGGCCACCAGGGCTATGGGGCCACCGT
>DATMMO010000442.1:0-15523 GCA_035569695.1 Acidimicrobiales bacterium | reverse complement strand
GGTGCTCTCGCCCCACTTCGACGATGCGGCGATGGGGGCCGGGTACCTGATCGCCAGCTATCCGGGTACGGCGGTGATCACGGTCATGGGTGGACAACCTCCCGCCTACCCGGCCGAGCCCAGCCCGTGGGACGCCCTCGGTGGATTCGGACCCGGCGACGACGTGGTGGCGGCCCGCCAGCTGGAGGATCGACAAGCCATGGAGGTCCTGGGGGCGACACCGTACTGGCTCGACTTCTCCGACCATCAATACCTGCCCCCCGAGGACCGCCCCACCCCCGAACAGATTGCGCCCGTTCTGGAAGCGGCCATCCTCTCGCGACAACCCACCGCCATCTTCGCTCCCATGGGACTGGCCAATCCCGATCACGACGTCACCCACCAGGCCGCCATGCTGGTTCGTCAGAATCATGAGGATCTGGCCTGGTACTGCTACGAGGACGCGGGCTACAAGCACCTCCCCGGGCTCTTGGCCTGGCGGGTGGCCCGGCTGCTGCGGCACGGACCATGGCCGACCCCGGCCATCGTGCCCCACGAGGAGGACGAGGAGCGCAAGCACCGCGCCATCTGGTGCTATACGAGCCAGATCGCTCCCCTGGAGCAGGACCACTCCCTGAGCGGCCGACTGGCGGGCCGGGCGCCCGAGCAGTTCTGGCGTCTGGCCCCAGCTCCCGAGGGTTGGGGCCAGCTGGCCGACCTCATCTGAACGGCCGGGCCGGCCCCTGGTCGAGGATCTATGCTCGCTGGGTCCACGCCGCGTCCGTCATGAGGAGGGTGCGGCGGCCCTACTTACCATGCTCGCAGGAGGCCTCCATGCCCGATCTCGGTGCGATCTTCGATCGCCACGTGTCTTTGGAGTTCGAAGCCAAGGATGCCAACGCCACCATGGAGACGATGGTCGATCGACCCACCGTCGTCCATGTGCCCGTGCTCACCGGAGGTCGGGATAGGGCTGAGCTCCACCGGTTCTATCGCGACTCGTTCATTCCGGCCTGGCCCGAAGACACGACCGTCGAGCAGGTCTCGCGAACGGTCGGCGCCGAGCGTGCGGTGGACGAACTGATCATTCGCTTCACCCACACCACGGAGATGCCCTTTTGGCTGCCGGGTATCGCTCCCACGGGACGGCGGGTGGAGATACCGCTGGTGGTCGTCATGGGATTCGACGGCGATTCGGTCGCCTCCGAGCACATCTACTGGGACCAGGCGTCATTGCTGACCCAGATCGGGCTGCTCGACCCAACGGACCTGCCCATCACCGGGTCGGCCCAGGCGCAAGCACTGGTGGACTCGGGTATTGCCCTGAACCAGCTCATCGATCGGGCCGGTTGACCGACAGCTGCTGCGGCAGGTCACATGAACCGTCCATCCTCGCACCGACGTGGGATCTAGGCCGTAGCCCGGGCCACCTCACGTCGGGGCAGTCCGGCGAAACTTCGCAGCGCGGCCAGGAGCGCTTCGGGATCGCGGTGGGGTACCAGGTAGTGGGAGTAGGCGACGCGCAGGAACATCTCGGCCGCCTGTTGGCGCGACAGCGCACCGGACCGCACCGTCGGTAGCTCGTCGAGCCCATCCCCCAGCACCCGGGCCAAGGACTCGACGTGGGGCCCGAGCGAGTCGGCCAGCGATTGCAAGGCGAAGGCGGGGTCGGCGCCGATGGGATCGGGGCCCATCGATTCGTCGAGGTAAGTCACCAGATAGCGAAGGGTTGCGTCGAGCCGCCGGGCCGGGGACCGCTGGGTGCCGGCCAGTGCTTGGAGGCCCAGGTCGAACTGCTCCACCTCGTAGGCGGCGAGCGCCCCAAGGAGTAGGGCCTTGTTGGGGAACCAGTGATACAGCGTGGGCCGGGAAACCCCTGCCTCGGCTGCCACCGCGCTCAGTGTCAACTTGCCCGTTCCGCGCCGGGAGACGCAGCGGCGTGCCGCCACCAGGATGAGCTCGGACGTTGGGAGCGTGCTCACGAGAAGAGGGCTAGCCCGCGCATTTCGACGCTTGCTCTGGTATTCACACCCCCGGGGCAGGTCGGGTCGGTGAAGGCGGAGTGGGGCACGCGCCCCGATCGGCTCCCGTCGGTGTCGTGGGCCTTGAAGATGATGACCTCGTCCGCCGTCATGTCGGGGTAGTAGTGCCAGCGGTGGGCCGCGTTGTAGACATAGCCGGTGGTGTTGTGTCGGATGTCACCGGCCCCGCGCTCCTCGGTGATGGCGGCCACCGTGACCTCGTCGTCGGGGGCCACGGTACGGGCGTCGCACACGGCCAACGGGAAGTCCTGGGGGGGCGGCGACACGGCGCGCCACATGTTGTAGAGGGCGTAGCGGGGGTAGTCGGCCAGGTCGAGATCGTCGACGAAGGCGGCGATCAGCTCGACCAGCCCGGTCGCCGACTGATCGGTATTGTCGGCGTGCGGGTATCGGGCCGGCTTGGCGTTGGCCAGGGGGGCGAGTTTGGAGGTGGCGCTCTCCCCGTAGCGCTTCTTGCCCCCACCGAGCATGAACACCCTCGCCGCGCCGGTTTCGTGCCTGAGGAGCTCGCTCATCTCGTCCATGTACTGCTGGTCGACGGTGGGCTCTTCTTGGATCCGGTCGAAGTCCTCGATCGAACTGGCATGGGACACGAGCACGAACCCCTCGCGGTCGATGTCGGTGGAGAGCGGCCGGGCGTTCTCGATCCAGACCTCCCGGCCGGGCCGGGTCCGCATGGTCGAGCGCCCCTCGTCCTCGGTCACGAACTCCAGGACCCGCTCCGACCCGTCCGGAGCGTTTCGGATGTAGTTCACCTCGGCGCGGACTCCCGACTCCCTGGTGATCGGTACGACCATCACACCCCCCACCTTCCGGCGGCCTCGGCGGCCACTCATTGACTGGGTTCGACTGGTGACAACCTTACAGTCTGATACCGATATGTAAAGGGCCCGGCCACCGGAGACGATCGAGAACGGTTTCCGCTTGAATGGGGATGCCGGTGCACGAGCAGGACGTCCGACGTCGACCATCGCCGACAAGGAGGATCGGGTCATGACCGAAGCGCTGATACTCGGGGGAGTGCGGACACCGATCGGCCGCTACGGGGGCTCACTGTCGCACCTGAGGCTGGATGACCTGCTCGGGCAGACGATGGTGGCCGCCTGCGAGCGGGTGGGCATGCCCCTCGAGCGGATCGAGGACATCGCCGCCGGTTGCGTGAACCCGGCCCATGAGGGCATGGGCGATGTGGCCCGCTGGGCCGCCCTGGCCGCAGGGTTTCCGGACTCGGTTCCCGCGTCCACCGTCAACCGCTTCTGCGCCTCGTCGCTCACGGGGGCCATCTCCCTCTCCCATGCCATTCGCTGCGGCGAGCTGGGTGTGGGTCTGGCCGGGGGCGTGGAGTCGATGTCCCGATCGGGCTGGGCCTACATGAAGGGAGACGCGCCCTTCAGTCCTCGCGGGCCGGTCCTGCTGCTCGACACCATGTGGGCGGGAGCGGGGGGACCCCCGCATCCGGCCCTGCTGGCCCGGGGCGTCTATGTGGAGATGGTCAAGACGGCACAGAACGTGGCCGATCGCTACCAGCTGTCTCGTGAGGAGATCGATGCCTTCGCCCTTCGATCCCATCTGCACGCGGCGGCCGCCCGGGATTCGGGCCGCCTGGCCGTCGAGATCCATCCCGTGGAGATCGCCGCCACCCGGAGGACGCCGGCCACCCTGTTCGAGCACGACGAGAGCATTCGCGGTGACACCACCGCCGAGAAACTGGCCGCGCTGCCAGCCCAACCGAATACCACCCAGATGACGGCGGGCAACTCCTCGCCCCTCAACGACGGAGCCAGCGCCATCGTGCTGGCCAGCGACACGGTGGCCGCCACCATGGGACTCGAACCGTTGGCCCGCGTGGTCTCCTCGGCCACCTATGCCCTGGATCCCCAGTTCATGGGCATCGCTCCCGCCTTCGCCATGCCCCTGGCCCTGGCCCGCGCAGGGTTGTCGCCCGCCGACATCGACGTGTGGGAGGTGCACGAAGCGTTCTCGGCCCAGGCTCTCGGTGTCCTGCGGGAGCTACCCAAGCAGCTCGACGGATTCGAGGTGCCCGATGACCGCCTCAATCCCAACGGCGGAGCGGTGGCCCTGGGCCATCCGTTCGGGTCATCGGGAACCCGCTATGTCTTGAGCCTGGCCACCGAGCTCCGACTCCGCGACGCCCGTTTCGGCATACTCGGGGTCTGCGTCGGATCGGGCCAGGGCGTGGCCCTGGTCATCGAGAATCCCCGAGCGGCGTGACGGCCAGCACCACTCTTCCCATGGTCGTACGGTCCTCCATGGCCTCGAGGGCCTGGGGCAGTTGTTCGAAGGGAACGGTCTGGCCCACCAGCGGCCGGATCCGGCCCGCTCGCAGCAGTTCGAGCAGGTGCCCGTGCACGGCATCGCCTACCGAACGAGGTGTGGGGTTGAACCCCGATCCGGCGGGCAGCTCGGAGCCCCAGTAGGCCAGGAGCACGCCCATCAGCGAGATATTGCCGAAGCACAGGGCGCGCCCGGCGACCATCGGCACCTCCTCTGCTTCGATCCCGCCGGCGAACCCGACGACCAGGTGGCGCCCGTTGCGGGCCAGGCACCGGAGCGACTGCGTGGTGACGTCGCCGCCGACGCCGTCGAAGCAGACGTCGACCCCGTGCCCATCGGTGGCCTCGAGCACCGCGGTGGCGAAGTCACCGGTCCGGTAGTCGATGGCGGTGTCCGCCCCCAGGCCGCGGGCCAGGTCCAGCTTTTCCGCACTACCGGCGGTGGCGATCACCCGGGCCCCCGCGGCCACCGCCAGTTGCACCGCAGCCGAGCCGACCCCGCCGGCCGCCGCGTGGACCAGGACGGTCTCGCCCGCTCGCAGCCGGCCGCGCTCGTGCAAGCCGAGGTAGGCAAGATGAAAGGGGTAGTAGAAGGCGGCGGCCTCGATGTCGCTGAGCTCTGGGGGAACCTCGAAGGCCATGTCCATCGGCCCCACCACGAGTTCGGCGTGGGCGCCGACGGCACCGGCGCCTGAACCCATGACCCGACGGCCCATCCACGTTTCGGCTCCTGGGCCGGTGGCGATGACATCGCCCACGAATTCCATGCCCAGGGTGTAGGGCAGGGGCGGGTTGATGGTGAGGTAACGGCCGTGACAACCGTCCACCTCGTTGTAGTTGCACACCGAAGCGGACGTTCGCACCAGGATCTCGCCCCGACCGGGCTCCGGTGAGCGAATGGTGCTCAGGACCAGAGCATGGCTCGGTCGCCCGTAGCGCGTCACCTGCCAGGCCCGCATGTCCGGCGCCATGGTGGTTGGGTTCATGGGCATACCTCGTGAGCGTAGGTCCTCTTGCCCGGGGCCGGAGGATGGGATTACGGTGTAATCTAAATCAGGGGGAGGGCGCACGTGGGTTGGGATTTCGAGACCGATGCGGAGTTCGCCGAACAATTGGCCTGGATGCGCGGCTTCATCGACGATGAGCTGATCCCCCTCGAGCCCATCTTCGACGAACTGCCGGCGGAGGAATGGCGGGTGGTCAAGGGTCATCTGCAGGGCCGGGTCAAAGAGCAGGGCCTGTGGGGTGCCTTCCTCGACCCGCAGCTGGGCGGGAGTGGGTTCGGTCAGCTGAAGTTGGCGCTCATGTCCGAGATCATCGGCCGCTGCATGATGTCGATGACCATCTTCGGGGTGCAGGCTCCCGACAGCGGGAACATGGAGCTGCTGGCCCACGGGGCCACCGACGCCCAAAAGGAGCGCTGGCTCTGGCCCAACCTGCGCGGTGAGATCTCCAGTGCCTTCGCCCTGACCGAGCCCTTTCTGGCCGGGTCCGATCCGACCGTCATCGACACGTCGGCCGTGCTCGACGGCGAGGAATGGGTCATCAACGGACGCAAGTGGTTCATCACCAACGCATCGGTGGCCGACATCGTCCTGGTCTTTGCCGAGACGAGCCCCGAGGGTCGCCCCCATCACCACGCCTCGGTGTTCATCGTGCCCGCGGGGACGCCGGGCATGGAGATCGTCCGCGACATCGGGACCATGGCCCATCCCGACGTCGAGTTCGGTCGACCGGGGAACCACGCCGAGATCGTCTTCTCGGACTGCCGCGTGCCCGCCGACCACCTGATCGGCCGGCCCGGTGACGGCTTCGTGCTCGCCCAACAGCGGTTGGGCGGCGGCCGGATCCATCACGCCATGCGCTGGTTGGGGATGGCTCAGCGCTCCCTGGACATCATGTGCGAGCGGGCGGTGTCCCGAACGTCGCACGGCAAGCTGCTGGCCCAGCACCAGATGGTGCAGGACTACGTGGCCCTGTCCCACATGGAGATCCAGGCGGCGCGCCTTCTCACCTTCCAGACGGCGTGGAAGGTCGACAAGTACGGGGCCGCCGCCGTTCGGGCCGATCTCGGGATGGTCAAGGCCCACGTGTCCCAGGTCGTGCTGGGCGTGCTCGACCGGACGATCCAGGTGTGCGGAGCCCTCGGCTACTCGAGTGACCTGCCGGTGGAGGCCTGGTATCGCTCCACCCGCTTCGGCCCCATCGGCGATGGCCCCGACGAGCTCCACAAGTCCGTGCTGGCCCGCACCCTGCTGAAGGGATACCAGCCGACCGAGGGGTGGCCGACCGAGCACATCCCCAGCCGCCGGCCGGCGGGCGAGGCGCGGTGGGCGCAGTTGCGCGCCGATGCGGGCCTCCAGTGACGGGCATCCTCGGTGCCGGGATGAACCGGTGAGTACCGAGTCGCTCCAGCGCTACCTGGACGAGCGACTGGGTGACCGGGTTCCCATCTCGGTCGACCCGATCCAGGGCGGTGGCTCCTGTGAGGTGTTCGCCCTCGACCGCGGCCCGGCGAGCTGGGTGCTCCGGAGGGCCCCCCGCCACGCCAGCTCGGCCACGGCCCATGATGTCCTGCGCGAGTTCCGCATCCTCGATGCCGTCAAGGATGAGGCCGTCCTCATCGCTCGACCGGTCCTGTCCTGCAACGATGCCACCGTGTTCGGCGGGCCCTTCTACGTCATGGAGCGCATCAGCGGATCGCCCATCCGGGCCGCGGTGCCCGCCGGCTGGGCCCAGGAGCCCGAGACGCACGGGCGGGCCCTCGACGAGATGGTCGATGCCCTGGTGGCCATCCATGCCGTCGACTGGGAGGCATGCGGGCTGGGCGATCTGGCCCACACCGGTGACTACCTGGGGCGCCAGCTGACCCGGTGGCTCAGCCACCTCGACGGCACCGGCGGGAGGGACCTGCCTGGCGCCCACCGGGTCGCCGGCTGGCTCGCCGACCATCGCCCCCCGGCCCAGGCCAGTGCCCTGTGCCACGGTGACTACAAGCTGGACAACCTGCTGTTCGCCGGCGACCCGCCACCCCGACTGCTGGCCGTGGTCGACTGGGAGATGGCGGCGATCGGCGACCCCATGATCGACTTGGCCTGGGCCCTCATCTTCCATCCCGGCCCGGAGGGAACCATGCCCCTGGGGCGGACCAAGGATCCGAAGTTCGCCCTCGACCACCTCCCGGGCCGTGACCAACTGGTCGACCGCTACGCCGAGCGATCAGGGCGGGACGTCAGCGCCATCGGATGGTACGACGTGTTCGCCCGGTGGAAGCTGGCCATCGTCCTGGAGGGCAGCTACGCCAAGCACCAGCGCGGCCTGTCCGACAACCCGATCCATCAATTCTTCGGGCACCAGGTCGACCTGCTGCTCGACAGCGCGGCGGCGATCATGTCCAAAGGAGGGGCGCTATGACCAGGTGGAACCCAGTTCGCGTTCCGGGGGCCGAGCCTGCCGGCGGAGGGAGACGCTGATGCGGGCCTGGCAGGTCCAAGCCCGGGGCGAGCCCATCGAGGTGCTCCACCCCGTCACCCTCGAGGTTCCCCATCCCGGTCCGGGCCAGGTCCGTATCGGCGTGACCGCGGCCGGCATCGGGCTCCCCGACGTGCTCATGTGCCGACACACCTATCCCCTCACACCGCCCGTGCCCTTCGTCCCCGGACAGGAGGTGTCGGGGGTGGTCACCGCAGTCGGAGAGGGAGTCGACTCCCCGTCACTGGGCACGAGGGTGATGGCCGTGACGTCTTTTCAGGACGGCCATGGTTCGTTCGCCGAGGAATGCCTGGCCCCGGCGTCGTCTGCCTTCCCGGTGCCCGAGGGCCTCACCGATGTCGAGGCCGCCGGGTTCTGGATCCCACACCTCACCGGGTGGATAGGACTGGTCGATCGGGGCCAACTTGCCGCCGGGGAGTGGCTCGCCGTTCTGGGCGCCGGCGGTGGAAGCGGGATCGCCGCCGTCCAGCTCGGGCACGCCCTCGGGGCGCGGGTCATCGCCATCGTCGGCGATGAGGAGCGGGCGTCCTTCTGTCGTTCGCTCGGTGCCGACGAGACCCTGAACCATCGCCATGGCCCGCTGGCTCCGGCCCTGCGCCAGCTCACCGCCGGACGGGGCGTCGACGTCATCTACGACCCGGTCGGCGGTTCGTCGGCCGAGGATGCCGCCGGTGCCCTGGCCCGGTTCGGCCGGTGGCTGGCCGTGGGATTTGCCAGTGGGGCCTGGCCTGTGGCCCAGACCCATCAGCTGGTATGGGCGAACGCCTCACTGATGGGAGTGCTGGCCGCCGGGAACACCCGTGCCGAGCTGGACGAGATCCATGCCCGCCTGTCGGGTCTGATCGGAGAGGGCCGGCTGCGCAACGCGGTGACCGAACAGGTCCCCTTCGACGATCTCCCCGCCGCACTGCAGCGCATGGCTGATCGACGGGTGGTAGGCAAGATGGTGATGGTGCCATGACCACGGCGAAGGAGGGCTGAACCGTGGCCAGACCATCGGACCCGGAGCTCGATGCCCAACGGATCATTTCTGCCGCCGTCGACATCTTCGAGGAGTCCGGTCTCGACGCCGTCAGCATGCGGAGCGTGTCCAATCGGCTCGGGGTATCACCGGTCCCGCTGTATGCCCGGGTGGGCAACAAGGAGGCCTTGATCGACGCCATCGCCGATCGGCTCCTGGTCGATCTGGCCCCGGTCAGCGGCGAGGACGAGTCGTGGTCGGAGTACGCGGCCCGTTGGGCCCGAGCCCTGCGAGCCCGCCTGCGCCAGGCCCGGGACAGTCGGCTCATCCTGACCCTGGGCCGGAACGCCTACGTGGAAGCGTCGGTGCCCCTGATGGCCACCATGCGCTCGGCCGGGTTCGCTCCCGACGCGGCCATGCAGGCCTGCCGCATCCTGATGTGGGCCGCGGTCGGGTTCGGGGCGGTGGAAACCGGGGTCGAACCGGTGGGGAACCGACCGATCGGCGGCCGGCCGGGCGGAGATCCGAAAGGGGTTGACGGGGCCGAGATCGACGCGCTGTTCGATCTGCAGATCCGCTACGTCATCGCCGGCATCGCCGGCGATCTGTCCGCCCCCCGGCCCGCCAGCCGCGGCACGCATCCGGGGGCGCGACGGTGACCATCCCCAGCCTGAGCGCGGAGGGGAAGGTGGTGGTCGTCACCGGGGCCAGCAAGGGTCTGGGTCGGGCCATGGCCCTCGGCTTCGGCGAGGCCGGCGCCGATGTGGTGGTGGCCAGCCGCAAGCTCGAGTCCTGCCAACAGGTGGCTGACGAGATCAGCGCCCGGGGCGGACGAGCCCTGGCCGTGAGCTGCCACGTGGGCGACTGGGACCAATGTCAAGCCCTGATCGATGCGGCGGTGGACCGGTTCGGGCGCATCGACGTGCTGGTCAACAACGCCGGCATCGCTCCGGTCCCGCCGTCGCTGCTGGGGGTCACCGCCGACTTGTTCGACAAGACGATCGCCGTCAATCTTCGCGGCCCGTTGCGTCTCACCGCACTGGCCGTCGAGCACATGCCTCCCGGCGGATCGGTCATCAACGTCAGCTCCAAGGCTGCGCTGCACCCCACCTCGTTCACCGTTGTCTATGCCGCGGCCAAAGCGGGCTTGAACGCGCTGACCACGGCGGCGGCCGACGAGTTCGGGCCCCGAGGTATCCGGGTCAACGCCATCGTGTGCGGCACGTTCCACACCGACAGCTTCCATCACTCGATGCCGACCGAGGCGGCACAGGCGGACATGGCGTCGCGTATCAGCCTGGGCCGGATCGCCTCGGCTGACGAGATCGTGGGCACGGCGCTCTACCTGGCCAGTGACGCATCGTCGTACGTAACCGGCGACCTGATCCTGGTCGATGGCGGCTGAACCCATGTCGACAACCATGAGCTCTCGAGGAGGATGACCCCATGACGGATTCGCAGCACGACCTCGTCGGCCCGGGACGGGTGGCGGTGGTGACCGGCGCGGCCAGCGGGATCGGGCGCGCCGTGGCCCAGGCCTTGGCCGAGGGGGGATCGACCGTCGTCCTCGGGGACATCGACGGGCCGGAGGTCGAACGGGTGGCGGCCGGCCTTCGTGACCGGGGCGGGAGGGCCGAGGCGGTCGCGGTGGACGTCGCCGACCCCACCTCGGTCGACGAGTTGGCCAGGCAGACGATCGACCGGTGCGGGCGGGTCGACGTGTTGTGCAACAACGCCGGCGTGTCGACCTTCAACCTGATCCAGGATCAGACCCTCGATGACTGGCGCTGGGTCTTCGACGTCAACCTGTGGGGCGTGATCCACGGCGTGCACAGCTTCCTGCCCATCTTCCGCCGGCAGGGAACGCCCGCCCACATCGTCAACACGGCGTCGATCGCCGGGTTGCTCAGTGGCGTGGCCTTCATCGGCCCTTATGCCGCCACCAAGGTGGCCGTGGTGTCGATATCGGAAACGCTCAGCCAGGAGTTCGGCCTGGCCGGTCTGCCCATCGGCGTCAGCGTGCTGTGCCCGAGCTCGGTCGACACCCGGGTCATGGAGTCCGAGCGCTCTCGTCCGGAACGGCGAGGCGTCGAGCACCGCCAGGAGTCGGCCGAGGCCGTACGCCTGGCCATTCGCGATTCCTTCACCGGCCCCACCGGCCTCACCCCCGCGCAGGTGGCGCAACGCGTCCTCGACGCCATTCGAAACGGGGAGTTCTGGATCATCACCCATCCCGGCGAACGGGAGGCGGTGGAGGCTCGCGTCGCCACCATGCTCGATCACTTTCCCCCCGCTCCTCAGAGCGGGTAGCGGCCACTGATGTCGCCTTGATCGGACCACGTAGTCTCGCTGACCTCACCCCCGGCCACATCGATGTGAAGGACCGTCGCGTCCGGTCGCGCACCGCGTAGGCGCAACTGATGGGCACCGTGGTGCAGGGGTGCGAACACGGCAGCGTAGATCGGAGGTCCTGGGGTTGGCCGTTTCCTGACCGCCACGTGGGTGCCGTCCCATGCGGCCGGCGGTCGTCGTATCTCGATCTCGGATCCCTCGAGCTCCGGGGGCGTGAGGACCACGGCAGCACCCATGGATCCACCGATATCGAGCACGACCGGTCCTTCGCTGGGTCCATTCGTCTCCTGGGCCACAACGACGCGTCCTACTTTGCTGCTCGAGCGAGTCGAGCGGCGAGGGTCGGATCGAGATAGGTGAATTCCCGCTCTCCCATATAGAGGCTTATCTCACCGGTCTGCAGGTCCTTAACATGGGCGATGAGGGGCTCGGTCATGGTGGGCGCCGCTTCTACCGCCGATGTCGCGGCATCGTCGGCGGCAGGAGCTTCACTTTCGAGCGACGTAACCAGTGCCGGTACCCCGGACATGGCTGCTGCTGCACCGATGGCCGCTGCCCCCAACGAACCCCGGATCAGAAAAACCCTGCGACTGAGCTCAGACATCTCGTTTTCCTCTCTCCCCATCGGGGTCGATGGGCTCGGTGAAGAAGACATACCTGCCAACCTCACGTCGTATACGGCGCTCGAACTCCTCTTGGATGGAAAGAATTCCCATTCGGCGTCATCCGGGGCCACGTTCTGCTTCGTAGACCGAGGGCACGACCCAGTTGGCCGGGTCTGAATCAGTTCGTCGAAGCACGACGCCGTGAGCGAGGCCATCGAGTTGCCTGTCAGCCGTCCGTAACCAGACCCGAGATACCCGAGGTGATGCCATGTCGTCCCATCGCGAAGCACCCGAGATTGCCAAGGACCCGGTTGCCGACAGCACCGATCTCTACGCCTTCGTCAGCCCCGACAACCCCGACACCGTGACCATCCTGGCCAACTACGTGCCACTGCAGGCTCCCGATGGTGGACCGAACTTCTACGAGTTCGGCGACGATGTGCTCTATTCGATCAACATCGACAACAACGGCGACGGCCAGCCCGAGATCGTGTACCAGTTCCGGTTCACCAACAAGATCACCAACCAGTCCACCTTCCTGTACAACACCGGACCCATCACCTCGTTAACCGCGTCCAGCTGGAACCGGCGCCAGTGCTACTCCGTGACCCGGCTCGAGAATGGGAAGAAGGAGACGCTGGGCACCAACCTGGCCTGTCCGCCCTGCAATATCGGGCCGCTTTCCACCCCCAACTACAGCGCGCTGGCCGCAGCCGCCGTACACCAACTCGGTGACGGCCGTCAGGTCTTTGCCGGTCAGAGGGCCGAGGGGTTCTACGTCGATCTCGGCGCCATCTTCGACCTGGCCATCCTGCGCCCCTTCGAGCAGGATCATGCCACCTTCGGCCTGGCCAACACCGGGCTGGGAGCGATGGCGGCCGGGGTGAACTCCACCAAAGGTGTGAACGTCCACTCCATCGCCCTTCAGGTGCCAAAGGCCGATCTGGCCAAGACCGGGGCCTCGCCCACCGACGCCACATCTCCGGCCTCCGTGGTCGGCGTGTACACCACGGCCAGCCGACAAAAGGCAACCGTGCTGAACGGCGGTCAAGGAACCGATACGGTGTCCGGTCCCTGGGTGCAGGTATCTCGCCTGGGAAACCCCCTGGTCAACGAAGTCATCGTGCCCATGGCCAAGAAGGACTACTTCAACGCTCAGGCGCCGGCCAATGACAAACAATTTGCCGCCGCCGTCGCCGACCCGGAGCTGGCCCAGCTCCTGCCCACGCTCTATCCGAACGTCTTCCCGAACCTCGCCGCCTACAACAAGGGCACACCCAAGCGCGCCGACCTGCTGGCCATCTTCCTGACCGGGATCCCGAGCGGCGTCGTCACCGGTTTCCAGAACAGCATGGGTACCACCCAGGCCGAGATGCTGCGCCTGAACATGGCCATCCCCCCGACAACCACAGGACAGAGCAACCTCGGCCTGATCGGGATGGATCCCGCCGGCTTCCCCAACGGCCGAAGGGTCTTCGATGACGTGGTCACCATCGAGCTGCGCGCCCTGGCCGGGGCCACGCTCGCTCTGACGGACAAGGGGTTTACCCCCGATGCCGCGGCCATGGCCATCACCGACGGACTGACATCAGGCCCGACCGATCTCGGTGCCGATGGGGTAGAGACCTTCCTGCCCTCCTTCCCTTATCTCGGGGTACCCCACGATGGCTTCTCCGCCGGAGTGAGCTGAGCCGGACCGGTCCCTATGTCCACTCCATGGCGGCCCGCTGGCGCCAATAGGTCTGTGGATCGACAGCAGGGGTCACCCACCGATCGTCATCGGAGGACGCGGCCCCATCGAGCGCGGCGAGGTTCGACCGCAGCTGCGGCACCGTCGCCGCCCCGAGCAGCACAACATCGGCCCAGGGCTGGGCCAGGGCCGCGGCCAGCGCCGTCACGTCCGGCCGTGGACCGAGGGCTGCAGTCGCCGGTCCGGTTACAGCCAGCCGCCCGTTGGCCAGGGCCTCCTTGACGATCACCGTCCAGCCGGCGCTCTTCGCCTCGGCCAGTGCCGTACCGGCCGAGGGCTCCAGGAGATTCCAGGTGGCCTGGACCGCGGAGAACAGGGGCGTACCGTCGACGTCTATCGACAGCGCCCGGTGCAGGGCCTCGGACTGGTCGGGACCGCTGAGGCTGAGCCCGACGGGTACGCCCAGCCCGGCCAGGGCCACGTGGGCCTGGCTATCGTCGAGGATCCCCGACTCCACTGTGGCCGAGTGGACCTGGTAGAGCCGTAACCACGGGCCGAGCAGGGCCTCGGTCTCCGGCCACTGGCGAGCCAGGGCCGCGGCCGAGTGGTCCTTGACCTCATGCACCGCGGCATCGACCCTCCAGTCCGCGGTGTAGGTGTATCCCCACTTCGACGACACCGTGATCTGGTCGGGCTCGACCCCACGGCCGGTCAGCCACTCGGACAGGAATTGCTCGGCTCGGCCATAGGAGCGAGCAGCGTCGAACCACCGGATCCCACCCGCCCAGGCCGCATCGCACACCTCAAGGCAGTGCTTCCGAAGCGCCTCGACGGAGCGGTCGACTCCGATGGCTGCACCATGATCGACGGTCAGATACCCCGGTCGGCCCAAGGCAGCCAGACCCAGCCCGAGAACAGCCATGCGCCAGTTTCGCCCCTGGCCGGTGGCCGGGGCGAACTGACCGTGACCGACCCCAGCGCGGTCAGCCCTTGTTGACCTTCTTCATGGTGCCGTACCCGCGCTCCATGGCCGACACGATGATGGCCTCGAAGTCCTTGTCAGTCAGCACGCGAGGAGTTCCCATCGAGGAGGCACGCCAGTACAACTCGGCCAGCCACTCCAGAAGCTCCAGACGCTCCACGGCCTCCTTCATGGTGTTGCCATAGGCGATGGAGCCGTGGTTCTGCATCATGGCCGCGTTCCGGCCCTGCAGCGCTTCGATGACGTTGTCGGCCAATTCTTGCGAGCCGAAGGTTGCATAGGGAGCGGTCCGAGGAGTACCTCCCAGTCCCAGGCAGCTGTAGTGCAGCGGGGGCAACTCGTCGTGGCTACACGAGAGGGCGGTGGAGGCCATGGCGTGGGCGTGGGTGATGGCCTGGGCATTGGTGGCGGCGTAGATGCCGGTATGGAGGGGTACCTCGGAGGTCGGGGCCAGATCCCCGTCGACGATCTCGCCGTCCAGGTTGATCACCGTGACCATGTCGGCAGTGACCGTAGCCAGATCGGCGCCGGTGGGGGTCACCGCGACCAGGTCGCCCTGCCGCGCGGAGATGTTGCCCGCAGTGCCAATAACGAGACCCTCCTCGGCCAAGTGGCGGCTTGCGCTCGCGACGGCCTCTCGTTCATCTGCCAAGAGCAATTCGCTCATTTTCTGGGTCCTCTCCGGAGCATCGAATACGACTGTTTACCATCGTGGCACAGGAAGGCATGCACCGGGGCTGGATGCGAGGGGATCAGGCCAGAGGGCGGCCGACGTCGTCAGCGAGAAGGAGTTGCCGTCCGGATCCTTGAACCAGGCCACCGATCGACTCGCAGTGAGGTCCAGACTCCACGTCCCACCCTGGACCAGGACCGGCGTCCCCGAATCCGGTGTCCTATAGTCCCGCAACATGTCGCGGACAGGTGCCCCACACATCGGTGCTGGAGACGAGCGACGGCGCCGGCACGGTATCCGACCAGCCGAGTTGGTGGCGGCGCTCGTCGTCTCGGCCACGTTGGTCCTCGTGACCGCGCCCAGCGGGGCCAGCGCCGCCTCGGCCAAGGCGCGACCGAAGGCTCCATCCTCGGTGGTCGTTCTCGTGGCCGGATTCGGCAGTTCGATATCGGC
>DATMMO010000441.1:0-3482 GCA_035569695.1 Acidimicrobiales bacterium | reverse complement strand
CAACGGGTTGGACGACGGGGTGACCGTTGGCCCTCTCATCGACGAGCCGGCGCTGGCCAAGATGCAGCGCCAAGTGGACGATGCCCGAGCCCAGGGGGCCACGGTACGCGTCGGCGGCCAGCGACTCGAGGGTGAGGCCTTCGCCCACGGGCAGTTCTGGGCCCCGACCGTCCTCACCGAGGTCACCCCCGACATGGTGATCTATCGGGAGGAGACGTTCGGGCCCATCGCGCCCGTCATCGTCTTCGACGACGAGGACGAGGTGCTGTCCATGGCCAACGACACCAATTTCGGACTTGCCTCCTACGTGTACACGCGAGACCTGAGCCGGGCTCTCCGCACCGTCGAGGGTCTCGACTTCGGGATCATCGGGGTGAACGACATCAATCCGACGTCGGCCGCGGTGCCCTTCGGTGGCATCAAGGAGAGCGGGATCGGGCGGGAAGGGGCGCGGCAAGGCATCCACGAGTACCTGGACACCAAGGTCTGCGGTATCGCCCTCTGAGGTAGCCAGGCCCCAGCCGGCGCGTCTCCACCTGGTCCCGGCGGCGGCGATCCCGGTAGAGTGCCGCCGTGCCCGTGGTCCTGACCCCCGACGGAGTGGCGATCAACTATTTCGACCTCGGAGGATCGGGACCGCCGTTGCTGATGGTCCACGCCACCGGGTTCCACGGGCTGATGTGGCTCCCGGTGGCCCGCCACCTGCAGGACGACTTCCACTGCTGGTCGCTCGACCTGCGGGGCCACGGGGACTCGGGTGCGCCCCCCGACCTCGACTTCTCGTGGGGAGGATTCGCCCTGGACATCGGCTCGGTGGTCGAGACCCTCGGTCTCGAGCGGCCACGCGCTGTGGGCCATTCCCTGGGCGGAGCCACGTTGTTGCTGACCGAGCAACTGACCCCGGGCACCCTCGGGTCCATCTACGCCTACGAGCCGGCCATCTACGTTCCCTCGCCCGAAGACGACGGAAGCTCCGAGGCCGCCGATCTGGCCTTGCGCCGACGGGCCAGCTTCCCGTCGCGCCAGGCCGCTCTGGCCAACTACAGGGGCAAGCCTCCGATGGACTGCTTCGCGCCCGAGGCGTTGGCCGCCTACGTGGAGCACGGACTGGCCGAGGGCCCCAATGGCCACGTCCACCTCAAGTGCCGGCCGGAGTACGAGGCCGGAGCCTTCCGCAACTTCTCCGGCACCACCATCTACGCGCGACTCCCCGAGGTGGGCTGCCCGGTGGTGATCGCCTGCGGCTCGGAGCCGGGCTCGCGTGCAGCCGAACGCAATGACATGTTCGTCTCCCGGCTGCCCCGCGGCCGGGGCCAGGTGTTCGCCGGGCTCAACCACTTCGGACCCCAGCAGGACGCGACCCTGCTGGCCGATTCCATTCGGACCGCGCTGAGCCGTGAACTCACGGTGGAGCCGTGCGGGGCCCGCCAGATCTGACCCGTCCCGGGATCACATGGCGTTGGAGGCGTCCTTGCCCATGTCGTCGGGTGCCTTGGTGAAGCGACGGATCATGGCCTGGACCGAATAGGACGCCATCAACCGGCCGTCCTCGCTGAACACCTGTCCCTGCCCCTGGGCCAGGCCACGACCCGACCAGATGGCGGGATTGGCGTACAGGAACCATTCGGTCACCGGGGCGTCGTCGTGGAAGGCGATGCCCACCGACATGATGCCGGTCGACATGGTCACGTGGGCATCGGCCTCGCCGAAGCCGTGGTGGGGGCGCATGGCCGCCCCGATGGTCCAATGGGTCGTGGCCTGGGCCACCAGTGCCGTCTGGAGGTACTGCTCGGTGGGGGCGTCGCCAAAGCGCATCCAGGCGTAGATGACCGGCGGTCCGTCGCGGTTGGGATCGGGCGAGTAGGCGCCGTCGACGATGCGCAGGTCGCGTCCGAGGACCTTCATGTCGTAGGGCTCGGACTCGTACGGGCCGGGGACGTCGGGCATGGCCACCTGGTCGGCGATGGTGTCGGGGGCCCCGGCATCCATCAGCACCAGCCCCGGGCTGCACAGCGCACCGTTCTGCTCGGCCCGGATGGCCAGGGTCGAGAAGGTCCGGCCGGCGCGCAGCTTCTCCACGGTGATGTCGATGGGGTCGTCGAACGAGGCGGCCTTGGGGAACGTCATGTAGGCCGAGGTCACCCGTTGCTCCGGCATGGTCTTCGACGCGGCCACGATGGCCTGGGCCAGGAACTGACCCCCTTCGACCACGTTGCGGGTCTTGTCCCGGTAGGGCGGACCGACGAACCGGTCCGGACCGTCCGGCTGCACGTCGATGAGCTGGATCAGGTCGGCGGCATCCCCCCACGTCGGCACCCGGGTGGTGCGCACGTCCCGAGCGTCGGTCCCGCGCTCTTCGAGCTCGACGCGAAGGCGCTCGTGGTAGACGCCGACGTGGCCCTTCAAACCGGCCACCTCGTCCAGCGGGGTGGGGTAGGCCCAGATCACGTCCTCTTGGGCCGGGTCAGCGGCGGTCAACGTCCAGTAGTCGGCCTCGCCTTTGAAGGGACAGATGCTGTGATGGTCGTTCGCCTCGAACAGGTCGAAGCGGACGTCGGACTCGGGGAAGTACAGCCGCTCGACATGGTCTGTCTCCAGGACCCGCAGGGCCGAGGTGCTCTCGGCGATGAGCAGATCATCGTGCCAGGCCCGGGCCGTGCCCCGGAACGGTACGAGATCGATCGCGTAACCCGGGTACTTCCCCCATGCCGACTCCACCTGTGCCATCGCCCCTCCAGACCGTTCCGCCGGTGAACCTGCTGTCAATGTACCGGCCGACGGGATCAGCCCAGTCGGCGGTAGACGCCCGAACCGGTGCTGGTGACCCGGTCCTGGTTCCCCTCGTCGTGCAGCGACAGACGCACGCCGACCCGCCCCTGTCCGCCGTCGAAGGCCTCGCCGGTGACCCGGAACGGCCCCACCTTGCCCCGGGCCACGAACATGACCTGCCAGCTCTCGATCTGGAGCTGATCGGTGCCGGCGTGATCGGCGGCCAGGTCGTTGGCCGCCGTCTCGAGCACGATGTGGATGGGGCCGAGATGGAGGGCGGCATCGGGTGAGGCGAACTCCAGCTGCAGCTCGGGCAGCGTCCAGCTGCCGTCGTCCCGCTTGGAGGCGCCGAAGACCTGGTGGAGCGGGGGCATCGAGGGCGAATCGACGACATCGATCGGGGGGTTGTCCACCTTCTCGAACCCAGGAGGGGTGGGGCCCAGGCTGATGCCCATGCCGGTCGAGAGGGCGATGACCCGGTCGTGGTCGGCGTGGTCGACCACGCGGGACCGACTGAAGCCCATGGTGCGGCCGAGATGCACGGTCTCGGACAGGACGGCCACCCTGGCCACGTCGCGGGCGTCGTCGAGGATCTGCATCGAGGCGATGACCGGGTTGGGCACGAAGAGGTCGTCGGCCATGCCCCCCGACTCGGGCGAGGCGATGCACAGCGGGGCAGCCATGATGCCCCCGGCGGCGTTGCGCATGTCGTG
>DATMMO010000440.1:0-10066 GCA_035569695.1 Acidimicrobiales bacterium | reverse complement strand
TCGACGGCCGAGTACTGCCGGTAGTGGAAGAACCCCTCCAGCCCACGCACGTCGCCCACCGCCGTCTCGGCCACCACCACCCCCTCGAGTCCCCGGGGCACGTCCTCGCTGGTCTCGTCGGCGGGGCGGAGCCGGGCGATGCCCATCAGGTCGCGCAGCGAGACCACGCCGACCAGGGCGCCGTCGGACACCACGGGCAGATGGCGGTAGTGATGGTCGGACAGGTTCGACCAGGCCACGCCGGCCTCCTCGTCGGGGCCGAGGACGTCGGGACTGGAGGTCATCCAGCGGCGCGCCGGTTCGGTGGAGGGGTCCCGGTCCACGGCCGCCGCCCGCAGCAGGTCGCGCTCGGTCACGATCCCGACGACATCGGCCCCCTCGGCGATGATCACCGAGCCGATGTTGGCGTCGGCCATCCGCCGGGCCACCGAGGCCAGCGTGTCGTCCCCGTCGGCCTGCACGGGCGGTGTCGACATCAGATCTCGTATCACGGTTGGCATCGGGCCACTCCCTACTCTCCACCTCGGCGGGCCACGCCGACCGGCATGGCCTCTGCCCCCATCCTCTTCCTCTCACCTGGGCTTGTAAATGTTGATCAAGTCAATGTCTGCAGCTAGGGTCTGGTCATGAGCCCGCTCCTGGAGAGCGAGGAGGCGGCCCGGCGCCTGGGCGTGAAACTGCCCACCCTCTATGCCTATGTCAGCCGCGGCCTGCTCACCTCACAACGGGCGGCCGACGGCAAGCGCAGCCTGTTCGACCTCGATCAGATCGAGGCGCTGGCCCGCCGGTCCCGGGGTGGCCGCCAGGTGGACACCAGGCTGGCCACCGTGACCACGGCCATCACCCAGCTGCGCGACGACGGGCCCTACTACCGGGGACAGCGGCCTGCGGACCTGGCCACCACGGCCAGCTACGAGGAGGTGGCCGCGCTGCTGTGGGCGGACGACCGGGCCGAGTGGCGACCCCGCCCGCTGGCCGCTCCGGCCGGGTTGTCGAGCCGGGACGCCCTGCGTTGGGCGGTGGTGATGGCCGGGGCCGGGGACCCGCTGCGGGCCGACCTCCGTCCTGCCGCCGTGGTGGCGGCGGCCGGACGGCTGATCACCACCATGGTGGAGGCGCTCCCGGTGACGGCCACCGGCACCGGGCCCGGCCTGACCCTCGAGGGTGACCCGTCCCCGCGGCCCGAGGCCGTGGCCGCCCGCCTGGCGGCGCGCCTGGCCCCGGGGCCGGTGAGTGCCCAGCTGGTCGGCGGGATCAACGCCGCCCTGGTGGTGCTGGCCGACCACGAGCTGGCCACCTCGACGCTGGCCGTGCGCATGGCCGCGTCGACCCGGGCCGATCTCTACGACGCCGTCCTGGCCGGACTGGGCACCTTCGGCGGCCCCCTGCACGGCGGGGCCAGCCAGCTGGTCCACCGGCTGCTGCTCGACGCCATGGAACACGGAGCGGAGCAGGCGGCCGACAACGCCCTCCGCTGGATGAACGTCCTCCCCGGCTTCGGGCACCCCGTGTACGTGGACGGCGACCCGCGGGCCCAACCACTGCTCGACCTGTTCGACCAGCTGGCCGACAACGGGCAGCGGGCGGTGGTGGACTCCATCCGGGCCCTGGCCGACAGCCACCACTACCCCGCACCCAACGTGGACCTGGGCATCGGGGCCCTGGTCCTGGCCACCGGCATGCCCGCCGATGCCGGCCAGACCATCTTCGCCGTGGCCCGCATGGCCGGCTGGACGGCGCACTACTTGGAGGAGCTGGTCGAGACCCCCCTGCGCTTCCGGGCCCGGGCCATCTACTCGCACCCCGTCGCCGGCGGCTGATTCCCCGCTGATCCCGGATGTAAGGCCTGATCCCGGCTGTCCCGGATGTACTCCGGCCGTACCCCGCCGTAAAGAAATCGAGCTGATTACGCTCGAATCGGTGAGATCCGATGGCGGGCCCACGATGCGCTACCTCCCTGAGCTCGATGGACTTCGCGGTGTGGCCATCGCCGGCGTCCTCCTCTTTCACGGCGGCCACCTGATCGGTGGGTACCTGGGCGTCGACCTGTTCTTCGTGCTGTCCGGTTACCTGATCACGTCGCTCCTGTTGGCTGAGGGCAAAGCCACCGGCACGGTGGCCCTGAAGCACTTCTGGGCCCGACGGGCACGCCGCCTCCTCCCCGCTCTGGCCCTGTTGCTCTTGGGGGTGGCCATCTACGCCCGGCTGGTGGCGCAGCCCTCCGAGCTCCATCAGATCCGCATCGACGCGGTGGCCACCATGGCCTATGTGGCCAACTGGCGATTCGTGGTCGAGCACCTGTCGTACTGGTCACTGTTCACGGCCCCCTCCCCGCTGGAGCACACGTGGAGCCTGGCCATCGAGGAGCAGTTCTACCTGGTGTGGCCACTCGTCTTCGCCGCCGTAGCCTGGGTGGGGCGGCGCCGCCGAGGGGGCCACAGCACCACGGCGACCACGGCGACCACGGCGACCACGGCGACCACGGCGACCACGGCGAAGCATGCGACCGGAGCGACCACGGCGCAGCGGATCCTGATCCTGTCGATCGGGCTGGCCGTCGCCTCGGGTGTCTGGGGCGTCGTCGTCTCCCACCTCGCCGGCCAGAACCGCGACTATTACGGAACGGACACGAGGGTGGCGGCCATCCTGTTGGGAGCGGCGCTGGCTTCCCTCATGGCCATACGGGGCCCGGCGTCCACCCGTCGAGGCCGCGTCGGGGTCGAGGTGGCCGCCCTGGCCGGCGTGGTGGTGCTGGCTCTGGCCTGGGTTCGCCTGGCCGGGACCTCTCCTCTCTTGTACCAGGGGGGATTGTTCGCCTGCTCGCTGGCGGCCGTGGCCGTCATCGCCGCCGCCACCCATCCGACCAAGGGCCCCATCGCCAGGGTGCTGCGGGTGCGCCCCTTGGTGCTGCTGGGCATGATCAGCTACGGGGTCTACCTGTATCACTGGCCCATCTTCGTGTGGCTGGCCGACGGGACCGCCCTGCGGGGATGGCGGCTGTTCGGCGCCCAACTGGCGCTCACCCTGGCCGTGTCGGTCGTGTCGTTCGTCGCCGTCGAGCGCCCCATCCGCAGCGGGGTGCTGCGGTGGCCCCGGTCACTGGTCGTCGCGCCGGCCACCGCCGTCGTGGTCGTGGTCTTGGTGCTGGTGGTGACCGAGGCCTACGTCCCGGCATCGGCAACCGTCCAGCGAGCCGATTCCCTTCACGCCGTGGTGGGCTCGGTCTCGACGAGTCGACCCCAGGCCCGGCTGTTGATGGTCGGGAACTCGGTTCCCTATTTCCTGGCCCGGGAAGGGTTCGAGGCGCTGAAGACCGATCCGCCCCTCCTGGTGCTCAACGACGGGTATCCCACCTGTGCCTTCCCCCCCGACGCCACGGCCTATCGCTTGAACCAGTCCGACGGGAACAATTACCTGCCGCTGTCCCTGCCGTGCACGCAGGGCTGGTCGGCCGACGTAGCCACATTCCGGCCAACCGCCGTCGTGTTCACCATGGGCGATCTCCTGGGCGAGCTGCGCGACGCCAAGACCGGCCAGTGGCTGCGGCCCTGCACTGCCGGTTTCGACCGGTGGTTCGAGTCGTCACTGATCAGTGCCCTACCGGTGCTCACCGGCCACGGCGCCCACCTCTTCGTCGCCACCAGCGCCTACTCCCAGTACTACGGGGCCCCGGTCGATCGATGGTCCCAGACCGACTGCATGAACCGCGTCGAACGGGCGGTGGCCGCCAGGGACCCGAGCCTGGTCACCGTGATCGATCTCGGTCACTACGTGTGTCCCAGGCTCGGAGTATGCCGCCAGACCATCGATGGCGCGCCCATGCGGCCCGACGGGATCCATTATCGGGGCCCGTCGGCGCGAGCCATCGCCGCATGGATGCTGCCCCAGCTCCGGATGGGGCCGAGCGGCCAACCGTTGGCCATGGTCTCGTCCGCCGGCGCGGCACCCCACCGACAATGATCGCCGGGGCAGCCGGAGCCGACCCTACCGTGGTCGGGTGGTGCTCCAGATCTCCCCGTCCCCGAACCGCTGACCGGGACCGAAGGTCTGGTTGTAGATCGCGGCCATGGATCGGGATCCGGAGAATCCGTCCACCACCACCGCTTCGGTCACACCGTTGCGAGCAAAGGCCGAATGGACCTCGTGCTTTTGTTTGGCGCTGAGCACGATGACTGAAGGATTCTTCGGGGCATTGGAGTTGACGTAATAGAGCAGCCCCGGGGTCGGATCGGCCACCGCCGTCTTGCGCCCTGGTCGAGGATGCCAGGCGTAGCCTTGGTGGTCGCGGTAGGGAAAGCCGGCGAGGGCCTGCCAAGCCAGAGGAAATCCGTGGAACGGATCCGTACCCGGGTAGATGAGGGCCGTGGACGGGCTCCCATCGGCTCTGTTCGGGACGTGGCGGAGGACACTTGGGGCCCTGACCGCCTCGAATCCGGAATAGGGCACCGAGCCGGCAACGAACAATGGAACGGCCATGAGCGCACCCGCCCCGACGGTGATGGCCTCGGCCGCGAAATACCGCCGTCGGCCGGCTCGAGCCTGAAACCAGGACGCCACTCCTTCGAGGGTGATGGCCACCAGCACCGCCAGCACGAGGTCGGCGAAGATCGAGATGCGAATCCAGTCGACGTTCTTCAAGATCGGAATGGCCGAGGACAGATACCAGGCCGGACCGTGCCAGGAGAAGGTCGGGCTCGACCCGGACAGCCGAGTCGCCGCCCCCCACGACAGGGTCACACACCACAGGGCAGCGGCCCACAGTAGAAGGACCACTCGGTGGCGGCGGCTGAATGCCAGTGCGGTCAGCGCCAACAAGACGACCAAGGGCCCGATGAAGGCGTCGTCGAACAGTTTGAGCAGCGGTGTACCCACCCGAGCAGCGAGAAATGAGGCCCCAGTGATCTTGGACGGCCACACCAGTGCCGGCAGGGCGGCGCCCGGCAAAACGGCGGCGTTCACGAGGGCGACGTGATCGGGACCGGTGAGATAGACGACGAGCGGGTAGGCCAGGAGTGCGCCCGCAGTGACCAGCGCGGTCGTCGAAGCGGCCAGGGCGAATCGGACATGGGAACGGACGACTTTCAGATTTGCCACCATGGCCAGACCGATGACGGGGACAACCACGACGGCGAAATCGAGCAGCATCTCCGTACCGGAGAAGAACTGGGCCACAACCAGCAAGCCCAGGGCCAGCCCCAGCCGTACCGGACTGCCCGTCTGCCGGAAAAAGATCCGATCGACGAGATACAGGGCGAGCGGAGGGAAGAACATCCAACTCAAGTTGAGATCGCCGAGCTGGTCCCACTGGAGGATGGCCGGGGAGAAACCGAAGATGAGACCACCGACAAAGGCCACCGACCGATGCATGTGGTAGCGACGGAGCACGTAGTAGAGCGAGAGCGCGGAGAGGACCGGTGCGGCAATGCACGCGACATTGAACGAGGTGAGCGGCGATGACAACTCGGTGATGGGAGCGAGCAGAAACGCCTCGAGCAAGACGTTGGCGTTGGTGAGCAGGTTGAACCCTTGTGGTGCGAACATGTACGTGCTCACCAGGGGGTTGGTGTGATGGGCGATGGCATAGGGGAGCCAGCCCATGAACCAGACTCGTTGGCCGGTGTCGCCGAAGAGGCCGTTGTACATGTGCGTCGTCACCCCGGCGGTGACGAGGTGTTGCCAGCAGAACAGCGAGCATGCCGTGTAGAGCAGGACTACGGAACAACCGGTGACCACCGCGGTTCGGCGACCGGTGGATGGCAGTGCCGTGGGCGTTCCGTCCACGCCGCTCACGGCGTCCGAGCTGACCCCCATGGTCCCGACACTCGTCTTCCCCCGTGTCGCTCGGTGCCGCGGTTCCATGGCCTGGCCGGGAGGCTACCCGCTGTCAGTGGGTTCTTCTCTCGAGGCCAGATCCCTGACGAGCGGCCCTCTGCCTCGCCGGCTACTCCAGCGGGGGCCACCCCATGACGACGCCCGAACCCCGCCTCGAGCCGTGATGGCTCGCTATGCGCCCCCGAGGACGCAGTCCGGAATGGCCAGCGGGGAGCGGGCCTGCAGGTTGGTCGGGCGAATGCACGCGGCGAATGCCGCCCGATCGATTGGGGCCGGTGCCGGTGATGCCGGCACGTCCGACCAGACCCAGGCGTCGGCCTGGTACCGAGGTTTTTCGCCGAGTGCCGCGGTAAACATGCCCAGTGCGTAGGTGAGGTTGGCCCCGTGCTCGTAGGCGGGCACGTTGGGGTCATTGGGGACGACCACCATCGTCACCCCCCATCCGTCCAACGCTTGACGGACGGCCTGGACGGAGGTGGGGGTGGCCGCGGGCAGCGGCCCGAACGAGAGCGTGGCGTCTCCGATGACCACGAACCCCGGGCGCTCCTTCCCGGCGCGGGACGGGATTCCCTCGGGGCCCCCACCGCCGGCCATGGCAAAGTGCATCCTGTCGATGGCCTGCCAGGCCATCGAGGCCTGGATACCGCCGAACGCGGCCGGATAGGTCAGGATGACCTGGTTGGGGGGAAGCTTCGGGGCCACCTCGGTGAACCAGCGAGGCACGTACGAGGGCTGCATGGCCAGCGGGGTGGTGCCCCAGTTGGTGCGGGCGATCGGGGCCAGGGCCACCACGGCGATGACGAGAGCAGCGCTGAGGGCGGCGGCCCTTCCCCACCAGGATCGGTGGCCGTCCCCGCTGGTGTGGCGACCAACACGTACCGCCCGACGGGCCACGGCGTCGTGGGCGTGGTCCACGATGAGGGCAAGCATGATGGCGGCGAAGAGATAGGTGAACCCGATCAGGCGGTCCTGGATGATGTTGACGATGACGGGGAGATTGGCCACCATCTCCCACGGCACCCACGGAATCCAACTGTGGTGCCTCACCGTCGAGCTGAGGGACAGGGCCACCGAGGCCGCACCGAGCACGGCGAAGAACCACAGCTTGCGGTCCCGCCACCAGACGACCAGTCCCAGACCCAAGACGGCGAAGAGCGGGTAGCCGAAATACTCGCCAGCCAACGGCTTGCCCTGATAGCCGCCGAAATTGGCCATGGAGGCCGCGACCTTGGGCGTGTAGTAGGTGGCATGGACCAGCGGAGGCAGGGTCGAGCCATAGGCTCCGCCGCCCAAGCCCGGCCACACCAGACCGGCAAGGTGGGCCGGCCCGGCCAGGGCGAACCAGGCCGGATAGGCGAGCAAGACCACCATGACGGCGGCGGCCCAGGACAGCCCGACCACAACACGGCGGAAACGACGGCGCAGCTCGTCGGGATGAGCCACTGCGGCATAGCCGACGAGCACGGCTAGGCCGACGAGAACCATGATGGCCATGAGCACCAGCATCTCGGTACTGAGGAAGAACTGGATGACCACCAGCAGGGCCAGCACCACGCCCACCCGTGCGGGGCGCCGTCTCTGGCCCATGATCAGTTCATCGAGACAGGCGATGAGCAGGGGCGGGACGAACAGGACGGCCACCATCAGGTGGGCGCCGGCCACGCCGATGATGACGAAGGGCGAGAACCCGTAGAGCAAGCCGCCGATGAACGCGGCGGGTGACCATCGCACCCACCGGCGGAGAAGCCAGAAGCCGGCAAAGGCGGAGAGCACGGGGCTGAGGGTCGAGGCCACGTTCAGGGTGGCAATGGGGCCGAAGATCCACGTCACCGGGGCCAGAGGCACGCCGATGGCCAACTCGCTGGTGTTCGACAACAGGTTGACCCCCTGGGGATGGAACAGGGAGGTCGAGTAGAACAAGCTGTGACCGTGAGCAATGGCGTACGCCGGCCACTCCAGGAACCACAGGAACAGCGCGCTGTCGCCGCAGGCGCAGGTAGTGGTGGAAGTGGGGTGCGACCAGGCATTCCACCAGAGGGCCACCCCCAGGATCAGATAGGCGGCAAAGGCCAGGACGACCGGCCGGGCGCGCTGCCACCCCGATCGGCCCTCGGCGGGGTCGAGGACGGCATGTGACCGATTCTCTGCTGTATCACCGTCGTCGACGTCGTTGTCTCTGGGGGCCTCGGCCCCACAGGAACGCTCGAGGGCGACAGAGGCGCCCGGGCCATCGGCCCAGGTCGAAGAGGGAGATATGCCTGGAATGGGGGATGATCTTAGATACCAACCTGCCCCGTTTGCCCCAGGGGCAGCCGTTAGGATGCCGCGGTGAGCCAGCCAGGCGATATGGGGATGCCCACACCGGTGCTGGGGGCAGGAAAGACCGAACACGCGGTCAATCGCATCCTGCCGCTGGACGGCGTCCGCGCCCTGGCCATCATCCCGATCCTCTTTTTTCACCAGGGCTTTTCCTGGCTGGGCGGTGGCTTCCTGGGAGTGGACATCTTCTTCGTCCTGTCCGGATTCCTCATCACCGGCCTGTTGCTGGCCGAGTTCCGCGAGTCCTCCCATATCGCCCTGAAGAAGTTCTGGGCCCGACGGGCCCGGCGGCTCCTTCCGGCCGTCCTTTTGCTCCTGGTGGTCGTGGCCCTCTACGCCGTCTTCCTGGCTCCCCCCGACTCCCTGAACGAGCTCCGGGTCAACGCCCTGTCCACGCTGTTCTACGGCAACAACTGGAACCAGGTCTCGAGCGGCCAGGGTTACTTCGCCGCTCTGACCGGCCAGAATCCCCTCCTCCACACCTGGTCGCTCTCCATCGAGGAGCAGTTCTACCTGGTGTGGCCGCTGATCGTCCTCGGCGTGCTCAAGTGGCGTCGATCGTCTCGGGCCCTGCTGGCCCTGGCCGTCATCGGCTCGGTGGGCAGCGCGGTAGCCATGGGCTTCCTCTTCGACGGCGGAGCCGGGTTGTCTCGGGCGTACTACGGCACCGACACCCGAGCCCAGGCCCTGTTGATCGGGGCGGCATTGGCCGTGCTCCTGTCCAATCCGATTCGACGGGCGACATCCCGGCACTCCCGTGGCCAGCACACGCCGAGCGCCAATATCATCCGATCGTTCGCACTCACCCCGTCACGACGAGGGCTCCTGGTGGTGTCGGGTGGCGCCGGTCTCGCCTTTCTGGCCTGGATGATGACCGCAGTCACCGGCCAGACCTCCTGGCCCTACTACGGCGGCTTCTACCTGGTGGCACTGGCCACGGCGGCCCTCATCGCCTCAGTGGTGCTCATGCCCACCAGCCCGTGGGGCCGGGCCCTGTCGTGGACCCCGCTTCGCTTCGTGGGCATGATCTCCTACGGCCTGTATCTGTGGCACTGGCCGGTGTTCGTGATCCTGGACCACGCCCGCACCGGTCTGGTGGGTTGGCCCCTCTTCGGGTTGCGGGTGGCCGTGTCCTTTGCCGTGGCCGTGATCTCCTACTACCTGGTGGAGATGCCCGTTCGGCGAGGCGCCCTCCACGCCTGGCGAGCCTGGGCCACCACCTCGATCGCGGTCGGGGGGACGGCGGCCATCCTGGTCGCGGCCACCGCCGGAGCAGTGCCCGAGCTGGCGGCGGCGGGAACAGCCAAACCCGCCGTCTCCCATCTGCCAGTGGACCCCGGCACCGGCCCCAACGTCCCCGTCGCCGCGGCGGCGGACACCGGCTCTATCCGGACCCTGTTGGTCGGTGACTCCGAGGCATCATTCCTCGGATTCGGCTTGGGTGAGGAGAGCGGGCGTTTCGACGTGAACTTTACCGACGACGGCGTGATCGGCTGCGGCCTGCTGCAGGGCACGACCAAGCTCCGAGGCGTAGCCGTCCCCGATGTGATGGGCATCCGATCGGGATCCAATGTCCCCTGCGGCAACCAGGCCGTGCGATGGGCCGCCGACCTCAATACCTTCCATCCTGACGTCGTGCTCCTGGCCGACGGCGAATTCGAGGTCCGGGAGAACCTGATCCACGGAACCTGGATGCACATCGGAGAGCCGGCGTTCGACCGGCTCGAGATGTCCAAGTTGGAGGCTGCCGTCCGCGTGCTCCGGTCGACCGGGGCCGTGGTCGTGCTCCTCACCGGCGGTTACTACCAGCAACCCGAACAAGAGGGCGGCCAATCATGGCCGGAGGACGACCCCCAACGCATCGATCGCTACAACGCCATGTTGCGCCAAGTAGCGGCCACCTTCCCCACCGGGG
>DATMMO010000439.1:0-5530 GCA_035569695.1 Acidimicrobiales bacterium | reverse complement strand
GTCGCGGGCGTCGTCGAGGATCTGCATCGAGGCGATGACCGGGTTGGGCACGAAGAGGTCGTCGGCCATGCCCCCCGACTCGGGCGAGGCGATGCACAGCGGGGCAGCCATGATGCCCCCGGCGGCGTTGCGCATGTCGTGACGCAACGGCATGGTCGTGCCCTCGGGGGCATTGTCGAGAGCGCTGCTGACCTTGCCCAGGTACCGGTAGCTCAGGAGCGCCGTCCACTTGTGCTCGAACTCCGACCAGTACTGGTCGGCCGGCGTGTCCCGAATGTCGCTTTCCATGGCCCTGCTCCCCTGGTCACGCGCCCGTCGCCCTCAGCTCCGGTGCCTCAAACCTGTCTAGCCTCTCAGCGGGAAGGATTCACATCCGGCGCCCGATCGGACGAGGGGTTGGGCCCCCGATGTTCCAGCTGGTCAAAGCCGGGAGCCTGCTCCTCCCGCTGGTCGGCCGGCACGCCGAGGCCGCCGAGAACCCGGCGCACACAGGAGTAGAAGGCAATGGTCAGGACCAGCTCGACCGTCTGTTGTGGGCCGAACGCGACCACCAGCTGGGCGCGCTCGGTGTCGGACAGATCGCTCGAGTTGGTCAGGCTCTCGGCGGCGCCGAGCACCAGCCGTTCGTCGGTCGAGAAGGCACCGGTGTTGCGCCACTCGGCCAGCGTGGTGAGCTTCTCCACCGGGACTCCGGCCTCGGTGGCCATGGGCCAGTGCGCCTGCCACTCGTAGTCCGAGCCGGTCAGTTGGGCGACGCGCATGATGGCCAACTCCCGCAGGGCCCGATCCGAGTCGGGCACCGCCCGGAGGGTCCAGGCGAAGTCGACCCAGGCGGCCAGGAGGTCGGGGGCGTTGGCCAGCATGGCGTACAGGTTGGGCCACTGCCCGAACCCCTCGATGGCCCGGGCCTGCACGGCCCTGAGGCGGTCGTCGTCTCCGGAGAGCAGAGGAAGCTCGGACATGGGGTCGCTCCTTGGATGGGGCCGGCCGGGGCACCAGTGGTGCCGGCCAGGGTATCGGCCGGCTCCGACGCAGGCCCACCTCGTGCACGCCGCCCCGGGCGGAACAGGGAGCGAGCAGGGCGAGCCCGGCCTGAGAGGGACCACGACGGCAGGGCATCGCCAGGTTCGAGCCGGTACCCTGCAGGTTGTGCCTACGGATGAAGAAGCAATTCGGAACCTCATCGGTCTCCACTCGCAGCTGACCGACGACGGGGACTACGAACGACGAGTGGAGCTGTATACCGAGGACGGCGTGTTCGCCATGGGCGACGCCATCTCCACCGGCCGGGAGGAGATCGTGGCCGCGTTCGCCGCCACCAGCGCCCCCGAGCGGCGAGGAAAGCACATCACGGCCAATACGGTCATGGACATCGACGGCGATACGGCCAGCGTCCAGACCGACTTCTTCTTCAGCCTCCCCTCCGCCGATGGGCTGAAACCGTTGGCCGCCGGGCGATACTTCGACACCTTTGTCAAGGTGGGCGGACGTTGGCTCTACCGCGAACGGCGCATCACCTTCCTCGGGGCATAGCGTGCCGAGCGACCTGCAGCTGAAGACCATGAACACCGTCCACCGCGCCGTGCTCAAGGTCAGCGGCGGCCGCCTGGGATGGCACGCGGCCAGGATGCCGGTGATCGAGCTCACCACCGTGGGGCGCAAGAGCGGGGCCGCCCACACGGTCATGCTCACCTCACCGGTACAGCACGGCTCTGCGCTGGTGGTGGTGGCCTCTCGCGGCGGTGACGATGCCCACCCGGCCTGGTTCCTCAATCTCCAGAGCAACCCTCGAGTCGAGGTCTCGCTCCAGGGTGGACCGAAGACACCCATGCGAGCGCGGGTGGCCACCGCGCAGGAGCGGGCCGAACTGTGGCCGCGGGTCACCGCCGACCACAAGAACTACGCCGGGTACCAGACCAAGACGGCCCGGGAGATCCCCCTGGTGATCCTGGAGCCCGAGACCTGAGCCTCAGCCGCTTTCGGCCCCCAGATAGGCACCGACGACCTCGTCGCGGATCTCGTGGGGCTCGCCCTCTTTCACCAGTTCGCCGTTGACCATGATCGCTGCCCGGTCGGCGATGGACAAGGCGGTCTGGACGAACTGTTCGACCATCACGATGGTCAGCTGCTCGGACGCCACCAGTTGGCCCACGAACCCGTAGAGCTCTTCCACGATCAACGGGGCCAGTCCCATGGACAGCTCGTCGAGCAACAGGATGTCGGGATCGGTGGTCAGGGCGCGGGCCATCGACAGCATCCGTTGCTCGCCCCCGGACAGCGTGCCGGCCAGCTGCTTCTTTCGGCTGCCCAGGACGGGGAACCGTTCGAAGGCCCGCTCCTCCACCCAGGTGCTCTTCAGCCCCGAACGGCGAAAGGTGTACATGAGCAGGTTCTCGGTCACGGTCAGATTGGGGAAGATGGACCGGCCCTCGGGGATCATGCACACACCCGACCGGGCCAGGCGCTCGGTGGCGTTTCGCCCCAGTCCGCTGCCTCGCACCTCGACGGTCCCGCCGGTGAGGGGCAGCTGCCCCGATATGGCCTTGAGCAGCGACGTCTTACCGGCACCGTTGGGTCCGAGCAGGGCCAGCGCCGACCCCTTGGGCACGGAGAGAGATACCCCGTGCAGGACCTCGATGCGCCCGTAGGCGGCCCGGACGTCCACGGCCGACAGGGCCATCTCCCCCGACCGGGGCGGTGCCGACGGGGCTGCCGGGGCCGACCTGGCGGCGGCGCCGTTCCCCGATGCGGGCGGGACCGGGGCCGACGACGGACCGCTCTCACCGCCCAGATAGGCCTCTTGCACATCAGGATTGGCTCGTACCGAGACGGGATCACCCCGGGCGATGACCCGGCCGTTGTCCAGCACGTCGACCCGGTCGCAGACCCCCATGACCAGGGTCATATCGTGCTCGACCAACAAGATGCCCATGCCTTCGGATGCCAGCTGGGTCAGCACCTCGCCCAAATCCTGGGTCTCCTGTGCATCGAGACCCGAGCTGGGCTCGTCCAACAACAGCGTGGTGGGCGAGGTGGCCAGGGCACGGGCCACCTCGACCAGCCGGGCCAGGCCGGTGGGCAGCGAGTCGGTGGGCTCGTCGGCCACCGAGAGGATGCCTACCCGGTCGAGCTGCAGGACCGCCTCCTCGGCCGGTGACCGTCCGGCGGCGAGCTTGCCCCGTTGCACCTCGGCCGCCATCTGTACGTTCTCCCGGGCGGTCAGGGTCCCGAAAAGCTCGAGCCGTTGGAAGGTCCGACCCAGGCCCAGTCGCGATCGCACGTGGGGCTTGGCCCGAGTCATGTCGTGGCCGCCCAGATAGACCTTCCCCTGGGTGGGACTCTGCAATCCGGTGATGACGTTGAAGAGCGTGGTCTTCCCGGCTCCGTTGGGCCCGATCAGTCCATGGATCTCTCCGCCCACCACCTCGAGATCGACGGAGTCGAGGGCCTGGAGCCCGCCGAAGCGCACCGACACGTCGGAGACCGACAGGTTCGGGGTGGGGGCGGCGACCGGCGCGGTGTCAGCCAACGGAGGGCACCTTGCCGGCCAGGGGCGATCCGGTGGCGTCGGTGGGTGGGCCGCCGGTCACCCCGTCGTCGGCCCGGGCCTCGGCGCGGCGCTTGTCCCACCAGGTGCCGATGTCGGAGTAGACGCGCCCCATGCCGTAGGGATTGCGGCCCACGGCCACGATGCCCACGCCGAACAGGATGTAGGTGAAGCCGGAGATCGACGGGATGTGCAGCCCGATCAGCGGGGCGAAGGCCAGGCCGATGCCGGCCTGCACCGACCCGCTCAGGATGGTGACGCCGGCCAGGACCACGGCCACGAACAGGACCATGGAGTTGACGAAGCTGAACTGGGACACCGACACCGTCTTCGACATGCCGCCGTACAGCGCCCCGGCCAGTCCGGCCAGTCCACCCGAGAGGATGAAGACGGCGAGCTTGGTGCTGGTGATGTTCATCCCCACCGTGGCACAGGCGGCCTGACTGTCGCTCATGGCCACCAGCCGACGGCCGAACGGCCCCCGTCGCAATGCGCCTACGCCGATCAGACACAGGGCCAACACGATGGCGATGAGCACGATGAAGGACCGGTCGGTGGTGAACCGCATCCCGAAGATGTCGGGCCGCCCCACGGTGAGGGACCCGCCGGTGACCACCGAGGGATTGATGAAGAAGATGCTGTCCATGAGGGCGGCGAAGGCCAGCGTGGTCAGCGCCATGTACAAGCCGCGCAGCCGAAGGGCGGGGAGGGCCAGGATCCCGCCGGCCGCGGCGCACAGGCCGACGGCGGCCAGGACACCGAGGATGGAGCTGCCCCCGTCGATCTTGCTCATGGCCCAACAGCCCAGGCCGATGAAGGTGAACTGGCACAGCCAGGCCTGGCCGCCATAGCCCGAGAGCAAGGTGAGCGACAGCGCAGCCAGCCCGATGGACAGGCCCAGCCCGAAGGTGAACAGGTTGTTGCCGGTGATGACCGAGGACAAAAGGACGGACACCGCCACCAGGACCGCGCCGCTGACCACGGTGGTGGTGAGGGACGGGACCCGGGGGGCCCGAAGTCGCACCACCCGACCGACGCTCAGCTTGGCCTGGGGCAGGATGAGCAGGGCCACGATCAACAAGCCCATGGGCAGTACGGCGGTGACGTCATTGAGGGCGCTGGAGGGCACGTACCCCACCGCCATCGACTCGCCGATCCCGAGGATCATGGCGCCCAGGAAGGTAAGGGGGAGGCTGCGCAAGCGGCCCACGATGGCGGCGGCGTAGCCGAAGATCACCAGCTCCGACAGGATCTGGATGCTCATCCCGGTGCCGGGGGCCAAGAGGATCCCGGCCAGGCCGGCCAGCATGAACCCGATCATCCAAGCCAATCCGGCGATGCGGCTGGACCGGGCCCCGGTCATCGAGGCCAGGGCCGGGTCGTCGACCACGGCCCGCATGGACACACCGATCCGGGTCCGCTTGAACAAGACCCAGAGTCCGCCGGCCACCCCCACCGCGCAACCCACGGTGATCAGCTGCTCGTAGGTGAGGTTGACGTTGAGCACGTCGACCTGGTCGCTGCTGAACCAGGAGGGAAGGTTCCGCACCACGGTCTGGTTCCAGATGGTACTGGTCAGGCCGTAGAGGATCAGGAACATGCCCAGGGTGACCACGATCATGGTGTTGAGCGACGACCCGTACAGCGGGCGCATGAGCACGCGTTCGACGGCCAGGGCGAACAGAGGGGCCACGACGAGCAGGACGACGATGAGTGACAAGACGGGGTCCCATCCCCAGCCCTGCCACAGCTGCCAGTACAGGTAGGCCAGGAACATCCCAACCGCGCCGTGGGCGAAGTTGAAGACGCCGGTGGCGTTGTAGGTGACGACCAGGCCGCTGGCCGTGACCGCGTAGATGGACCCGGTGACCACCCCGGTCACCAAGAGGGCAAGGAACTCGGTCACGGCTCCTCAGCTCTCGCTCGCCCGACGCTGCTCAGCGGGAGATGCCCTTGTAGCTGGCTGGGAAGAATCCGTTGGGA
>DATMMO010000438.1:0-7702 GCA_035569695.1 Acidimicrobiales bacterium | reverse complement strand
TACCAACCGTTCGTCAGGGTAACGTCCACACCCAGCACGGTCAAGGTGTGCCCGGCGGGTCACTGAACGCTTCGGCCACCACGTGGTGCACGGCTGCCACCTGGGGCCACAACTGGGGATGGGTGACAGCAAAGGGCCGGTTCGCTCGGATGGCCCGGACCACCAGCGGGCCCACCTCGGCCGGGTCCATCCAGTCCACCGGAGCCCGCCCGGGGGCGGAGACCGGGGCCTGGTTCCCGCCGGGGGGACGGGCCCACCGGGGTCGACCGAGCTCGGAGGTGCGGGCCAGGTCAGTGGCCACGGGCCCGGGCAGGAGCACGGTCAGGCCGATGCCGTGAGGATCGAGCTCCTGGCGCAAGGCCTCGGACAGGCCCAGCAGGGCGAACTTGGAGGCGGTGTACATGGTCTGTGACCCCATCACCCCGACCCGCAGGGACGACATCGACCCGGTATTGACCACATGTCGTTCCCCGGTGGCCCTGATCATCCCGGGCAGGAACGCTCGCAGCCCGTTGACCACACCGAAGACGTTCACTCCGAAGATCCACTCCCAGTCCTCCGGGGTGGTCTCGACCAGCGGGCGCCGGGCGGCCACGCCGGCGTTGTTGCAGAGCACGTGGACGGGACCGAACCGCTCGGCCACCGCAGCCCGGAGCGTCTCGACCGAGTCCGGGTCAGCCACGTCGACATGGGCGGCCATGACCTCGGCCCCCGAGGAGGATGCGAGCTCGTCCGCCGAGCCGCGGGCGGTCTCGTCGTCCCGATCGGCGATCACCACCCGCATGCCCTCGCCGGCGAAGGCGGCGGCCATGGCCAAACCGATGCCGCTGGCGCCGCCGGTGACCACGGCGCACCGGCCCTCGAATTGGTCCATGTCAGACCGGACGGCGCGTCACGACGGCTCCGGACAGGCGGGGGGAAGGCGTTCCGATAGCCTGCCGATGCCCGCGCCGGCACCGGCGCCACGGCGGAGACGAGGAAGGGCGGCCGTGAGCACTGCCGACAGGTCGACCATGGACAGCGGCGAGGGATTCGTCCACCACATGTCGGCTCCGGACGAGGGCCATGGTCCCGGCGTCCACCTTTCCAATCTGGGCGTGGCCCGGGTCCTCTTCGTTGCCCGGAGCGCGTTCCTCCTGGGCCTGGACATCGAGGGGGGCATCTGGAACCAGCCGGTCACCCCTCTGATCCGGGAGTTGCTCATCCGCTACGAGGCCGAGGTCATGCCCGGGGTGCCCCTGGCCTGCCGCATCGCTGTGGTGTCGCGCTCGAGACGGGCCTTCGTGATGCAGGAGTCGGTCACCGACATCTCCGACGCCGCCGCCCCTCGCCTGGTCGCCACCTGTCGGGGTGTCCATGTGGCCGTCGAGTCGGCTCGCGGGGCGCCGGTCGAGATACCCGACCCGCTGATCGATGCCATCGCCGCCGCTCAGGGTGCGCCCGTACCCCACGTCGACGCCCCGGCCTGACCGCAAGGGAGCAGCGACCGGGCGAGCCCTATCAGCGGCGCTGATGCGGTAGCGGGGAACCCGGAGCCGGAGGGTCATCGGGCCTACCATACTGATCCACGGGTGACGCAGAGCCGTGCCCTGGCCGCCGACCGATAAGGAGAGCCCATGCCCATCGACGACAGCCCGGTGCCCGATTACGGACAGCTTTTGCGCCTCGACGGTCGGGCCTTCGTCGTCGGCGGAGCCGGATTCGGCATAGGCCGCCAAGTGGCGCACGCCCTCTCCTCCCAGGGTGCCTCCGTGCTCTGCATCGACGTGATCGAAGACCGGGCCACCACGGTGGCCGACGAGATCGGGGGCGTCGCCTGTGTCGCCGACCTGCGGGTGGCGGCCGACGTCGAGCGGTCGATCGCCACGGCGGAGGGCCAGTTCGGGCAGCTCGATGGCGTGGTCGACATCGTCGGGGGCGCCCGGTGGAGCTCCATCGTGAACATGACCGAAGCAGACTGGGATGGGACCCTCGACGAGAATCTCCGTCACGTCTTCCTGATGATCAAATTCGGTGCCCCCGCGCTCAAGCGGGCCGGCGGTGGCAGCTTTGCCTTCGTGAGCTCCATGAGCGGCACCACCAGCTCGCCCTTTCACGGCGCCTACGGCGCGGCCAAAGCCGGCATCGTGTCCTTGGTCAGGTCGGCCGCGGCCGAACTGCGCCGGGACAACATCCGGGTGAACTCGGTGGCTCCGGGGGCAACGGCGACACCCCGCATGATCGAGGCCACCGGGGAGACATCGGACGGCACCCTCACCGGCTGGGGCGCCCCCTCCGATATCGCCGCCGCCCTCCTCTTTCTGTCATCCGACCTCGCTCGCCATGTCAGCGGGCAGACCTTCCTGGTCGATGGGGCCACCACCGCCGAGTACCCCCAGGAGCTTCCCGCCTCCCTGACCGGCCAGCCCTGACCCCTCGGTTCGGTCAGCCGATGGCGATGGGATTGATAGGAGACCCGGTGGCGCCGGTCACCGGGAGCGCCCCCACCACCAACGTGGACTCGTAACACTGGTCGGCGGCCAGCTCGGCCAGCCACAGGTGCTCGACCAGCGTCACGCCCAGCTTCACCAACAGTTCGATGTGGACAGCCAGGAAGATGTTCTTGTCGAACGGAATCGACTCGATGGCGGCGTTGTCCGCCCCCACCACGGCGATGTCGTGGTCCCGGATGAAGTTGACGGCGTCGAGACCCAGGCCCGGCTCCAGCCCGGCCGGCGGCCCGTCGGGCTTCTGACGGGCCTCGAGCCAACCGGTGCGCACGATCATGATGTCGCCGGGAAGCACCTCGGTCCCTTGGGCGCGACGCGTCGACTCGAGGTCGTCGGATGTCACCACCCGGCCGGCCTCGAGGAATTCCTCGCCCGCCCACGCCGCCACATCGAGGAGCACGGCCCGCCCGACGAAGCTCCCGGTCGCTTCGATGCCGCACTTGGCCGCACCCAACTTGGGGGTGAACGACCCGGCCGGATGTCCGTTGTACACCGTTCCATCGCTGTAGACATGGGACAGGGCGTCCATGTGAGTGCCGGCATGGCTGGGGATGATGATCAGGTCCTCGTTGGCCCCGACCCCCTCGACGGCGCCGTAGGTCTCGTACACGGCCGAGTCGGCCGGGGCGGCCAGGGTCAGTCGCTCGGGATTCGGGCGATCCGATACCTGAGGCGTGGCGAAGTGCCCGATGGGAATGGCCAAGCTGTACACCTTTCCCGTCTTGCACCGGCTCAGGGCCTCGAGCACCGTCGGTCCGTCGATCAGGTTGAGGGCTCCGCGCTGATCCTCGGCGCCCCATCGTCCCCAGTTGCCCGTCTCGGCCATGTCCCTGCCTCCTTTGGCAGTCGGTGCGCCTCGTGATCGGCGCGCGTGTCTGTGTGTGAGCTTGTCAGCCCGAGCCCCGCAGTGTCGACGGAGTCGGGACCGAACCCAGCATGCCCAACCGGGTCGGATTGATCCGGTCGATCCCCGTCCCTTAGTCGCCCCGCACCAGGTCTGGCCGGCGCGCCGCCACCATGCGCTGGATCCCCTCGACCAAGTCGGTTCCCGGAGGGCCGGCCAGATCCACCAGCTTGGAGATGTCCACGCACACCGAGGAAATGGTCTGGTCGGTCTCGACGAACGACGGCTCCAGTCCGGTCAGGGCGCCGATGGCGGTGCACCACTCCTCGATACTGGACGGGGTGCCGCCCCAGTTCACGGTGGTGGCGGGCACAGCGGCCGCGGCCAGCAGACCGGGAAGGGTCTTCAGCACGTCATCCTCGTGAATGGGGTTGAAGCGATTGGGGCGCTCAGGGTGCAAGGGGATGTCCATCCCCGCGGCCATCATCTCCAGGTGGGCGGCCGGCCATCCCCCGTTGTCCCCGTAGGGGACCGACAGCCGAGCGATGGTGGTGGGCACCTTCCAACGCCGGGCCCCAAAGCGAGCCACCGCCTCCGCCGCGATCTTCGAGATGCTGTAGGTCTGCATGAAGGGCATGGTCGATGCCCAGATGCGATGGTTGTCGCCCAGCGGGTGGTCCTCGGTGAACACCGTGGCCAGGGCCGGCTCGTAGACCGCGGTCGACGAGCAGTGGAGGAAGGCCTTGGCCGTCCGGCAATGCTCCATCAGGAAGCCGACCGATCCGGCCGTTGCATCCAGATCCTCGGTCCACCGACCCGACTTGGCGATGGAGAGGTTCAGGGCATAGGAGAAGTCCTGGGGCAGCGCCGACAGATCGGGGGCCACCAGGTCCACGACCTCGCAGTGGACACCGCTGTCTTCGAGTGAGGCCCGAGCCTTGGGGTTGGTGAACCGGGCAATGCCCCAGACCTCGTTGTCCTGGGCCAACGACTTGGCCAGGGGCAGGGCCACCTGACCGGTGACCCCCACGATCAGGATCTTCTCGCCGAACATGTCGGTCCTCCCTCTCTGTTTTCCTACGGCCCTCGATGACCGGGGCGCTCACGCCGGTCGGAGCTCCACCAGTCGGACCAGCGGAAGGGCGCGGTCGGTGCGGGTCTGGTAGTCGGCGTAGTGCGGGCGATCGGCCACCAGGGCCGCCCACGTTTCTCGGTACTCGGCCCCTTCGAGGATCTGTCCCTCGGCCCAGAACCGGTGACCCTGGTCGAGCACGAGCAGCTCCGGGTTGGCCGTTCGATCGGTGAGGTTCAGGTACCACGACGGGTGTTGGGGGGCGCCGGCGAACGACGCCACCACCACCCGACGGCCCTCGCCGTCGATCCAGTAGGGCAGGGCCACCTTGTGCTCGGTACCCGACTTCCGCCCGATGGTGCGCAACAGGACGTGGCGCATCCCGGCCATGACCCAGATCTCGTCGGCGTCCGACGTCTCCATGGCGGCGACGTGTTGGCGGCTGATGCCCGGGATCTCGTGGCGCGGTGGCTCGACGAACTCCTCGTTCTGCTGATTGTCTGCCATGGCCATTGCTCCCAACTACCGATGCGACGGTGTCACCGCCCCGAATTGTCCGATCAGCCCAGAGTGGTTGGTGGACGAGAAGTTGTCATGACCGCCATGGCAACCGAAAGCGCTTCCTCATGGATCTCCCCCTGGTGGCGGTTACCGTCGCGGCGCGCCCCCCGGACATGACTCGACGGGCCACGACTCAATGAACCGGTCGTCACGGTAACACGACGCTCGTCTCCCGCCAAGGCCTCCGTTCCAGATTCCTGACATCGCTGTCGCTCCCCCCGAGCGCGGCAAAGTCGGACCCCTGCGATGCCAGAGCCGACCCGATACCATCACCTCGTTACCGGAATGGAGGGGGCCATGAAGAATCCGCAGCGGCGCCGGTCGCTACGCCACCAGGTGGGCAGCGGGCTGCGTGGTCGCCCCTGGTCGACGGCACGCTGAACGATGGCCTTTTTCGGGCTCCGCTTCGACTTCAGAAACCCGAGCTTCGCCGGGACGACCATGGGCGAGCGCTATCGGGCCGCGCTGGCGATGGCCGAATGGGCCGACCACCTGGGGGCGGTGGCATTGATCCTGTCCGAGCACCATGGATCCGATGACGGTTACCTCCCTTCCCCCCTACCCCTGGCCGCAGCCATGGCCGCCCGGACCTCGAACGTCCGTATCAACCTGGCCGCGCTGGTGGCGTCCTTCCACGATCCCCTACGGCTGGCCGAGGACATCGCGGTGGTGGACCTCATCAGCGAGGGCCGGTTGGACCTGATCATCACCAACGGGTACGTCGGTGATGAATTCGCCATGTTCGGCCAGCCCATCGGTCGCCGGGCCCAGCGGACCACCGAGCTGGTTTCCGTGCTCCGCCAGGCGTGGACGGGCGAACCGTTCGAGTACCGGGGCCGAACGGTCACGGTGACGCCCCGACCACACCAAGACGGGGGACCGAAGATCTCGTTGGGTGGGAGCACGGAGCCGGCGGCCCGAAGGGCCGCCCGGATCGGCGACGGGTTCATGCCGTCGACCCCGGCGGTCTGGGAGTTCTACCGGGACGAGGTCATCGCGCTGGGCCGACCCGACCCTGGGCCCCACCCGGGCGGAAGCACCGAGTTCGTCCACCTGGCGTTGGACCCCGAGGAGGGCTGGGAGCGGATCGCACCGCACGCCATGCACGAGGTCAATGCCTATGGGGCGTGGATGGCGGCGGCGGGACTCGGGGACAGCGGAGGCTATGTGCCGGTGGGCGATGCCGACACCCTCCGAGCCACCGGCCAGTACCGCGTCCTCACCCCCGATCAGATGGTGGCCGAGCTCAGCGAACAGGGTCCGTTCGCCTTCGTCGCCTTCCATCCGCTCATGGGGGGCATTCCCCCCGAGCTGGCCTGGGACAGCCTCCACCTCTTCGAGCACGAGGTGCTCCCCCGCCTCTGAGCCGCAGGGCGCTCGGTCGGTCGGGGCCCACACCTGAGACTCAGGTGTCATATACCATTTCGCCTGAATCAGACGTCACTCACTGACAGAGGGGGTCCTCCGATGGCGATGTCCACGGCTCGCTTCAACTTCGTGCAACCCGGATTGCAACCAACCGAGATGTCCGACCGGTATCGGGCCGCGCTCGACATGGTGTCGTTGATGGACACCAAGGGTTTCGCCATGATCTCCCTGGAGGAGCACCATGGCGCCGACGACGGCTGGAGCCCCTCACCGTTGGCCACGGCTGGTCTCATCTTCGGCCGTACCCAGAACGTGGGCGTCACCATTTCCGCCCTCTTGGTCCCGCTGCACGACCCGCTGCGGCTGGCCGAGGACATCGCCGTGCTCGACCTGGCCAGCGGCGGTCGCCTGATCGTGGTGGCCGGTCTGGGCTATCGACCCGAAGAGTACGCCGCCCACCGGAAGGACTGGAGCCGCAGAGGCAAGCTCCTCGACGAATCGCTGGACGCCATGCTCAAGGCGTGGACCGGCGAGCCCTTCTCGTACGGGGACACCACGGTGCGGGTGACACCCCGCCCGCTGACCCAACCGCATCCGACCGTGCTGGTCGGTGGGACCAGCAAGGTGGCGGCACGACGAGCGGCACGGTTCGGTCTTCCCTTCTTTCCCGCCGCCAACCTCCCCGAGCTCGAGGCCTACTACTACGAGCAATGCACAGCCCAGGGGACGCAGGGATTCTGCATGATGCCGTCGGCCCGGACCACGATGCTCTTCGTGGCCGAGGATCCCGACAAGGCGTGGGCCGAGCTCGGTCATCACCTGCTGCACGAGGCCCAGACCTACTCGGGCTGGCAGACGCCGGACATTCGTTCCGCCGTGCACTCCCACGCCACGACACTCGACGAGCTACGCGCCGAGGGCATCTACCAGATCGTCACCCCGGGGGAGTGTCTGGCCTTGGCCGAGGCCCAAGGCCCATCGGCGTCGATGGTCATCCACCCGCTGTGCGGCGGCATGCCCATCGAGCGGGGTTGGGAGTGCGTACAGCTCTACATCGACGACGTCATACCCCACCTGGCCTGAGGGCCGAGCGACCACGACGACAGACGAACAAGGGAGCAGGCATGGGCAGGCTCGAGGGAAAGGTGGCATTCGTCACCGGGGCGGCACGGGGACAGGGCCGGGCCCACGCCCTGCGCTTGGCCGACGAGGGCGCCGACATCATCGCCGCCGACGTGTGCGCGCCCATCGACACCATCAAGTACCCGAGTGCCACTCGAGCCGACCTGGAGGAGACGGTGCGTCTGGTGTCCGCCCTCGGGCGGAAGATCGTCGCCGCCGAGGCCGATGTCCGCGATCTGGCCCGCC
>DATMMO010000437.1:0-3352 GCA_035569695.1 Acidimicrobiales bacterium | reverse complement strand
AGCATCTCCTTCGCCCGCAGCCTCCCGCCGGTGAAGCAAGTCCCGACCGTAGTCCTGAACTCCGAGAAGCCGATCGACTTCCTCGGCAACGGTGATGCCTCGAGGTTTCAACCGCAGTGGGTACGGGCCCAAAGCTTGCTGGCCCGGAGCCTCGGTGGGACGCAGATCACGAAAACCAAGAGTGCACGTTATACAATCCGAGAATCCGGCGTTCGTGATCGCACAGACGGAGGCCATGCTGGCTGCAGTGAGAGCGCGAAGCCAGCCGCAAGGCTAGGGCAGCCACGAAGTCGTGCATGTTTGGGGCATCGACACCGTTGGTGAGGAATCAGCTCGTGCCTTTGCCGCTTGTTCTTCTAACTGGACATGGACAACATCCGGGTCACGGTTGGCTCCGACGGACCGTGCGCACCAAATTGCGGATCCACTTGATGACTAACTGAGGCTGGTAGTTCTGAATGTTGTGGCTGCTTCCCGTGTCTGCGATATGGATGGCCCCAGGAAACAACTTGGCCAGGCTGTCTTGAGAGCTGAGTTGGGCACGCCAGAAGAGCTGTGGGCAATTCGAGGGCGCGCCACGAGGCAGGCGCGCCCGGAAGGCGTCGGGGTCGAACTTGTCCGCGCTGAGCACGACAACTGGCCCGTCGTGGACGTTGGCCGCTGGATCGGTCGAGACCACCAACATCTATGATCTGACCCGAACGGCACAAGGCATTGGCGGCGGTGTTCTGTTGTCGAAGGCCTCCTACCAGGCTCAGACCGGTGCCAACCTACTTGGCTTCGGAAACGCAATAGCTGGTTGCTCGTGTGCGCCACAGGTCGATGGCTACAACTACGGGCTCGGGATTGTCCGTTCGGGCTCGTGGCTCCTCCAGAACCCGATCCTTGGCGGGTATGCAGCCACCGAGGCTTACCTGCCGTCCAAAAAGATCGCCATCGCGGTAGCGGTTACATTCGCATTAGGAGCATTTGACGATCAGGGCAACTACAACAACTCGAGCGACGGCATGTTTCGATCGATCGGTGCCTACCTGGCGCCGACAGCCGCACCACCGGTCAAGAAGTGAGTCCTTCTCGTGGCCAGTCTCGCTTGTCACCCGCCTCGGGCCGGGTACCAGGGTGGCACACGGACGAAAGGCCGGAATCAGTGATGATTACCCGACTACGTCAGCCGCCCACTGTCGTGGCGGATCGATCGCGGTCCGGGTGCGGAACGGCCCTCAGCACGTTGAGCCCGCCCACGACCAGGATGAGGATTGACCAGAGCTTGGGTATGTGGCCACTCACGAGGCCATAGAGCGCGATGGCCACCAGGAGGAATCCCAACATCACCGCCAAAGCCGGATGATGAAGAGACCTTGCGATGCGGGGAAGGAAGATCATGTTGTGATGCCTCTCTATTTGCGTTTGGTAGTTCGGCACAATCGCACATTGCGACCGCTAATTCGAACGGCATTGCCTTTGGCGTGATGTGAAACAAAGGCTCCGACTGCAGTTGGGCTTACCGCTCCATGTCAGGACTGCTCAGCCTTCGGTCTCTGAGTCCAGAGTCGGTCTAAACCCTCGGTATAAGCGGTAAAGGCCCGAGTTCCGATCTGATCGGGCGCTGGGGGATCGACACCGGCTTCCACCATGTTGGCGAACCCGTAAACGGCCACTCGCCAGGCGGCCACGAATGCCGAGGCGATGATCTGCGGCTCCAGCGAACCATCGGCGTAGCCCATCCGTCGGGTGAACAGGCCGGCCAGCGCCTGTTCGGTCTCGATCATGATCTGGTAGATCCGGCCGGCGAGCTCGAGTGACGTCTCAGTGAACAAAATCCCCATGACGACCGAGGGCAGGGCCCGACCCGTCTCGTCGCGGAGCCGCTGGCTACTGGTGTAGCCCGCGTCGCTCAGGGCGAAGAGGGTGGCCGCCAACATCTGATCGGGGGGCTCATCATCAGGACGTGCCTCGATGGCGGCAATGAAGTCGCTCATCCACTGGTGGAACTGGACCAGTGCGATGTCGGCCTTGGACTCGAAGTGCAGATAGAGCGTCCCCGGGGCGAAGTCGGCCGCCTCGGCGATGTCCTGGATGGAGGTGGCGTCGTAGCCCTTCGACCAGAAGAGGGCGGAGGCGGCATCGACGATCTTCTGTTTGGTCTCGGCCTTCTTGCGTTCTCGCCTGCCGGCGGGAAGCGCCGCCTCCCCACTCGCCTCGCCCAACTCCATATGGTCCACTATAGGTCACAACATTCGATTCGGTTGAACATTGGTATCGTTCTTGTTTCTGCCTGGGATCGCAGTCGTGAACGCATACGGGAAAGGCGGGCGGGCACAGCGCAGCACAAGGTGTTGGTCGCTGGACGTTGCGTATGCTCCGTCGGACAGTTTCACCAGCGACCCATCAGCGGTGGGAGTCATACACGCCAAGAAGACACCGGAGGGCCGCATGTTTCGAGTTCGTCCACCCGGGCCGACAGACCCCCCGAGGACACAACCGTCTCGAGACACGCCAGGCGTTCGACTCAGCGTGCGACGATGGTTCGTCGTGGTCTTGGCCGCGGTCAGCGCCGCCGCCGCAATAGCCGTTTTGTCACCAGTGGAAGCCGGGGCGTCCGGAGAGTCGGCCGCCACGGGTCCTCAGGACCTGACAACGGCGATAGCCACGATCGAGAACCAGCCCCGCTACGACCACGCGACGTGGGGATACCAGGTGCTGGATCAAAAGACCGGTCAGGTCCTGGCCTCCCAGAACGCACAGAGCATGTTCGATCCGGGATCAACGATGAAGATCTATTCGGCCGCGACCGCCCTACGGCTCTACAGTCCGAACTACCGCTTCACCACGCCCGCCTATCGCCAGGGGACCATGAGCGGGAGCACACTGAACGGAAACCTGGTGCTGGTGGGCTCGGGCGACCTGAGCCTCGGCCTTCGCGACCAGCCAAACGGGACCCTGTTCTACGAGAACCTGCCCCACCTGGACGAGAGCTACGCCAACATCGGCCTCCCAGGAGCGATTGAGCCCCCTGGAGACCCCCTTACCGGGCTGAACCGGATCGCCGCCGGGGTCCGCGCATCGGGTATCACCCAGGTGAACGGCAATGTGGTCGTCGACGATCGCCTCTTCACCCCGTACAACGGCTTCCCGGACGGTCTGATCACACCGATATGGGTGAACGAGAACCTCATCGATGCCGAGGTCACCCCCGGCTCCGCCGGCCAGGCCGCCTCGGTGAGCTGGAGACCGATGACCGCGGCCTACACAGTGACCGACCAAGTGATGACGGTGAGCGCAAAGGAATCCACCTCTGTGCAGATCATCGAACCCACGCCCGGCAACCTGGTCGTTTCGGGACAAATCGCCG
>DATMMO010000436.1:0-25759 GCA_035569695.1 Acidimicrobiales bacterium | reverse complement strand
ACCGTGGCCGTCGGGCTGGCCGACCCGGTGACGGAGTTGACGGTGTCGGTGACGGTCACGCCCACCGCGAAGCTGCCCTCGTCGGCGTAGGTGTGGGTGCCGGTCACGGTGAAGTTGCCGGAACTACCGGCGATGGCGCCGGGTGTTGTGGTGCCATCACCCCAGGCGATCGTGGCCGTGAAGTCCGACGCCGGCAAGGAGGGGTCCGAGTCGATGAAGGTGGCGACGGGACCGGAGAAGGCGCTCGATTCGGGAATCGACACGGGAACACCGGTCACGGTGAGGGTGGGGGGAGGCGCGCCGTCCGCTGGGGACACGGCCGCAAACGACACCATCCCGGCCGCCAGCAGCACAATTCCAGCGGCGACGCTGACCGTGCGCGCCCGCCAGCGGCGCCGCTTGCCGATGCTGTGTTGATGCATCGGTACCCCCTCGCTCGGTTCGGACCGGCGAAACGGAGCCGGACATCAGATCGCACCAACGTAACGCGTCACGGATCAGGATGAGGGATGTTGTCGATTCAACCAGGACAAATTGTGGTCGGGCTGCCCGGATTTGAACCGGGGACCTCTGCGTCCCGAACGCAGCGCGCTAACCAAACTGCGCCACAGCCCGTTGATCCGAAACCTGCTCCGTGCCGGTCCTGAACCAGAGGAGATGCTACCCGACCGGGGTGCGGGCACTCCCCGGCTCGCCCGGTAGTCGGCCCGATTCCATCGGTCGAGCCCGTTGGGCCACCACCTTGGCCACCCGTCGCTTGTCCATCTCGGCCACCCGGAACTCCCACCCCGCCGTCTTGAGCACTTCGCCCTCGCTCGGGATGTGACCGAAGCCGTCGAACAGGAACCCGCCCAGAGTGACGTACTCGCCATCGGGCAGGTCGATGCCCATGCGGTCCCGGACGTCGTCCACGTTCATCCGACCGTCCACCAGCCACCGGCTGCCGTCGACCGGCACCACGTCGGGCTCGTCATCGGGGTCGAACTCGTCGGGCAGGTCCCCGACCAACGCACCCAGGAGATCCTTCACCGTGAGCACGCCCTCCACCCCGCCGTGCTCGTCCACCACCACAGCGAAGGCCCGTCGTTGCTCGCGCATCTCGGCCAGCACTTCGAGGACCAAACGGGACTCGGGAACCAGGAACGGTTGGCGGAGACGGCGGGAGATGTCGACGGGACCGGGCTCGGGCCTGCCCTCCGGTTCCTCGGCCTCGTCGTTGCCGCTGGATCGCCCGATGCCCACCTTCCACCCGGCGCGGAACAGGTCGTTCATGAACAGAACCCCGATGAGGTTGTCCAGGTTCTCGTCGTAGACGGGAAAGCAGCTGTGTCCCGATTCCCGGACGGCCCGGGTCACGTCCTCGGCCGACAGCGGGATGGGAAGGGCGACCACGTCGACCCGCGGCGTCATGACCTCGCGGACCATGGTGTCGCGGAGATCTTCCAGGGCTTCCAGGATGATCTGCTCCTGGGCATCGGCGGCCACCGATCGGAGGCCGTCGGCGTGGTTGTGCCTGCCCCGCCGGCGGACATTTGTCTGCGCCGGTGGCTGGTCGGTATGTCGTCGGAACACGGTGCTCGCCGCCGTCGCTGACGAACGAACCCTCAGGCCCCCACGGGGGCGGGCGTGGGCACGATCGAGAGTGGTTGGTAGGACTCGTCGAAGTACGTGCCCCCATCGAGGAGGGAACTGACCGCCCGCCGGAGCCGGATCGGGTCCATGGGCTTGACCACCCACCCCTCGGCCCCGGAGCGCCGGGCCAGAAAGACGTCAGCCCGACGGTCGAGCAGCATGAGGACCGGGATATGGCCCAAGTTGTCGTAGGACTCCTCGAGCCGGAGCTCCAAGCACACGGCCATACCGCCCATGTTCCCCATCTGGAGATCGACCACGACCAGATCGGGGAGGGCTTCGGCCACCTTGGCCAGAACGGCGGGCCCGGAGCGGGCTTCCTCGATCTGGATATCCGGTCGACTGGCGATGGCGGTCACCTCGGCCCGGACGGAAGGGGCGTCGCTGGCGACGAGAACGGTGCGCACCTGTCGAAGGTTAGCCCGCGCTGGAGGAGGACTCTCCGTCCCCCGGCCCCGCCGCAGTGGACTCCCCGTGGTCGACGAACAACAGGTCGGCGATGGTGGCCAGGCCGCCGAGATCGTGGACATCGGAGTTGAGGAGGGGGACCCGGGCCACCGGGGCGGGAGCCACGTCGGCCACCAGGTCCCCGTAGGTTTTCTCCTCCCGGTCCGAGGCCGCCGTGAATCCCTGCAGGTTGTCGACCAGGTCGGCCAGCGCCGACCCGGCCGCGCCGTCGGGAACGGCAGGCATGTCGGCCAGCAGCGAGTCGTCGGCGAAGCGCGGCTGCACCCGGTTCACGATGAGGGCCGTGGCCGACATCCCTGCATCGGTCAGCTTGGACGAGAAGTGGACGGCCTCGTCGACCGAGTCGGGACGGGGGGAGGCGACCAGGATGAAGGCCGTCGTCTGCTCGGCCAGCAGCTCCCGGACACGGGCGGCCCGGGTCCGGAACCCCTCCTCCATGCCTTCGAAGGCCTGGAAGAAGGTCACCGCGTCGCGCACGATGTCGGCCCCGGCCACCTTCGAGATGGCCTTCATCAATCCCTGGGCCGCCATGCCCATGACCCGCAGCCCGGCCCGGGTCGGCAGCATCAGGGCCCGGAACACCTTGTTCTCCAGGAAACGGGTGAGCCGTCGGGGGGCGTCCAGGAAGTCGAGGGCATTACGGGTCGGGGGGGTGTCCACCACGATCAGGTCGAAGCCGCCCTCCTCGGAGAGCTCATAGAGCTTCTCCATGGCCATGTACTCCTGGGTGCCCGAGAGGGCGCCGGTCAGGTTCCGGTAGATCCGGTTGGACAGGATCCCCTCGGCCTGCTCTGGGCGGTCGGCATACCGGTGGACCAGGTCGTCGAAGGTCCTCTTGGGATCGAGCATGAGGGCATGGAGCTCACCGGGCCAAGAGCCGGCGATCTCGGTCGGGGAGTTGGTGAGGGCATCGAGACCGAGCGAGTTGGCCAGTCGCCGGGCCGGGTCGATGGTGACCACGCAGGCCCGCCGGCCGAGCCGGGCCGCCTGCAGCGCGACCGCCGCGGCCGTGGTCGTCTTGCCCACGCCCCCCGATCCGCAGCACACGATGATCGACCGCTCGGCGGCCAGCTGGTCGAGGGTGACCGGATCGCTCATGCGCGCACCGATTGGGGCCGGCCCTTGGGTTCGGGCAGAGCGCCGATCCCCTCGGCCAGCGATGCGGCCAGGATGTCGAGCTCCTCGGGGCCGATGGTCGCGCTGAACAGGAAGGGGGCCCGCAGCTGGGGCAGGGGCAGCTCGGCCGCCAACCGATCCAGCTGTTCGCGTTGCAGGTCCTGGCGGGTGGCCCGGAACACCCGGGCCTCCTCCAGCGCGGCGAGGGCGTCGTCGTCCAGCGCCACTTCGGCCGTGGCCGCGGCCTCGGCGGCCGGGTGATCCAGTCCCGCCAGCGGGGCGTAGCAGGCGTTGGTGATCACGGGCCCCAGGGCGATGCCCACCTTGTCCTCCAGCTGGTAGGCCGCTTCCACCACTTCGTTCACCGGCATCTCCTCGGGCAGGGTGACCAGGGCCACCTGGCACCGGGCCGGATCGGTGAGCAGCTCGACGACATCGGCGGCCTGGGACCGGACCGGCCCTCCCCGTGCCGCGTCGAGCAGCCCGCTGGCCGACGAGAGGAAGGTCATGGTGTGCCCGGTGGCCGGGGCGTCCACCAGGATCAGGTCGGCCACACCGCTGCGCTCGATCTGCTTGATCTTGCCCAGGACGAGGACGTCCTTGATGCCCGGGATGGCGCTGGCCACCACGTCCAGCACCCCCGACGACTGCAGGCGTTTGGACATCCGACGCAGTCCGTGGTCGGCCAGGTATTCGAGGAGGGCGTCGTCCGGTGTGATCATTCGGGCGTGGACGGTCCCCCCGGCCATGGCCTTCTCGTTACTCCCGGCGTCGTCGAGGTCGTCGGCACCGGCCGCAGTCAGGACCGTCCCGGCATACCCCAGGTCCCCGGGGTCGCCGAAGGCCGAGGTGATGCCCCGACGACCCTCCAGCTCCACGACCAGGACGGATAGCCCCACATTGGCCGCCATCCGGGCCAGAGCGGCCACCATGGTCGTCTTCCCGACGCCCCCTTTGCCCGCCACGATCAGGACGTTGCTCTGTCTGCAAAAGGCGCTGACGTCCATGACGTTCGGAGCGTAGTGCCCGGCGTCGCGAAGGGCTCACAGGGCGCCGTTGGGCCGCCGATCGACGGGGCGACTCGGGCAAACTGGCCGTCGACGTGGCGTTTTGACCAAGAAAAGCAGGCCGACCTCTTGTCGGGCCTGCTTCTTCGCGAGTACGTTCGCGAAGGGGAGGACGCCCACCAAGGCGCGTGTAAGGGGGATGGGAGCAATGGCGCAGGCGGTAGATACGTGGCAGATCAAGGCATCCTGCCGGGGACCACAGGCTGAGATCTTCTTTCCGCCGTCCCATGCCGAGCGGAAAGAGGAGAAGCTCCGGCGCGAGGCTCGGGCCAAGTCCATCTGTGCCACCTGTGCGGTGCGTTCGGACTGCCTTGACTATGCCATTCGCATTCGCGAGCCCCACGGGATCTGGGGCGGGTTGAACGAGTTGGAGCGCAAGCAGTTGGTGGATCGCCGAGCGGGCTGACCGTCGATCGGTCTCAGGGCCCGGCAAACGAGGTCAGTGCGTCGCGCACCCCCTTGGAGGCACAGAGCCGGGGTGGCTGTTGGTCGGTGGCCATGCAGATGGCGGCGGTCAGGTAGTTGGCCGACGTGATCACCGCCCTGGTGACCCCATTGGTGGGATCGTCGAGGTGACTGGCGATGGTCGCCTGTGACAGGCCCTCCAGAGCGGCCGGACTGAACATCGAGGTCCCGCTGACGGCGCGATTGCCCACGTCGACAAAGGGAAAGAGGTCTCCGCCCGAACGGGCTGTCCAACCGGGCACGGCGATGGGCCCATAGCGGTCGATGGTGGCCTGTTGCGCGGTGGTGGGGAAGGCGATCCTGGTGAAGACCCCGTTGGCCCCCGGAGCGTCCGAGAACTCCTCGATCCCCGTGAAGCTGACGTATGGGCTCTTGTAGATGGCTCCGTCGAAGCTGAAGCTCTGGATCTCAGGAAAGGCCGAGGTGCTCGAGGACTGCATGTCCCTGAGACCGGTGAAGGTCCCGAAGCGGGAGAGCGCCACCACCAGCGCCCACCGCTGGGCGGCGCAGAACGGGCAGTACTCGGCGCCCACATAGAGCACCTCCGGCTTGCCGTTGGCGGTGAGCGCCGGCTGTCCGTGCATGAGAACGGGAGCAGTGACGGCTATGGCGTGGGAGTCCGCGCCGACGTCGTTGAAGGTGCTCTGGGATACGTCGGACACCTGGCGGACCACGGACTCGGGCGCCAGCGGCCGGTGGATGACCAGCGTCGTGGTGGTGGTGGTCAACGCCACCACGACCAGAGCGATCACTCCGGCCAGGAGGACGGCGATGGCGGCCCAGGCGAACTTGGCTGTTCTGGTCAGCGGCCCGTTGGCGGCTGCGCTGTCCTGATGGGCCGCCATGGGGTCGGGCACGTTCCTCGCGGGGTCGGCGTCGGTCATCGGGTTCTCGGGAGCCGCCTCCTACTCGGAGCCCACGCCCTCAGTGCCATCGACGAGTTCGTCCGCCTCACCCCAACCGAGCACCACGGGCGCCGTGGTGACGATCAGCACGAAGAGCAAGAAGGTGATCACGTGCACCGAGGTGCACCACAGGCAGATGGCCTTGATGGTGAACAGCTCGGCACTGATGAGATAGATGATCATGCCCACGCCGGCCACCGACAGGAGCAAGCGGGCCAGGTGGATCCACCGGTTCAGCGACCGCCAGGCCACGGGCAGGCACAGGACGAGCATGGGGAGGAAGTAGGCCAGACCGAGCACGGCCACGGGGATGCCGAACACGTAGGACTGTGAGCTGGTGGTCACCTTCTCGCAGTTGATGGCCCCTCCTCCGGCCGGGCAGGACAGGGTCACAGCCGAAGAGAAGTGGGTGAGGGTGAGATAGATGGAGACGGCCAGTCCCACGATCGACAGCACCAGGCTGGTGATCGGCTGCCATCGCAGCGTGTGCATCCTCGACCCTGCCCCTCGGCTTTATTTGGCCGCGGCGGCGAGTGCCTTGGTCGCCGCCTGGACGCCGGCGCTCTGACAGACAGCCGTCGGCTGGTTCTTGGTCGAGGCGCAGATGCTGGCGCTGATGTAGTTGGAGGTGGCCACGATGGCCTGGGTCACCGGATTGCTGGGATTGGACAGTCCGTTGGCGATGTCGCTGTGGGTCAGTCCGGCCAGGATGCCGGAGCTGTACGACGGGCCGGTCACGATGGCCTGGTTGCCGATGTCCACGAACGGGTACCCGAACTGGCCGGTCTGGGCGTTCGGATCCAGGGGCGGCTGTTCGTACTTGTTGAGAATGTCCTGCTGCGCCTTGGTGATCTGGTCGAGTGGCTTGTAGTAGCCCTGGCCGTTGGGGATGTTGCTGACCTGTTCGACGGCCTGGAAGGTCAGGTACGGGCTGGTATAGGTGGAGCCCTCGAAGCTGAAGGTATTGGTGGCCGGAAAGACGTCGGTGTGGGACGAGGCGGTCACCTTGAGGTTGGAGAAGGTGCCGAACCGGGACAGGGATGAGACTAGGGCCCAACGTTCGGCCGCACAGTACGGGCAGTACTCGGCGCCCACGTAGAGCACGCCGGGCTTGCCGTCCAACATCAGGATGGGCTGGTTGGACAGGGGAATCGGCGGGCTGACCTGGACGCTGGAGGTGACACCGACCTGGTTGTACACCGAGTCGGGAATGTTCGTGACCTTCGAGACCACGCTGGACGGCGCGGGGGTCACGGCCGTGAACGAGGCGTTGGTCGAATTCGATCCGCCGGTCACCGCCACCGCCACGATCACCACCACGACCACGATGACCACGGCGACCGCACCCCAGGCCAGGACCGCTCCCGAGGGCCCCTTGCGCGAGCCCGCCTTCTTGACCGGTGGCCGGCTGCCCCCTCCCGATCCGCCCCCTCGGGCCGGACCGCCCTTCTTGGCCGGTGGTTTGGCCGCCTTGGCCGTCACCGGCCTGCTCTGCTGGCGGCTGCGATCCTTGGCCGAAACCCCGGGCTTGGGCGTGTTTCCGCCCGGCTTCGGTTGGTTGCCCCCGCCCGGTGTTTGCTTGTTGTCGGCCATCGTCCCCGCTCGTCCTGGGTGGTTCTACGGTCCCGGTGAGCGTATCGGGTCGACGGGGGAACCCACAGTCGCGCTGATCCCTGCAGGCACCCGAGAGCGGTCGTACACTGCCGGCCATGCTCGATCCGAAGGCTGCGCCCCTCCCGGCCGGCACCCTTCCCGAAGCGCCGGCGCCCCCCGCCCCGGGGGCCTTGCTGTGGTCCACGGTCACCGTCGACGGCCGGTCGGTGACCTACGGCGCCACCGGTGTTGGTCGGACGGCCCTGTTCCTGCACGGTTGGGGCCTCCGTCCCCACGCCTACCGGGCACCCATCCGGCACCTGGGACTGGTGGGGTGTCGGGTCGTGGCCCCGGTCCTGCCCGGGTTCGGGGGAAGCCGGGTCCTGCCGTCGTCCCAGCGCTCGTTCGCCGGCTACGCCGCCTGGGTGGGCCGGTTCCTCGATGCCGTGGGCATCGATCAGGTCGACCTGGTGGCCGGTCACTCCTTCGGGGGCGGCGTGGCCATCCAGTTCACCCACGACGTTCCCAGCCGCGCCGCCTCGCTGTACCTGGCCAATGCCATCGGCAGCCCGACCTGGTCGTCGCATGCCGACCGGGTGCGCACCATGGCCCAACGCCCGGTGTGGGACTGGGGCCGGCACCTCTCCACCGATCTGGTCCGTTCGCCGGGGATCATCCGGGTCCTCCCGTCGGTGCTCACCGACCTCGTTCCCACCGTCATCCAGAACCCCCTGGCCATGTGGCAGACCGGTGAGTTCATCCGCCGGGCCGACCTGGTCGGGGAACTCGAGGAGGTTCACCGGCGCGGCACTCCGGTGAGCGTCGTGTGGTCCGACCGGGACCGGCTGGTCCCCCGCTCGGCCTTCGACGACCTCCGGCGCGCCGCTGAGGTGGAGGGAACGGTGGTGGAGGGATCACACGGATGGCTGCTGGCCCATCCGGACCGGTTCGGCGAGCTGGCCATCCCCTTGTTGGCCCAGCTCCCACGGTGCGCCGGCCGCGCCCCCAAGAGACGTCGTCAGGACATCGCACCAGTAACCTGACTCTCGTGTCCGTACCCGTCCGTGCTGCCGCCACCGTGCTCTTGGTGCGTGACGTGGTGGGTGACGACGGGGGCCCGGCCATCGAGGTGTGCATGCTGCGGCGCAACCTGGGGGCCAGCTTCGCCGCCGGAGCCCACGTGTTCCCGGGGGGTTCCGTGGACGAGACCGACGGGGACGCCGAGTTCGAGACCCTGTGCCGCGGTCGGACCGACGCCGAGGCCAGCGCCACGCTGGGCCTGGCCCACGGCGGGCTGTCGTTCTGGGTGGCTGCGGTGAGGGAATGCTTCGAGGAGGCGGGCGTGGTGCTGGCCTACCCGCCCGCCGCGTCGGACATGCTCGATGCATCCGACCCGGCGGTGCGGGAGCGGTTCGCCGCTCATCGCGATGCCCTCAACGCCGGCACCGACCGCTTCGTCGATGTGTGCCGGACCGAGGGCCTGGAGTTGGCCACCGACGCCCTCCACTACATCAGCCGCTGGATCACCCCCGGGTTCATGCCCAAGCGGTTCGACACCCGTTTCTTCGTGTGTGCCGCTCCACCTGGTCAGGTGGCGCTCCACGACGATGGCGAGACCATCGCCACCGTCTGGCTGCGGCCGGCCGACGCACTGGACCGCAGTCGGCTCGGCGAGCTCGATCTGTTGCCTCCCACCCTGGCCAACCTGAAGACAGTCGGGCGCTTCGCCACCACGGCCGAACTGCTCGACGCGGCGGCGACCATGGTGGAGATGCCGGCCATGGAAGCGGTGGTGGCCACCGAGGCCGGGGAGTTCAAGGTCCTTCGTCCCGGAGACGACGGCTACGACGACGCCGTGGCGGCCATGGTGGCCGATGCCGGCTGAACTGGCCGCGCTGGTCCACGACCAGCCCGAAACGGTGGCACCGGGGGTGGTGCGGATCACCGCGGCCAACCCCGGGGTGATGACCGGCCCCGGCACCAACACCTACCTCCTGGGCACCGACGAGCTCGCCGTCATCGATCCGGGACCGGACGATGCCGCTCACCTCGATGCCGTGGCCCGGGCCGGCGGGGGGCGCATCCGCTGGATCTTCGTGACCCATACCCACCCCGACCACGCGCCGGGGGCGGGCGGTCTGGCCGACCGCACCGGTGCCGAGCGCTTGGGCTTTGCCTCCCGGGACGGGTTCACCGCCGACAGGACCATTGCCGACGGTTTCGAGCTCCGGCGGCCCGGCCTGTCCCTCCGCGCCGTCTACACCCCGGGGCACGCCTCGAACCACCTTTGCTATCTGGCCGACCTGGCCGCCACCGACGCCCCCGAGACTGGTTCGACCATGCTTTTCACCGGCGACCACGTCATGGACGGATCGACGGTGGTCATAGCCCCGCCGGACGGGGACATGGCTGTCTACCTGGCCAGCCTGGCCCGCGTGGGCCGTCTGGAGCCGGCCGTCGATGTCATCGCCCCCGGCCATGGACGGCTTATCGAGGAGCCGGGTGCTGCCGTAGCCGCCTATGTCGCCCACCGACTGGAGCGGGAGGAGCGCGTGGTCACTGCCCTGGCCGCGGCGGGGACGGCCACCGTGGACCAGCTGGTCCCCGTGGTCTACCAGGACGTGGACGAGGAGCGGTACCCGATCGCTCGCCGGTCGTTGTGGGCCCACCTCCGGAAGCTGACCGACGACGGGCGCGCCGGCAGCTCCGATCGGGACAGTGACGAGGCGACATGGGAGTGGCTGGGAGCTCAGGCCGACTGAGCCCGGCCCGGTCCGGTCGCCGAGCCCGCTTCGACCGCCGCTTCCACGTGCTCGAGCATCCGGGCGCTGCAGCCGTCCATGGCGATGACCGGTGCCACCACGGTGGCGATGGTCTCGGCTAACTCGGCGAAGACCCGGGCCAGCGGTTGCCCGTCGTCGAGGGCCACCGGGTCGCCGGCGTCCCCGCCGGCGGCCACCGACGGGTGGATGGGAACCGCACCGATCAGGGGCACGCCGATATCGGCGGCCAGCCTGGCCCCCCCGCCCGAACCGAACAGCGCGTAGGACGTCCCGTGCTCGCAGGTGAAGTCGCTCATGTTCTCGATGACCCCGGCCACCCGCAGGTAGCCCTTCTTGGCCATGTCGGCCGTCCGGGCTGCCACCTTCTGAGCGGCCAGCGGCGGCGTGGTGACGACGATCATCTCGGCCCGGGGCAACATGCGGGCCAGACCCATCTGGATGTCCCCGGTACCGGGGGGCATGTCGATGAGCAGATAGTCGAGCTCGCCCCAGTGCACGTCCTCCAGGAACTGCTGCACGGCGCGGTTGAGGACCAGCCCTCGCCACATGATGGCGCTGTCCTCGTCGGCCAGGAAGCCCATGGACAGCACCCGGAGGAGCCCGTCGCCGATGCGCCGCTCCAGCGGGACCATCTTCTTGCCCCGGGCCTCCACCTCGCCCTGCATGCCCAGCAGGCGGGGCACGGAGAACCCCCAGATGTCGGCATCCAGGACGCCGACGGTCAGGCCTCGTCGGGCCAGGGCCACGGCCAGGTTCACGGTGATCGAGCTCTTGCCCACCCCACCCTTGCCCGAGGCGATGGTGAGCACCCGGGTCGTGGTCGGGATGTCGGTGGTCGGGGCCGACTCGCGGGCGATCCACCGGGCCCGCCCCATCACCGCCCGGCGTTCGGGCTCGTCCATGGTTCCCGTCCTGACCTCGACCGACCGCACACCGGACAGCGAAAGGACGCGGCTCTCCACGTCCCGACGGATCTGGTCCCGGAGCGGGCAACCGGCCACGGTGAGGGCCACCTCCACGTCGACCGACCCGTCTTGGGCCACCTCGACGGCCCGGACCATGCCCAACTCCACGATGCTGGCCCCCAGCTCGGGGTCGACCACGCCGGACAGGGCCTGGCGCACGCCCTCGGCGCTGGGCGGCCCGCCCGGTGCCGGCACGTCGTCGCCCCCGGGTTCGTCGGTCCGGGGAACATCAGAAACGGGCGCCACAAGGGAATTCTACCGGCGCGACCCATTGGTGCAGCCATGGCTGGTCATACCGTGGTACCGAACCCGTACCGGGGCGGATACGCTGTGGAACACGAGGACGGCCCAGGCACGAGGCCTGTTACCGGACACAACGAGTCGACCAGCTCCAAGGAGGCGCACGGGTGAGCACGACCATGCAGAACGTCAGCATCGGGAAGAGGCCGGCTCCGGTCTCCCTGACCGACATCGCCACCACCAAGGTGGCCGAGCTGCTCGCCCAAGAGGACACCGACGACCTCGCCCTCCGGGTGGCGGTACGCCCCGGTGGCTGTTCGGGCTACAGCTACGAGATGTTCTTTGACGCCGAGGTGGCCGAGGACGACATCGTCCGGTCCTTCGGCTCGGTAAAGGTGGTGGTGGACTCGGCCAGCGCCGACCTACTCAAGGGCTCGACCCTCGACTACAGCGATGGGCTCCAGGGCGCCGGGTTCCATGTGACGAACCCCAACGCCGCCCGCACCTGCGGTTGCGGCTCGTCTTTCAGCTGATCCCCTGATCCGGCTCCGCGTCGACGGCGCCGACGTCGAGGTACCCGACGAGGATCTGTCGCTGCTCGACGTGCTGCGCGAGCGGCTCCAGCTGCGCACCCCCAAAGACGGGTGCAGCCCCCAGGGTCAATGTGGTTGTTGCACCGTGTGGGTGGACGGCGCACCCCGGGTCTCCTGTGTCACCCCCGTTCGTCGGCTGGCCGGCCGCGAGGTGACGACGGTCGACGGCTTGCCCCCCGACGTGCGCCGGCGGTGGTCCGATGCCTTCACCGAGGTGGGCGCCAGCCAATGCGGGTTCTGCACTCCGGGGATCATCATGCGGTTGGCCGCCCTGGGCGGCCCGGGCCCCGACGGCCCCCGGGCGGTTCCCGAGGCCAAGGTCCACCAGGCCCTGCTGGCCCACCTGTGCCGGTGCACCGGGTGGCAGACCGTGGTCGAAGCCGCTCACCTGGCCTTCGAGGGCTCCGGGGGTGCGGACACCCCGACCCGTGACCGGGTCGCCGCCGCCCGGCGGGCCGCCATCGAGGGGCGAGCGACCCAACGGGTGGGCCCCGAGGTGGCCCTGGGCGCCGGTTGCTTCGCCGATGACACCGCGCCGCCGGACGCCGCCGTGGCCCTGCCCGACGGTTCGGGGGGCTTCGTGGTCGCCGACTCGCTGGCCCAGGCCCGGTCCCAGAGCCACAAGGTGCAGGGGCGGCGCACCACCATCGAGTTGTCCCATCCCGTGGTGGTTCCCCCCGGGAGCTGGATGCTCACCCTGCAGACCACCTGGGTGGAACCGGCCTACGTGGAGCCGGATGCCTCGTGGTGCCTTCCCGGCGGTGAGCCGGCCTCACCGTGCGCCAACGGTGGGGCCTTCGGCGGGAAACGGCACTCGCCGCTGCCCGAGGTGGCCCGCCGCCTGGCCACCCAACACCAACGAGCCGTCCGTGCCCTGTGGTCCCGGGAAGACGTGGTCCGGCTGGGCCCCAAGCGGCCTCCCGTGGCCGCCGGCCTGGCGCCCGACGGCTCGGGCATCCTGAGGGTCGGGGTGTCCGGCGACGGGCCCCACGACTGGTGGGAGGAACTGCAGCAGGCCGTGGCCCGCGTCGCTCCCGGCGTGGCCGTCGAGTCCTTCCCGGTCTCCGGCCCTCCCGTTTCGGGTGACCCCCGGGGGGCGGGTTGGGCCGAAGCCGCGGTGCTGGCCGCCTGCGTCTCCGTCGTCGGGTCACTGGGCCCTGGCCCCCATCGGGACGTACCCGTCGAGGTCGTAGCCCCCGACGGGGGCCGGGCCGTTGTGACCTGTGGTTCCGACGATGCCCTTACCGTGTCGGTGGCTGCCGGCGAGGTGCTCGATGAGGTGACCCTTCGCTCCTATTGCATCGGCGCTGTCCATCAGGCCTTGGGCTGGGTGCGCAGCGAGGGGATCGCCGTGGATGGCGAGGGGGCGGTCCACGACCTGACCATCCGCTCGTTCGGGATCGTCCCGGCCCGATCGGTGCCTCCGGTCACCGTCACCATCGATCGGCACGGGAGCGGCCAGCCGGTGAACGGGTCCGACGCCGTCTTCGCCGCCGCCGCCGCCGCCTGTTGGCTGGCCGACGGCCTGGCTCCGACGTGGCCCACCCGACGGACGGCGGGAACCCGGTAGGGCTCGACGATCGCCGGCGCCGTGGCGGCCGGAGCGTCATGGGCCCGACTAAGAAAGACGCCATGAGCGCTCCCATCGGCCCCTATTCCCCCATCGTCAGTGTCGGCCCCTGGCTGATCTGTTCGGGCCAGCTGGGCCTGGTCCCGTCCGAGCAGGGGCCACCGGCGCTGGTCGAGGGGGGCGTGATCGCCCAGCTCCGTCGGGCGTTGGCCAACGCCGAGACACTGCTCGACGGCGCTGGCGCCGACCTCACCACCGTGGCCAAGACCACGGTGTTCCTCGCCTCCATGGCCGACTATCCGGCGGTGAACGACGCCTACGCCGAGTTCTTCGGGACGCACCGTCCGGCCCGATCGGTGGTCGCCGTGGCCGGGCTGCCCATGGGGGCCCGGGTCGAAGTGGAGGTGTGGGCCTACCGGGGAGATGGGTGACCGGAGGGCCAGGGACCGTAGTGCCGCGCCGGGGTCAGGGCGTCCAGGTGGTCTGGCCGAACCGGTAGCCGACGGAGCGCACCGTCTGGATGAGATGGGCGTGCTCCTCGCCCAACTTGGCCCGGAGCCGGCGCACGTGCACGTCCACGGTGCGGGCCCCGCCGTAGTACTCGTAACCCCAGACCCGGCTGAGCAGGGTCTCCCGGGTGAACACCTTGCCCGGTCGGCCGGCCAGAAAGCGCAGCAGCTCGTACTCCATGTAGGTGAGGTCCAGGACCCGGCCGGACACCGCGGCCTGGTACGTCTCCAGGTTGAGGACCAGGGGCCCGTGTTCCAACAGGTCGGGGCGCAGGCCCCGACCTGTCCGCCAGAAGAGGTGGGTGAGCCGGGCGGTCAGCTCGTCCTGGTTGACCGGGTCCAGGCACAGGTCGTCGAACAGGTCCTCTCGGAGCTCGAGCGCGCCGAGTTGCGAGGACCGGACCACCATGACCACCGGGGCCAGGGGTACCTCCCGCTTGCGGATCTGGCGGCACAGGAGCACGGCTCCCGTCGGGTCATCCACGGCGCTGATCACCGCGCCGGACCAGCCGTCTTCGGGCTCGTCGGCCTCGGCCTGCTCGGGCCGGTTGATGGCCCGCCAGGGATAGCCGCCGCGGTCGAGGACCTCGATCACGGCCAAGGGGGGCGGGTCAGGAAAGCACAGCAGCGGTTCCATATCGCCCTCCTCTCCTTCGCCTGGTCTCGAGAGCTAATTAGAGTAGGGGTAGGTACCGGTCGAGTTCGAACTGGCTGACGTGCGCCTTGTACCCGGCCCATTCCTCCCGCTTGTTGCGGATGAACCACTCGAACACATGATCGCCCAACGTGGTGGCCAACAGCTCGGAGGACTCCATCACGGTCAGGGCTTCGGACAGGCTGGACGGGAGGTGGACGATATTGCCGGCGGCCAGCTCCTCGGCGGTCAGGTCGAACAGGTTGGTGTGGGCCTCGTCGGGGAGCTTGTAGCCCTCCTCGATACCCCGGAGCCCGGCGGCCAGGATCACGGCGAAGGCCAGGTACGGGTTGCAGGCGCTGTCCGGCGCCCGGTATTCGATGCGGGTGGACTCGGTCTTGCCCGGTTTCACCACCGGGACCCGGACCAACGCCGAGCGGTTGTTGTGGGCCCAGGACACGTGGATCGGCGCCTCGTAGCCCGAGACCAGCCGCTTGTACGAGTTCACCCACTGGTTGGTCACCGCAGTGATCTCGCTGGCGTGGCGGAGGAGGCCGGCGATGAACTGATCGGCCACCTCGGAGAGCCCGTGGGGGCGGCCAAGGTCGACGAAGGCATTGGTGTCCCCTTCGAACAGGGACAGGTGGGTGTGCATCCCCGAGCCCTGCACCCCGGCCAGGGGTTTGGGCATGAAGCTGGCGTGGACCCCCTGCTGGCGGGCCATCTCCTTGACCACCAGCCTGACCGTCATCACCGTGTCGGCCATGGTCAGCGCGTCGGTGTAGCGGAGGTCGATCTCGTGCTGGCTCGGAGCATCCTCGTGTTGGGCGTGCTCCACCGGGATGCCCATCTCTTCCAGGGTGATCACCGTGCGCTGACGGATGTCGCTGGCCCGGTCGGCCACCGTCAGCTCGAAGTACGAGCCCGAGTCCAAGGTGCGGGGGGTGTGGGACGGGTCGGCGTCGGCGAAGTAGAAGTACTCCATCTCGGGCGCGGCGTAGAAGGTGTAGCCCAGTTGGCGGGCCCGCTCGAGCGTGCGGCGGAGGACGTGGCGGGGGTCTCCCTGGAACGGCGAGCCGTCCAGATCGAAGATGTCGCAGAACACCCGGGCCACCGTCCCGGCGGGGGCATCGACGTGAGGGGCGCCCGACACCGACAGCGGACCGTGGCTGTGCCAGGGAAGCAGCTGGAAGGTCTTGGCGTCGGGACGGGCCAGCACGTCGCTCTCCTGGACGCGGCTGAACCCGTCGATGGCCGACCCGTCGAACGTCATCCCCTCCTCGAGCGCGTTCTCGAGCTCGGCCGGGGTGATGCTGAAGGTCTTGGGGGTACCGAGCACGTCGGTGAACCACAGTTGGACGAAGCGGATACCCCGCTCCTCCACCGTGCGCAGCACGTACTCCTCTTGACTCCTCATGGGGTACCTCGATGCCGGCGACCGGCGCGTGCCCGGGTGCGGTTGGTCCGATGGGGGAGCAGCCGGGGACGGCGTAGGGGGTGTCTCAGTTCCCCGCCGCCGCTCCACAGACGGTCTCGGTGATCAGCCGGGTCACCACATAGGGATCCATGTTGGCGTTGGGCCGGCGGTCCTCGATCCAACCCTTCTTGTTCTTGGCCACGGCCCACGGGATGCGGATCGACGCACCGCGATCGGAGGTGCCGTAGCTGAACTGGGTGAAGTGGGCCGTCTCGTGGGCCCCGGTCAAGCGGGTCTCGATCCCCACGCCGTAGTTCTCCACGTGCTCCTCGATCCTGGTGCCCAGCGCCTCGCACCCGGCGATGATGGCGTCCCAGCCCCCGTCCTCACGCATGGCCTTGGTGGAGAAGTTGGTGTGGGCGCCGGCTCCGTTCCAGTCGCCCATGATCGGCTTGGGCTCGAGGGTGGCATAGACGCCGAAGTCCTCGGCGATACGGAACAGGAGCCACCGGGCCACCCACAGCTGGTCGGCGATGAGCGGCGGAGGCAGGACCCCGATCTGGAACTCCCACTGGCCCATCATCACCTCGGCGTTGGTGCCCTCGATGCCCAGGCCGGCCTCGATGCAGGCCAGGGTGTGGAGCTCGACGATGTCGCGACCGGGCATCTTGTCCCCGCCCACGCCGCAGTAGTAGGGGCCCTGGGGGGCGGGGTAGCCGCTGGTGGGCCAGCCCAGCGGGCGGCCGTCCTTCATGAAGGTGTACTCCTGTTCGATCCCGAATACCGGCTCTTGGTCGGCATACTTCTGGGCCACGGCCACGCATTCGGCCCGGGTGTTGGTCTCGTGGGGGGTGAAGTCGGTGAGCAGGACCTCGCACATCACCAGCTTGTCGCCGGGGTTGCGCAGCGGGTCGTCACAGACGAAGACGGGCTGGAGCACGCAGTCGGAGTCGTTGCCCACGGCCTGGTTGGTGCTCGAACCGTCGAAGCCCCAGATGCCCGGCTCCTCGCCGTCCTTGACGACCTTCGTCTTGCTGCGGATCAGCGGCGACGGCTTGGTCCCGTCGATCCAGATGTACTCGGCTTGGTAGGGCACTCCTGCTCCTCTGCTGCTTGATTGGGGCTGGCCATTCCGACCGGACCACAGGCTAGCGCCGGGCAGGGACGTTACTTCCTGTGCCGAGTGGTGCAACCGCGGTCCGGTGTTGTGCGGTCGTACCCTGGCAGGCCATCGTTTCGCCGCCGTTACCCGATTGTGAATGCTCGGTGAACACTTGGGCCCGCCGGTTGAGTCGGGCCCGCCGGCCGGACCGGGTATCGGGCCCGGGCCAACCCACCGGTAAGCTGGGTCGATGCCCCGACTGCGGCTGGTGGCCTGCCAGCTCAATACGGTCGTCGGCGACCTCGACGGGAATGTTGACCGCATCGTCGGCGCCCTGGCCGACGCCGAACGGGCGGGAGGGGATCTGGCCGTCTTCCCCGAGCTGGCCATCACCGGGTACCCACCCGAGGACCTCCTGAGCCGGCCCGGGTTCATCACCGACAACCTGTCCGCCGTCGATCGCGTGATGGCCGCCACCGGAGCCTGCGCCGCCGTGTTCGGGTTCGTGGACATCGACGAGGAGGGCCGTCTGTTCAACGCGGCCGCCGTGTGCGCGAACGGCGAGATGGTGGGGACGTACCACAAGCGGCTGTTGCCCAACTACAGCGTGTTCGACGAGCAACGCTGGTTCGCCCCGGGCACGGAGCCCTACGCCCAGTACGTCGTGGCCGGGGTGCCTGTCGGCGTGTCGGTGTGCGAGGACGTCTGGTTCGCCGGAGGCCCGGTGGCCGATCAGGGACGAGCCGGGGCCCGGCTGGTGGTGAACCTCAACGCCTCGCCGTATTCGATCGGGCGTCGTGCCGACCGACTGGCCGTGCTGGCCGACCGGGTGACCGAGGCGGGATGCGCCATCGCCTACGTCAACCAGGTCGGCGGCCAGGACGAGCTGGTGTTCGACGGCGCGTCCGTGGTGGTGGGGGCCACGGGCGAGCTGGTGGCCGCCGCCGGCGAGTTCGTGGAGGAGGTCATGGTGGTGGATCTCGAGCTCGACGGCCCGGCACCGAGTCACTCCGGCGACGCCGGGCGGGAGCCGGTGCTGGTCAGCGCGGTGACCCGGTCCGACGCGGGCGGCCCGCCCTCGACCGGGAGGGTGGGAACGATCGCCCCGGTGCTCGATCCCGTCCGGGAGGTGTACGAGGCGCTCGTCCTCGGTACCGGCGACTACGTGCGCAAGAACGGGTTCACCGACGCGGTGATCGGCCTGTCCGGCGGGATCGACTCGTCCCTGGTCGCCGCCATCGCTGTCGACGCCTTGGGGGCCGAGCACGTGCACGGGGTGGCCATGCCCTCCCGGTACTCGAGCTCGGGCTCGATAGACGACGCGCTGTCCCTGGCCCAGAAGTTGGGGATCGACATCGAGACCGCGGCCATCGACGAGGCCCACCGGGCCATGGCCGGCCTGATCGGGCCGCTGGTCGGGGGGGAGCCGATGGGGCTCACCGATGAGAACCTCCAGTCCCGGATCCGCGGCGTCTTGTTGATGGCCCTGTCCAACGCCAACGGGTGGATCGTGCTGACCACGGGCAACAAGAGCGAGATGGCCACCGGGTACTCGACCCTGTACGGCGACTCGGCCGGCGGGTTCGCCGTCATCAAGGACGTTCCCAAGACGCTCGTCTACCAGTTGTGCCGGGACCGCAACCGCCGGGCCGGCACCGACCTGATCCCCGAGGCGGTGCTGATCAAGCCCCCCTCGGCCGAGCTCCGGCCCGAGCAGCGCGACGACGAGTCCCTCCCGCCCTACGACGTGCTCGACCCCGTCCTGGCCGGATACGTCGAGGGGGACAAATCGGCCGAGAACCTCATCGACGCCGGTTTCGATCCCGACGTGGTCGACCAGGTCATCCACCTCGTCGACCGGGCCGAGTACAAGCGCCGCCAGATGCCGCCCGGGGTGCGCATCACGGCCAAGGCGTTCGGCAAGGATCGGCGCATGCCCATCACCAACCGGTACCGCTCGCACGTGGACCGGCCGGCGGAGTCGAGCGCCGGTGCCTGAGACCCCCGACGGGGGCGAAGCCCGAGGTTCACTCCCGTTGGCGGTTACCGCGTCGTTGGTCGGCGGGTACCGCTGGATCGAGCAGCGACTCTTCGAGCTGCTGGGCGGTTGGGCCGCCGAGGCCACGAGCGCGGAGCTCCGGATGCACCTCGATGCCCAGAGTGCCCGGCACGCTTGGCACGCCTCGTTGTGGGCCGACCGACTTCCGGTGCGGGACGGGGTGTCCGCCGACGAGCTGACCGTCGCCGCGGCCGCCGCCGCCCGGGTCCTCGCTGTCCTCGATGGGTCCCGCTCGGAACCGGCGCCGCTCATGGCCGGCCTCTACCGCGTCGTCCTGCCCCGCCTGGTCACCGGCTACACCCTCCATCTCGGGGCCACCGCTCCGGTCAGCGACGCCCCGGTGATCCGGGCCCTGCACCTGGTCCTGACCGACGAGATCGAGGACTGGCACGCCGGCGAACGATTGGTGCAGGGCCTCCTCACCCGGCCCGACGACGTGGCCGCCGTCTCGGCTCTGCACCTGAAGCTCGAATCGGCGCTGGTGGAGGCCGGTACCGGCACAGGATTGACCGGGTGGCCGGTCTGACCGCGAGGTGGACGCCCGTCGCCCGTTGTCCGAGGCGGGGGGCTTGACGGGTCCAGTACAGTTTTCAGTGAACACGGATTGCGCCGCCATAGGCGCCTCAGCTCGATCCCTCCCCCTTCCGGGAGACGCCCAGCTGCTGTTCGGCCGGAGCTCTGACCAGGGGGGTCAGACGAAAGATTCGGTGAAGCTTGGCTAAGGAGCGCCTCGAGCGAGATGAGGAGGACTTGGTCAGGCTGTACCTGACCGACATCGGGCAGTACCCGCTCTTGACCAAGGACGACGAGGTCTCGTTGTCGCAGGTCATCGAAGCGGGCCGGGAAGCGGAGGAGATCCTGGCCTCGCCCCCGAAAGGGCTCACCCCGGCGAGGCGCCGGGAGCTACGGCGGGCCTCCCTCCGGGGCGAGCAGGCGGTGCAGACCTTCGTGCAGTCCAACCTTCGCCTGGTGGTCTCGATCGCCAAGAAGTACCAGGCCTCGGGGCTCCCCCTGCTCGACCTGATCCAAGAGGGGAACCTCGGGCTCATGCACGCGGTGGAGAAGTTCGACTGGCGTAAGGGCTTCAAGTTCTCCACCTACGCCACCTGGTGGATCCGTCAGGCCATCACCAGGGGCATCGCCAACACCGGGCGAACCATCCGGCTCCCGGTGCACGCCGGCGACACCTTGGCCCGGGTGCAAAAGGCCCAGGCCCGGCTGGAGCTCAGGTTCGGCCGGCCGGCGACGCTGGCCGAGCTGGGCCAGGAGGTCGAGCTGCCCGAGGACAAGCTGGTCGAAGCGCTCCGGTTCCGAGCCGAACCGCTGTCCCTGTCCGAGCCGCTCCGCGAGGACGGCGACGCCGAGCTCGGCGACGTGGTCGAGGATCGCTCGGTCGAGTCCCCCTTCGAGATGGCCGCGGTGGGGTTGCTCCCCGAGGAGATCGGGCGACTGCTCGCCCCTCTGGACGAGCGGGAGCGTGAGATCCTCCGTCTCCGGTTCGGCCTCGACCGGGGCGAGCCCCGCACCCTCGAAGAGGTCGGTGAGCACTTCAACCTGACCCGGGAGCGGATCCGCCAGATCGAGGCCCGAGCCATGTCGAAGCTCCGGCACCCGTCCTCGGACACCGGCGCCCGTGACCTGTTGAGCGTGTAGCCGCCCGTACGGCCTCCTCGCCGACCCCTCGCTCGAGTCGCTTGGGCGCGATGGCGGCGGACCGGATACGATCCCCGACTATGAAGAAACTGTTGATCCTCGCCATCCTCGTTGCCCTGGGCGTCGTCGCCGCCAAGCGGCTCCGTCCCTCCTGAGCCGACCCGGGCTCAGCTGAGCCCGGCCTGATCCGACCCCTCCCGCATCGAGCGGGTCAGAGTTGTGCCCGTAGACGGTTGCGCGCCAGTCGCCACGCCACCACTCCGGCGGCGCTGGTGGCCAGGGTGATGCCCGCCACCATGGCTGTGGCCGGCAGGCTGGGGACGCTGACCCGATCACGGAGGCGAACCGGCTTGGTGAACTGCATCACCTCCCACTCCCGCTCCTTGGCCACTTTGGCCAGCACCCGATCGGGGTTGACCACGACGGGATGACCCACCGCCTCGAGCATGGGCAGGTCGGTGTAGGAGTCGGAGTAGGCGTAGGAGGCGGACAGGTCCAGACCGTCGGCCTCGGCCAGCTCCCGCATGGCATCGGCCTTGAACGGACCGTAGGCGTAGAACTCCATCTCCCCGGCGTAGCGGCCCTTGTCGTCCACCACCGCCCGGGTGGCGATGCAGCCGTCGACCCCCAGGTGCTCGGCCAGCGGCTCGACGATCTCCTCGGGCGAGGCCGACACCAGGTAGACGCGGTGGCCGGCGGCCCGATGCTCCTCGATGAGGTCGAGGGCCTCGGCATAGATGATGGGCTCGACCGTCTCCTCCAGTGCCTCGCGCACGATCTGGCGGATCAGGGTCTGGTCCCAGCCCTTGGTCAGGGTCAGCATCGATTCCCTGACCCGGGCCAGCTTCTGCTCGCTGGCCCCGAGGTGGAGATAGATCAGCTGGGACACGACGGCGCGGACCACCAGCCGCCGGTTGATGAGTCCGCCCCGGTAGAAGGGCCCGCCGAAGGCGGCGATGGACGCCTTGGCGATGACCGTCTTGTCCAGGTCGAAGAAGGCCCCTTCCACCGGGCTAGTGCCCCACCAGCAGTTGCTGCACGCCGTCCTCTGCATCCTCGGTCACCAGGACCAGCACCTCGTCTCCCGCAGCCAGCCGGGTATCGCCGCGGGGGACGACCAGTCGGTCGCCCCGGACGACCGCGACCACGGTGGCCTCTCGGGGGATGCCCAGATCGACCAGGGCCTGTCCGGCCGCCGGCGAATCGTCGGCCAGGGTCACCTCGACCAGGTGAGCGCTGCCCCCTTCGAATCGCAGCAGCCGCACCAGGGACCCGACCGACACCGCTTCTTCGACCAGCGCCGTCATCAGCTGGGGGGTGGACACCGACACGTCGACGCCCCAGCTCTCGTTGAACAGCCACTGGTTCTTCGGGTGGTTGACCCGGGCCACGACTCGGGGCACGGCGAACTCCTGCTTGGCCAGGAGGGAGACGACCAGATTGTCCTCGTCGTCGCCGGTGGCCGCCACCACCACGTCGACTGTGGCCAGGCCGGCGGCGTCGAGCGAGCTGACCTCGCAGGCGTCGGCCACCACCCAGGTGATGTCGAGCTCCCCCTCGAGCCGGGCCACCAGCTCGGGATCCTGCTCGATGATCAGGACATCGTGGCCGCCGTGGTGGAGGTCGTTGGCGATGGCCGTCCCCACGCTGCCGGCCCCGGCGATGGCCACCTTCATGGCGAGTCCTCTTCGAGATCGGCGGTGGGAACGGGGACGCCGGCGATGACGGTGTCTCGCCCGGCTCGTCCGTTGCCTCCCTCGGACTCCTCGGCCGCCCGGTCGTCGAGGCGGTGCATGGCGGCGTTGGTGACCATCAGGTGGAGGACGTCCCCGTCCTGGCCGACCAGGTCGTTGAGGTCCAACCGGGCCACACCGGCCCGGGTCACCGAGACCAGGGTGATGTCACCTTTGGTGTTGACGTCGGACAAACGCTTCCCCGCCCATCGTTCGGGCAGGGGGCGCTCCACCAGGGACAGGGTGCCGGTGGTGTCGGTCCACTCCACCCCCTTGGACGCCGGGAGCAGGCGCCTCTGCACCTGGTCGATGGTCCACGACACCGTGGCCACGGTGGGAATGCCCAGGCGCAGGTAGATCTGGGCTCGACGGGGATCGTAGATGCGGGCCACCACATTGGGGATCTCGTAGGTCTCCCGGGCGATCCGGGCGGTGAGGATGTTCGAGTTGTCCCCGCTGGTCACCGCGGCCAGGGCGCCGGCCTCGTTGGCTCGGGCCCGGTCGAGGTCGTCCCGGTCGAAACCGGACCCGACGATGGCCGTTCCCGGCCATTCGGTCGGAAGCCGGCGAAAGGCCTTGGCGTTCCGATCGATGATCGAGACCGAATGGCCCTGCTCGACCAACCCGATAGCCAGACCTGATCCGACCCGGCCGCAGCCCACGACGATGACATGCACCCGGACCATGCAACACGCACGGGACGCCGCTGACAACTCGGGGGCCCGTAAGCCCGTGCTGACGTACATAATTCGAAGCTCGTGTTTTACTGACGGGATGGACGGACCGGTCGGCGAGCAGGGCGAGGACCGCGTCCCCGGGACGACCGAAGCCCCCGTCCCGCCCGAGGTCACGAGCGTCGGCCGTTCCCGCTTCGTGCGGCCCTCGGTCGACGTGCCGCCCGCGGTGGACCTGCCCGAGACCCTGCGGTACCGGCTCAAGAACGTGCTCCTGGGCCCACCGCTGGCCTCCGAGCGCCAGGCGTCGGAGCGACTGGGACGTCCCACCGCGCTGGCCGTGCTCTCGTCGGATGTCATCTCGTCGTCGGCCTACGCCACCGAGCAGATGCTCCTGCCCCTGGTCCCGCTGATCGGTGTGGCCGCGTTCTCGCTGGTGGTCCCGGTGGCCGTGGCCGTGATCTTCGTCCTGTTGTTCGTGACCCTCTCCTACCTCGAGGTGGTGAAGGTCTACACAAAGGCGGGCGGCGCCTACGTGGTGTCCCGGGAGAATTTTGGCCCGAAGGTGGCCCAGATCGCCGCGGTGAGCCTGCTCATCGACTACACCCTCACGGTAGCCGTGTCAGTGGCGGCCGGCGTGGCCGCGCTGACCTCTGTCTTCTCGTCGCTCACGCCCTACACCACGTGGATCGCCATCGGGCTGGTCGTCGCGCTCGCTTACGGGAACCTGCGCGGCATCAGGGAGGCGGGCCGGACGTTCGCCATCCCCACCTATTTCTTCGTCGTCAACATGGTGATCCTGATCGTGGTGGGCTCGTACAAGGAGATCGCCGGAACGCTCCGCGTCCACGCCATCACCGGCCACCCGGGATCGGTGCCCATCGGGCACCCCGGATCGGGGCTGTTGCTCGGGGCCACCGTCTTCATCGTGCTGAAGGCGTTCGCCTCCGGTGGTTCGGCCCTCACCGGCACCGAGGCCATCTCCAACAGCGTCAGCGTCTTCCGGCGCCCCGAGGCCCGGAACGCCCGCATCACCATGACCATGATGGCCATCATCTTGGGGTCGCTGGTCCTCGGGGTCACGTTCCTGGCCGCCGCCACCCACCCGGTCCCCTACGTGTCGGGGACGCCCACGGTCCTCTCCCAGGTGGCCAAGTACGTCTACGGCGGCCACGGCGTCGGCGAGGTGTTCTACGTGCTGTTGCAGGCGGGCACCATGTTCATCCTGGTCCTGGCGGCCAACACCAGCTTTACCGGGTTCCCCTTCCTGGCCAGCTTCGCCGCCGAGGACTCCTATCTGCCCCGGCAGTTGACCAAGCGGGGTCATCGCCTGGTCTTCTCCACCGGCATCATCGTGCTGACCGCCGTCGCCATCGTGGTCCTGCTGGTCACCCAGGCCAAGGTGGACAAGCTGATCCCGCTGTATGCCGTGGGCGTGTTCACCGGCTTCACCATGGCCGGCGCGGGCATGGCCAAGTACCACTTCACCAATCGCGAGGACCATTGGCGTCGGCGCCTGGCCATCAACGGGACAGCATCGGTGCTGTCGTTCATCGTCCTCGTGATCATCGCCGTCACCAAGTTCGCCGAGGGGGCGTGGGTCGTGGTGGTGATCCTGCCCCTCGGGGTGTTCGTCCTCCTCCGTCTCCACCGGCAGTACGCCAGCGAGGAGAAGCAGCTGGAGGCGGGGGTGGCGGCCGCAGCCGAGGCTCCCGTGCTGGACAAGCACGTGGTCATCGTCCTGGTCGATCGGCTCGACCTGGCCTCGGCCCGCGCCCTCCAGTACGCCCGGACCCTGCACCCCGACGACCTGCGGGCGGTCCATTTCGTCTTGGACAACCGGGTGAGCGAGGCCCTCGAGGCCGAGTGGAGCCGCTTGGGGCTGACCCGGCTGCCGCTCGACGTGATCGAATGCGAGGATCGCCGGCTGGGGCGATCGGCGCTCGAGATGGCGGCTGAGACGGTGGCCGATGGCAACACCGAGCTGACCATGCTGCTGCCCCGGCGGGGGTTCGCCACCGGGTGGCATCGACTCCTGCACGACGGGACCGCCGATCGGATCGCGGCCGGCGTGAGCAAGCTCTCCCACGTGACGGCCACCGTGGTCCCCTATCAGCTCACCGGCGGGTGGCTCTCGCGGCGCCGAGACTGGAGACGCAAGGCGACGGCGGGGGACGTGGACGGTGCCCGTCCGGGCAAGCCCAGCGACAAGGAGTCCAAGCCGTCCTTCGACGAGGCCGCCTTCGGCGACCGGGCCGCCGGGGCGCTCCCCATCGGCCAGGTGGAGTGGAGGCAGCGGGTCCGCGTGGCCGGGCGGATCCGGTCGGTGCGGGTCCAACCACGGGCGGGGACCTCGAACCTGGAGTGCCTGCTGGCCGACCGAACGGGGCAGCTCCTGCTCGTTTTCCAGGGTCGGCGCCGGATCCCGGGGATCCAGCCCGGGGCCCGGCTGCTGGTCGAGGGCATGGTCGGCGATTGGGGCCATCGCCCTGCCATCTTGAATCCCGATTACGAGCTCATTGCCGGGCCCGACGCCGAGGACACGCCCACCTAGCCCGACGCCTCGGAGCGGCGATACTCT
>DATMMO010000435.1:0-15247 GCA_035569695.1 Acidimicrobiales bacterium | reverse complement strand
GACGATGACCGGCACGATCATGGCGCAGCGGATCATCACGACCACCAGCTGACCTCCGACCACGGCCATGGGCACATCCATGATCATGGGCACGGTCTCGGACACTTCCTCCGCAGCCTCGTGCTCCCCCACTCCCACGACATTGCCGACTCGATCGATCACGAGTTGGAAGCGAGCCGAGATGGCGTGCGGGCCGTGGCCGTCTGCCTGGTGATCCTCCTCGTGACCGCGGCCGTCCAGGCCCTGGTCGTCGTGGCCAGCGGCTCGGTGGCCCTGCTCAGCGACACGTTGCACAATGCCGCCGATGCCCTGACCGCGGTGCCGTTGTGGCTGGCCTTCAGGCTCGGCCGACGCCCACCGACCCGTCGCTTCACCTACGGGTTGGGCAAGGCGGAGGATCTGGCCGGTGTGGCGGTGGTGGGGATGGTCGCCCTGTCGGCCGGTTTCGCCGCCTACGAGGCGGTCGAGCGACTCGTGCACCCTCACCAGATCACCCACCTGCCCTTCGTGATGGTGGCGGCCGTGGTCGGGGCCGTGGGCAACGAGGTGGTGGCGCAATACCGCTTGCGGGTGGGTCGCAGGATCGGCTCGGCCGCACTCGAAGCCGATGGCCTGCACGCCCGGACCGACAGCATCACGTCGCTGCTCGTCCTGGTGGGAGCGATCGCCGTCGCCTGCGGTGTGGATTGGGCTGATCCGGCGGTGGGCCTGCTGATCGCCCTGGCCATCCTGTTGGTCCTCGTGCGCACCATCCGCACCGTGGGCCAACGCCTCCTCGACGCCGTCGACCCCGCCGTCATCGACGCCATCACCGAGTCGGTCAGGGCCGAAGCGGGCGTGCAGGCCGTCACCGAGGTCAGAGCCCGTTGGGTGGGTCATCGACTGTTTGCCCAGGTTCGATTGAGTGTGGCCGGGTACCTCACGGTCACCGAGGCCCACGAAATCGCGGAGGCGGCCTACCATCGCCTGTTGCACGATGTTCCCAACCTCTCCGACGCCATTGTGCACGTCGATCCGACGGCCCACGGTGTCGATCCTCACGCACCCACGGCGCACCACCGCTCCACCCGCTGAGGCACGACGCACCGGCAGCACGGCGATGGCGCTGGTGCCGAGGAGGCCCACCTGTCACCACGCTTGCGGCCAGCACCACCAGCACAGCAAAGGGCTGGGTATCGGTCACGGCGGGCTCCCGGGAGGGTCGGCTCTTACGTCATTGCCGACCAGGCTTCCCGGCGCACCACGGGAAACGCTAGCCGTTGCCAGTAGGCGATACGACGGCTACACCGTGATCACATCGGCGCCGGCTCCCGAAACAACGGAGCGCCGGCGTATTCCTCGGTTGCCTACCGAAGGTGCGACAGCGCGGTGTTCAACTGCAGCACGTTGATGTAGCTGCTGCCGAGGAAGCCCCACTGTGCGCTGTTGGTCTCTTTGGCGATCAGCGACCGCAGGGCACTCGGAGCAATCCCGGTGGCCCTGGAGACCATGGGTATCTGGACGAGGGCGTCAGCGGGCGTGATATCGGGGTCGTAACCGCTGCCCGAGGTGGTGACCAGGTCAGGGGTGGGGTTGACGCCCAAATTGTGCCAGTAGGCGACCAGCGCCTTGGTATTGGAAACCAGGACCTTGGACCGGGGACCCAGGTTGCTGGCCCCCGACTGCCCGCTGTTGCCGTTGGCCATCAGGGGGTTGTCGCCTCCGGGCACCGCCGGCGTGGCCTTGGGATTGGCGGCATAGGGCCCGGTGTCGTCGGGACGGCCGTGGAACCACCTCGGGCTCGACCAGTTCTGGCCGATGAGTGTCGACCCGTTGGCGGTGATCGATCCATCAGCCTGATGGCGAAAGAAGAGCTGAGCGACTCCGGTCCCGGCCAGTGCGTACACGAAGCCGAAGAAGATAAGGCAGATCAGGGCCATGGTGACCGAACGACGGAGGTGAATGAGCATCAGTTGACTTCCATCAGTAGGCGTGCAGAGCGACGAGGATCAGATCGATCAGTTTGATGAAGAGGAAGGGGACGATGATGCCGCCCACCCCGTAGATCCACACGTTCCGTCGGAGGATCGAAGCGGAGCCGGCGGCTCGGAACTTGACGCCACGGAGGGCGAGCGGGATCAGGGCCACGATCACCAGCGCATTGAAGATGACGGCCGAGAGCACGGCGCTCTCGGGACTGTGCAGCTTCATGATGTTGAGGGCGTTCAGCGGCCCCACCTTCTTGCCGGCCGGAATGTACAGCGACGCGAACAGGGCCGGGATGATGGCGAAGTACTTCGCGATGTCGTTGGCGATGGAGAAGGTGGTGAGCGAGCCCCGAGTGATGAGCAGCTGCTTGCCGATCTCGACCACGTCGATGAGCTTGGTGGGGTTGGAGTCGAGGTCGACCATGTTGCCGGCTTCCTTGGCCGCAGTGGTCCCCGTGTTCATGGCCACCCCGACGTCGGCCTGGGCCAGAGCGGGAGCGTCGTTGGTCCCGTCCCCGGTCATGGCCACCAGCTTGCCGCCCTCCTGTTCCGCTTTGATCAGCGCCATCTTGGCCTCGGGCGTGGCCTCGGCCAAATAGTCGTCGACGCCGGCTTCTTGGGCGATGGCCGCTGCGGTCAGCGGATTGTCACCCGTGATCATCACGGTTCGGATGCCCATCTGACGCATCTCGTCGAACTTCTCGCGGATGCCCTGCTTCACGACGTCCTTCAACTCGATGACCCCGAGAATGTCCTGCCCGTCCGCCACCACCAGGGGTGTGGATCCGGCCCGAGAGATGCGATCGACGATGGCGTCGAGGTCGGCGGGGACGGTGCCCCCCTGGTCCGTGACCCAGCGCTTGACCGACTCGGCTGCGCCTTTGCGAATCTGACGGGTGCCGATGTCCAGGCCCGACATGCGGGTTGTGGCCGAGAAGGACACGAACGAGTGATCCGCCTCGAGCTCCCGCTGCCGGATGTCGAAGCGCTCCTTGGCCAGCACCACGATAGAACGACCCTCAGGGGTCTCGTCGGCCAGGGACGCCAGTTGGGCCGCGTCGGCGACCTCCTGCTCGGTGTGGTCGCCCACCGGCACGAACTCGGACGCCATCCGGTTCCCGAGGGTGATGGTGCCGGTCTTGTCGAGCAGCAGCGTCTGCACGTCGCCGGCCGCCTCCACCGCCCGGCCACTCATGGCCAGCACATTGCGTTGCACCAGCCGGTCCATGCCGGCGATACCGATGGCCGACAGCAGGGCCCCGATCGTGGTCGGGATGAGGCACACCAACAGCGCGACCAGCACGACGACCGAGACGGTGGCGCCGGCAAAATGGCCGAACGGCTGCAGGGTCACGACCACGGGGAGGAAGACGATGGTGAGCACGGCCAACAGGATGGTGAGGGCGATCTCGTTCGGCGTCTTCTGCCGGTTCGCCCCCTCCACCAACGTGATCATCCGGTCGATGAAGGTCTGGCCGCGTTCTGCCGTAATGCGGACCACGATGCGATCGGAGAGCACTTTGGTCCCGCCGGTCACCGCCGAGCGGTCACCGCCCGATTCCCGGATCACCGGGGCCGACTCACCGGTGATCGCCGATTCGTCGACTGAGGCGATGCCCTCGATGATCTCACCGTCGGAAGGGATCAAGTCACCGGCCTCGCACACCACGAGGTCGCCCTTGGATAGTTCTGCGGCGGGAAGGGATTCCTCCGACCCGTCAGGCAGGAGGCGCCGGGCTTCGGTCTCCGTCCTCATTTTGCGCAGCGTGTCGGCCTGGGCCTTGCCCCGCCCCTCGGCCATGGCTTCGGCGAAGTTGGCGAAGATGACGGTCAGGAACAGCCAGATGGTGATGGACCAGGTGAAGGTGCTGGGATGGGCGATGGCCTCGATGAAGGTGATGATCGAGCCCACCAACACCACGAACATGACCGGGTTCTTGATCTGGGTTGCCGGGTTCAGCTTGAGGATCGAATCGAGCAAGGCCCGACGGAGGATCTGCCCGTCGAAGAGGCCGCGCGCTTGGGCGACACCGTGTGCCCCCGTACTCGGCTCGGGTTGTGTGGCCAGCATCGTCATCAGAAGAACTTCCCGTGGCTGAGCTGTTCAACGATGGGGCCAAGGGCTACGGCCGGGAAGAAGGTGAGGCCACCGATGATCACGATCACTCCTATGGTGAGACCGACGAACATGCCGTTGTCGGTGCGGAAGGTCCCGAGCGATGTGGGCACGACGTTCTTGGCCGCAAGCACGCCGCCCAACGCCAGCGCAGGGATCATGATGGCGAACCGACCCAGCAACATGTCGATGGCTCCGACGGTGTTGTAGAAGGCCGAATTCCCGGTCAGGCCGCCGAAGGCAGAGCCGTTGTTGTTCCCCTGCGACGTGAGCCCGTAGAGGATCTCGGTGAACCCGTGGGGCCCGGCATTAAGGGGACCGGCCCGCCCGGCGTGTATCGATACGGCGACGGCCGTGATCACCAGCACGATGATGGGCATGACCAGGGCCGCGAGGCCGGCAAGTTTGACTTCCTTGGCCTGGATCTTCTTGCCCAGGTACTCCGGCGTTCGTCCGATCATCAACCCGCCGATGAACACGGCGATGATGGCGTAGATGAGGAGTGTGTAGAGACCGCTCCCAGTGCCTCCTGGCGTCACCTCGCCCAGCATCATGCCGGTGAGCAGGCCCATGCCGCCGATGGAGGTGAAGGAGTCATACGAGGCATTGGCCGATCCGGTCGACGTGTTGGTCGAGGCCACGCCGAACAGGGCGGTCGAGGTGTCGCCGAAGCGCACTTCTTTGCCCTCGGTGTTGCCGGTCGTCGAGTGCACGCCGGCGGCCACGATGGCCGGGTTCTGCTGATGTTCGGCGAAGCTGGTGTATCCCACCCAGACCCCGAAGATGATGACCATGGCGGCCAACAGCGCGGCCCCGTGGCGAATGCTGCCCACCATCTTCCCGAACGTGTAGGTGAGGGCGAAGGGAATGGCCAACAACAGGTAGATGGACAACCAGTTGGTGAGACCGGTCGGGTTCTCGAACGGGGTCGCCGAGTTGGCGTTCAGGAACCCACCCCCATTGGTGCCCAGCTGTTTGATGGACTCCATGAACGAGATCGGACCCCGAGGAATCGTCTGGGTCACACCATTCAGCGAGTTGTGGATGGCGACCGTGCCGGCCAGAGTCTGCACCCCGCCCTGGGCGACGAAGATGATCCCGGCGATGAATGCGAACGGGAGCAGGATGTAGAGCAGGCAACGCGTGATGTCGACCCAGAAGTTCCCGATGGTGGGGGAATTCCGGCGAGCGAAGCCTCGGACCACCACGATGGCCACGGCGATGCCCACCGCCGGTGACACGAACTGCTGGACGGTGAGCGCGCCCATCTGGGAGAAGTACGACATCGTCGACTCGCCCCCGTAGTTCTGCCAGTTCGTATTGGTCACGAACGAGGACGCGGTGTTGAAGCTGAGGGCCTGGGGCACAGCCCCGAGGTGCTGGGGATTGAGGGGCAGCGATCCCTGGATGCGGACGATCACGTAGGTGACGGCGATCGAGACGGCCGAGAAGATGATCACCGATCCGGCGTAGCGCTTCCAGGATTGCTCCTGCTCGGGACTGGTCCGGAGCAGGCGGTAGACGGGTCGTTCGGCCCATCCCAGGAAGTGCACCCGTCCGTCGAAGACGGCGGCCATGTAGGACCCCAGATACCGCCAGGTCAGAGCCAGGGCGACGACCAGCGTGATGATGGTCCAGGTAAAGCCCATCTAGAACTTCTCGGGCTTGAACATGGCGAAGCCGAGATACAGGAACATGATGATGGCCACGCCCAGCAGGAGACCCTGAGTGACCGTCATACCCGATCCAGTGCCCAGATGAGACCGAGCATCGCCGCTGCGAAGACGATGATGCCCACCGCTACAAGAAAATCTGCCATGGAACGAGTATCTTCCGATCCGTCGTAACAGAAACTGAACAAGGGCCGACAGCCCTTAAAAAATCCTTAACAAGTCCGCCTTCCACGACTGGAACCCGCCCATTCGTACGAGAATGGAGGGGTGCGCAAAGCTCTGATCGGATCAGTGGTCGGGATCCTTCTCTCGGTCGGACTCGGTGCCGCCCTGGTGCCGCTGCGTTCCCGTACCAGCATCGCCACCCTGGCCCTGGTCCTGGTCATTCCCGTCGTTGCCGGGGTGGTCGCCGGGGGGTTCCGTGCCGGAATCGTGAGCGTTGCCGCCGGATTCCTCGTCTATGACTTTGTCTTCATTCCGCCGTATTACACGCTCGCCGTCGGCCGATTGCAGGATTGGGTAGCCCTGATCGTGTACGTGATCGTGATGGTGCCGGTGGCTCGCGTCGTCTCCGGAGTCGAGTCGGCACGCTCCGAAGCCCACAGAAGGGCGATCGAAACGGATCGCGTCTTCGAGCTGTCCGAGCTCCTGGTCGAGGAGCAATCGGTGGAGGAACTGCTCAAGACCATCGTCCACACCGTCGGTTCCGTATTCGACATCCCGGGTGTCTCGGTTCTGGTTCCTGAAGGTGGCCGCCTGTCGATCGCGGCCTCAGACGGCATAGCCCTCTCCGAGCTGGAAATTCACCAGCTGAACCCTCAGTCGGGCGTCCCGGTGAGTGTCGGGACGGCGCCCGGATCCCCGAACATGATGCGAACCATCGCCCTGTCGGCTTCGGGTCGCCCCGTCGGCATACTGGCCCTGCGGGGCTTGCCGGCCTCTGATGCCGACCGGGCACTGCTGCGCACGTTTGCCAACCACGCCGCGCTGGCGTTGGAACGGGCACAACTACGAGAACAGGCCATGCGTTCGGAACTGCTCGAGGAGGTCGACCGATTGCGACATGCGCTCATGGGTGCCGTCTCACACGACCTGCGCACACCTCTGGCCACGATGAAAGTCGCCGCTTCGACGCTGCACGATTCCGCACTCTCGCTGTCGAAAGCCGACATGCACGAGCTCCACGGCCTGATTGAGGTCGAGACGGATCACCTGACCCGTCTGGTGACCAGCCTTCTCGACATGACCCGGTTCGAGGCTGGGGTACTCGAAGTACAGCGGCGCCCCAAAGCGGTGGTGGACCTGGTAAACGAGACCGTCGACGGCCTGCACGCCTCGCTGGGGGGCCGTCCCATCGAACTGTTGGTTCCGAGAGCAATTCCTGATGTCGAGATCGACCATCTTCTGATCGGGCAAGTGCTGGCCAACCTCCTTGACAACGCCAATCGTCACGCACCACCGAACAGTCTGATCACGGTGGCGGCTGAGCTTTGCCACGATCGTGTCACTCTCACTGTCACCGACAGGGGGCCCGGGGTTCCCTCCAACGAGCGTGAGGCGGTCTTCGACCGATTCGTGCGCTTCGACACCGGCGGCCGAGCAGGTCTCGGTCTGACCATCGCCAAGACATTCGTCGAGGCCCACGGCGAGCGCATCTGGGTCGATGACGTACCCGATGGCGGAGCCCGGTTCGCCTTCACCCTGCCCCTAGCCGCGCCCGTCGGCGTCAGGCCGTAGCGCCGATGGCCAAGGTCCTCGTCGTGGATGACGACTCGTCGCTCCTCCGGGCCCTGCGGCTCGGCCTGCAGGTCGGTGGCCACCAGGTGACCACGGCGGTGAACGGGGAGCAGGGCATCTCCCAGACCGCCCTCGCTTCCCCTGACGTGGTTGTCCTTGACCTGGGCCTTCCCGACATCGATGGGCTCGCGGTGTGCAAGAGGATCCGCCAATGGAGCGAAGTACCCATCATCATTCTCTCGGCCAGCGGTACGGAGGACAGAAAGGTTGCCGCCCTCGATGGAGGAGCGGACGACTACGTGACGAAACCGTTCGGTATGGCCGAGCTGGAAGCCCGCATTCGCGCTGCGTTGCGCCGCCGGGGGGAGCCCGACGAGCAATTGCCCCCGAGCCTTGCCTTCGGCCCGCTCGAGCTCGACCTCGTGCACCACGAGGCTCGTCTTCGTGGCGCCACCGTCTCCCTCACCACCAAGGAATTCGAGGTCCTGTCGTTCCTGGCCCGTCACGTTGGTAGGACCTGTACCCACCAGATGATCCTCACGGCTGTGTGGGGCACCGGTTATGGCCACGAGGCCCAGTACCTGCATGCCTACGTGCATCGACTGCGACACAAGCTCGACGACGGGCCGGGGACGATGATTCAAACCGCCCCCGGGGTGGGCTACAGCCTTCGTCCCGACCGGGACATCTCGACATGATCCCGCCCACTGTCAAGCGAGTTGCTACGTCGCGCCTCCTGATCGGCGTGGTGCTGTGCGCCGCGCTCACCCTGGCCGCCTTCTATTCGAGCTCCGCCTCGGCGTCGAAGCCGCTTCCGACAGGAGGATCGCCGCCGACCACCACGCAGCCGACGGCGGCGTCGGTGACGACCAGGGTGATCAGCGACTATCGGACCATGTGGGCCGACTTGGTCGCCGCCGCTCGAACCTCCAACTACCAGTCGACGCTCTTGCCCCGCCATGCCACCGGCGCGGCCCTCACCCTCTTGGTCCAGGGCCTGGCCAAGGACAGGGTGCTGGGCATCGTCACCAAAGGCCAACCCGTGCTTCAGCCGAGTGTCTCCTCACTCACGCCCGCAGCCAACCCCACCAAGGCATCGATCACGGATTGCTTCGACAACACCCATTGGATCGAATACAAGACGAACGGCACATTGCAAAAGAATGCCCCCGGAGGCCGCCGTTCGACCACGGCCAAACTGGTGCGAATCGGCGGCACCTGGAAGGTGACAGAGCTCACGATACGGGCCACGGGCACCTGCTGATCAGGCATTCGTTGTGTATGAGCTCGTGTGCTTCAGGCGTCCAGGCGAACCAGGTCCTCGTACGTCTCCCGGCGGGTCACCACTCGGTAACGACCGTCACGCACGAAGACCACCGGTGGACGGGCAACCTTGTTGTAGTTGGAGGCCATGGCATAGCCGTAGGCCCCGGTCATCGGGATCGCCAACACGTCCCCCACCCGTGTGTCATCAGGAAGACGGCCGTTTCGGACGAGGATGTCTCCTGACTCGCAGTGCTTGCCGGCCACGGCAACCTCCAGCGGTCGCGGTGCCCGCGTCTGCCGGGGGAGGAACGCCTCATAGGCGCTGTCATAGAGGGCGGGCCGAAGATTGTCGCTCATCCCGCCATCGACGCTGACGTAGGTCCGGTGATTTCCCTCCGAGGCAGGCGGGACCGACTTGATGGTGCCGACGGTGTAACAGGTGATGGCCGCAGCGGCAGCGATGGCGCGTCCAGGCTCGGCGGTGATCCTGACCGTTTCCGGGATTCCCGCCCCCTGGCACGCTTGATGGATGGCCATGGCCCAGTCGGTCAAAGACGGAGCCGGCTCGGCACTGCCGGTGTACGTCACGCCGAGACCGCCTCCGACACAGAGCTCGGACAGACCCGTTCTCCTCAGGATCGGCGCCATGGCATAGATCGTTCGGTTGATTGCGGCCAGATCCACGATCTGGCTTCCGATGTGGGTGTGCAGGCCCACCAGGTCGACCGGACTTGGGCACCGGGAGAGACGGGCGACGGCCTCCGCCACCGCGCCCGACGCCAGCGAGAAGCCGAACTTGGAATCATCCTGCCCGGTCGCCAACGACGGGTGAGTGCAGACATCGGTCCCCGGGTTGACCCGAATCAGGACGTGAGGCCTCGCCGAGCGCTCCCCGCGTCCTACCAATCGTTCGAGACGCTCGATCTCATCGAACGAATCGACCACGATGCGACCGACCCCTACCAGCAGGGCCAACGCCAGTTCGTCGGACGACTTGTTGTTCCCATGGAAGACCAGTCGCTCCGGGAGCACGCCCGACCGGAGGGCAACGTACAACTCGCCGCCGGAGGCCACATCGAGCATCATCCCCTCTTCGTGGGCCAGGGCGGCCATGGCCCGGCAGAGGAACGCCTTGGATGCGTAGGCCACGCCATCGCCAAAGGCGTGGCGTGCTTCCTGGCACCGCGACCTCAGATGCTGTTCGTCGTAGACGAAGACGGGAGTCCCCACCGCTTCGGTCACGGTCAGCACGTCAACTCCGCCGATCGACAGACGTCCGCTCGGATCGACCTTCGAGGACTCGGGCAGCAGGTGGGGGGCCAGAGGGGCGTGAGACCAATCGACCGGAACGCCGTCCCTGGGACTGGGGGCCCGGAGCGCCCTCGGCTCGGTGACATCCACCCCTTGGTCGGCCGGCGATGGGCGTAGGAGGTCCGATGTGGTCACGGTCAGTGCCGACACCTCCTCAACAGATGAGCGTGGTCGGGCATCGGGACTACCTCGAGACCGAGGGGGTTCACGAACTGATCAAGATGGATCAGGTCGCTGGAAAGGGAACTGTTCCACCGATTGACCGAGGCATTGTCCGATTCGTCGGCCAGCAGGGAGTCCTCGACAGCTTCGTCGAAATGATCGATCAACAGCGCGGCCAAGCGCTCGGTAGCCGGAGCGAGCTGGACGCCATGGTCCCCGAGATGAAGCCACCCCTTGTCATCCAGCTCCAGCTGTGCAGCCTGGCGCATCGCCGCTCCCCGCTCACTCAGCCGTTCGAGGCAGCCATGGACCTCGTCGTCGCTGGCTGTCCGAGGAAGCCACTCTTGGAGACTTGTCGGGACCGGAGGCGGTTCCTCCAGTGCTGGGACCAGCCACAAACAGGGAATACCAAGGTCAGAGAGGTGAGCCCCTCGGTCGGTGTCACGGGGCCATTGCAGTACGGCGACGCCATTGTGTGATCCGAGGAATGCTGTCAGTTCCCGTTCGACCGACGCGGGCCCTTGCGGTCCGAACCACACGGTGCTGGGCGAGGCGTGAACGACCAGCGCGGTACGGGCGACCGATGGTGGCGGTTTCGGTGGGCCGTCTCCCGGCGCAAACGACCTATCGGCAGGTAGCTCGTCCGCCCGGTCAGCCGAATACGAGCCGACTCGAGGTGTCGTCATGCCAATCTCCTCTCGTCCCCCGCTGGTTCCAACTTGCTCGTCATTCCCTTCTAGCAACGGCGAGCGCGGGAAATGATCGGTTTATCGAGTCATTTACGGAGGCAGATGCAATTTTGGCGATCTCTTTACGGAGCTCGCCGATCGCCATCCACAGGGTCAGGGCCGACTGATGAATCCCCCACCGTTGGTGCCGCAGGCGTGGATCACGATCACCCCTGGTTGACCGGGCCGTTGGACACAGGGTGTGGTGGTCGTCGAGATTGGATTCGTCGTGTGCGGAGCGGCACCGGTTGTCGTGCCGCACCCCGCCAGTATGCCGACGAGTCCAATCATCAACGCAAGCCCGCCAAGCTGCTGCACACTGCGAGTGGGCAGCAAACGAGCCTGGACATCAAGGGATATCCCACGACCAGAGTCGGTGGGCATCGGTCACAGCCGATTGGGTCGCGGCAGGACGTGATCCATGGCAAAGACTCTCAAGTGCTCGTATCGGATCGTGCGTTGCTTCCCGCCGGGGAAGTGGACGACAAACCGATTGGCGTTGTGTTGGGTCGGCTCGACGATTTGCACGATCTCTCCTTGCCACAGACTGTGCATTTCCACCGTGGCCAGCGGGTGACCATGTAGAGGGCAGACGAACGACCGGTCCGTCCCGAGGTGGGTCAGTTCGCCTCCGCATTCGCTGCAGCTAAACATGGGTCCTTCTTGGGTTCATTCCGCACTTTGCCGCATCATTGCGATGGGTCATTGCCGGATCATTGCGATGGGTCGTCGATTTCCCGTGGCCATCCCGTCTTAGCCCGACGCGCCACCAGACAGCACAAGTTTGATGAAATTTTTGCGTGGTAAGCCCGGATCTTGGCCCATTCTTTACTCCAATATGGCCGTACGACCCAAGGCACATGAACGCGCCCTATGCCTGCTGAGTATCCTCGGTGTGCACGCGTCTGACCGATCGGCCCCGATGACAACACCCATGAGCGATAGGTACCGCGAGGAGCCCTAGCAGTGGCACGAGGAAAACTCCGGCTCTACCTTGGCGCCGCTCCCGGCGTCGGAAAGACCTTTGCCATGCTCAATGAAGGGTGGCGACGCAAAGAGCGCGGCACTGACGTCGTCGTCGGGTGGGTCGACACCCACGGTCGGCAGCAGACGGCTGAGCAATTGCGGGATCTGGAGATCCTGCCCCGTAAGCCGGTCGAATACCGCGGCCAAACGTTCGAGGAGCTGGACATCGACGCCCTACTGGCTCGTCACCCGCAGCTGGCGCTGGTCGATGAACTGGCCCACACGAACGTGCCTGGTTCCCGCAACGCCAAACGCTGGCAGGACGTCGAGGAGCTGCTGGGCGCCGGAATCAATGTCATCTCGACCGTCAACTTGCAGCACCTCGAGTCGCTCAACGACGTCGTCGAACGAATCACCGGGGTGGTACAGCGTGAGACGGTACCGGACGGGGTGGTGCGCTCGGCCGATCAGCTCGAGTTGGTCGACATGTCCCCCGAAGCGCTGCGCCGGCGGCTGGCCCATGGCAACGTCTACCCGGCAGAGCGCATCGATGCCGCCCTCGGGAACTACTTTCGTGCCGGCAACCTGACCGCCCTTCGGGAGCTGGCGTTGTTGTGGGTGGCCGACCGGGTCGACCAGGAGCTGCACGACTACCGGGAGCGACACGGCATCGCCGGGTCCTGGGAAACCAAGGAGCGGGTGGTGGTCTCGTTGACCGGCGCTCCCGGGGGCGCGGTTCTGATCCGCCGGGCCGCCCGGATGTCCATGCGGACCAAGGCGGAGCTGGTGGGAGTACACGTGCGCGCCGAGGATGGCCTCACCGCCCCTGCCTCCGACGGGCTGATCAAGAACCGGGCCCTGCTCGATGAGCTGGGAGGCCGCTACATCGAGGTGGTCGGCGCCGAGGTGGCGCCGGCCCTGGTGCAGGTGGCCAGGGCGGAGAACGCCACCCAATTGGTCCTGGGGGCAACCCATCGCAGCCGGCTGACCGAGTTCGTGCGGGGCTCGGTGGTGAACTCCGTTATCCGGGCTTCGGGTGGCTCACTCGACATCCACGTCATCGCCACCGACGCCGACAAATCAGAGTCGGACCGTGTCGACCCCGATAGCGACGGAGCCGATCCCCGTCCCACCGATCGAGTTCGATCGGATCGTCGGAATCGGCTACTGCTGTCCCCTCTCTCACGGCGCCGGCAGGTTGGCGGCCTCCTCATCGGGATGGTGGGCTTCCCGCTGGCCACGCTGTTTCTGACCATGAACCGGTCACACATCGACCTGTCGACGTCGCTGGGCGTGTACCTGATCATCGTGGTGGCCGTGGCCGTGGCGGGCGGAGTGTTGCTGGCGGCCCTGGCCGGACTGGTCGGGTTTCTGCTGTCCAATTACTACTTTGCTCCCCCCATCCATCAGCTGACCATCAACGACACTCGTGATGTTGTGGCGCTCATCATCTTCCTCGTCGTCGCCGGCGTGGTCAGTTCGCTCGTCGACTTGGCCGGCCGACGGTCCGTGGCCGCGGCCCGGGCCCGGGCCGACGCCCACATGTTGGCCCGGGTGGCCGGGCGCCTGGTATCTCCCGAAGGCAATCCCTTGCCCGCTCTCCTGGGCGACTTGGTCGTCACGTTCCGGCTCGACGCTGCGGCCATCCTGCGGCGATCGCAGGAGGGAGAGGGCCCGGTTCTCACTGGCCCGGGCGGTGGAACCATCACGTGGGATGCCGTGGTGGTGGTGGGTCCGGATCCGCCCCTCACACCCGAAGTCGCATCGGTGTCACTGCCCCTCAGCGATCAAGAGGTGGTGGCGCTGCGAGGCCCCCAGCTGACCGCGGAAGACCGGGAGATCCTCGCTGGTTTCACCGCCCAACTGGCTGCGGCCCTGGCCAGCGAGCGGCTACAGGCCGGCGCCGAGAAAGCCGACTCGCTGGCCCGGGCCAACGAGCATCGTTCCTCCCTGCTTGCCGCGGTCAGTCATGATCTGCGGACACCGCTGGCATCGATCAAGGCCGCATCGAGCAGCTTGTTGTCCAAGCAGCTGCAATTCGGACCGAAAGAGACCGAGATTCTCTTGCAGACCATCGACGATGAATCCGATCGCCTCTCCTCCCTGGTCGAGAACCTGCTCGACATGAGCCGACTGCAGACCGGATCCATGAAGGTCCTGGACTTGGGGGTCGACGTGAGAGACGTGGTCGACGCGGCGCTGGCCAGCTTGGGCCCAAGGGCCGCGGCGGTGACCTCCGACGTGCCCGACGACCTGCCGCGGGTGTTTACCGACCCGGTCCTCCTGGAACGCGCCGTGGCCAACCTGGTGGACAACGCGCTGGTCCATGCCGAAGGGTCCGGCCTCCGCATCGAGGCTGGAGCCGTCGCTGGTCGCGTGGATCTCCGCGTCGTGGATCATGGTCCGGGCATACCAGCCGAGGACCGCGAGGTGATATTCCGTCCCTTCGAGCGCGCTGGCGACAGCGAGCACCAGCCCGGAGTGGGACTGGGCCTGGCCGTGGCCCGAGGGTTCGTCGAAGCGGTGGGCGGCGACCTGGAGGTCGATGACACACCGGGCGGTGGAACCACCATGGTCGTCCGCCTGCCGGCGATGGCCCAGGCCGAGCTCGAGGCCGGTTCGGACGCTGATGGGGACCTCGAGGCCCCGGCGGGGGCGGTCGGCAAGTCGGACCGGGAACCGGAGCCAAACGGAGCGGCCGATGGGAAGATGGGGGAAGCGAAGTGACAGAGGCGCCCCGGGCCGCTCACCGGCAGATCGGCGACGAAATCGAACAGGGCGCTCGGGTGTTGATCATCGACGACGACGTCTCGTTGCTGCGCGCTGTCGGGATCAGCCTCAGGGCTCGGGGCTACGAGGTGATGGTGGCCCGCCAAGGCGAGGAAGGCCTCAGCCTGGCCGCGCACAAACGGCCCGACGTCGTCCTCCTCGACCTGGGCCTTCCTGGCATTGACGGCGTCGAGGTGGTGCGGGGACTTCGGGGGTGGAGCGCCATCCCCATCATCGTCCTCTCGGCCCGGCACCAGAGCGTGAGCAAGGTCGAGGCCCTCGACGCCGGAGCGGATGATTACGTCACCAAGCCGTTCGGCATGGACGAGCTGCTGGCCCGGTTGCGCGCCGCCCTTCGGCGGACGGCTCCCGGTCCGGAGGACCCTCTGGTGGAGACGGATGCGTTCACCATCGACCTGGCCGCCAAACGGGTCACGCGGGAGGGGTCGGACGTCCATCTCACGCCCAAGGAGTGGGACATCGTCGAGCTGCTCGTCCGCAACCCGGGCACGCTCGTCTCCCACCAGCAGTTGCTCCATGAGGTGTGGGGCC
>DATMMO010000434.1:0-2596 GCA_035569695.1 Acidimicrobiales bacterium | reverse complement strand
CTCTTTCCCCACCCGCTTGTTTCCACCCGCTTCTTTCCACTTGTTGTTGCATCCCGTCTGCTGGCTTCCACCATCAGGCTGAATTGACTGAACTGATAGGAGACGAACCATGGCCGATGTCCACGGAACATGCGACGGCAGTTTTGAAGGGGTCCGGGAGGCACTGGCCAACAGCTTGGACGCCGGCACTGACGTCGGCGCCTCAGTCGCCGTGCTGGTCGAGGGCCAACCGGTGGTCGACATCTGGGGTGGCTTCGCTGACGAGGGGCGCAGCCGGCCGTGGGAGCGCGACACCATCACCAACGTGTGGTCGACGACCAAGACGATGACGTTTCTGTGCGCGCTCATGCTCGCCGACCGGGGCGAGCTCGACTTCTACGCCCCGGTGGCCCGCTACTGGCCCGAGTTCGCAGCGGGAGGGAAAGAGGCCGTCGAGGTCCGCCATTTGATGGCCCACTCGGCTGGCCTGTCGGGATGGACAGAGAACATCGAGCCCGAGGACCTGGCCGACTGGGAGAAGTGCACCTCCCTGTTGGCCGCCCAGGAGCCGTGGTGGGAGCCGGGCACCGCATCGGGGTATCACGCCCTCACCCAGGGTTACCTCATCGGAGAGGTGGTCCGCCGCATCACCGGCGACACCATTGGCACCTGGTTTGCCCGCGAGGTGGCGGCTCCCCTGGGTGCCGACTTCCATATCGGCCTCCCGGCCCGCGAGGACGGCCGGGTGTCCCTGATCATCCCGCCACCGACGGTGGGATTGGCCGGAGCCGACCCGGGCGACATCGCGGTGCGGACGTTCACCAGCCCGTTGCTCGACGCCTCCATGGCCACTCAGGAGTGGTGGCGCCGAGCCGAGATCCCGGCGGCCAATGGTCAGGGCAATGCGCGGTCGGTGGCCGCGGTCCAGTCGATCATCGCCGGTGGCGGCGAGGCACGCGGCGTTCGACTTCTCTCGACCGAGGGCTGTGCCGTCGTCTTCGACGAGCAGTCGAATGGCAAAGACCTCGTGCTGGGCATCCCAATGCGCTACGGCATGGGCTACGGGCTCAGCACCGAGTTGCTGCCCATGGGCCCCAGGGCGTGCTTTTGGGGTGGGTACGGCGGATCGCTCATCGTGATGGACCAGGACACTGGCCTGACTGTGTCCTACGTCATGAACAAGATGGAGAGTGGGCTCACCGGCGACCTCCGTGGCGCCAACATCGTGATGGCCGCCGTCATGGGCCTGGTCGGCGGATCCGGCTGACCTCGGTCCTGCCCACGGCCAGACCCCAAGGGCTGACCTTTCGGGGGCTGACCCTCGAGAGCCACCTCGACCCCGCCGCCCGTTCCCGCCCCAGACCTGCTTCGCCATCCCGGTAGGTCGCGCTCGACGCGGCTCCTGGTCATGGTTTGGGTCGCCGTCGGGCCACGTAACGTGGACGAGCAGTGAGAGCGACGGGAGAACCATGCATTTTGTGATCATCGGTGGCGGGCCCGCGGGCTATCAGGCCGCCACCTACGCCGCCCGACTTGGGGTGGATGTGACGCTGATCGAGCGGGATGTGATCGGTGGTGCAGCCAACCTCTGGGACTGCATCCCCTCCAAGGCGATGATCGCCACTGGTGGGGCAATGTCGTATCTGGACCGAATCGGCGGCATGGGGGTGGATGACGTCGAGGGGAAGCTGGATCTCGATCGGCTCCGGCACCGGATCTCCGCCATCACCGACCGCCTGGAGTCGAGCATCGACCAGATTCTGCGCAGCCAGAACGTGGAGCTCATCCGCGGCACGGGCCGGCTGGTCGGACCCCATACCGTCGAAGCCGAGACGGAGACGGAAACCCGGATCATCGGCGCCGACGCCGTGCTCCTCAGCACCGGCAGTCGGCCCCGTATCCCCAACTGGGCGGAGCTCGATCACGAGCGAGTCCTCACCACCCGTGATGCCTACCCGCCCACCGAGCTCCCCGAGCACCTGGTCGTGGTCGGTTCAGGCGTGACCGGTGTGGAATTCGTTCACATGTTCTCGTCCCTCGGGTCTGCCGTGTCGCTGGTGGTCAGCCGTGAGCAAGTGCTGCCCCGTAAGGACCCCGAGGTTGCCGCCGTCTTGGAGGACGACTTCTTGCGGCGCGGGGTGCGCTTGTTGAAGGGCGCCCGTGCGGTCGGCATCGACCGTACGCCAGCCGGGGTGACGGTCCGGTGCGACGATGGTCGGATCGTGCTGGGGTCCCATGCCCTGTTGGCCATCGGGTCCATTCCCAATTCGGAGTCGCTGGGGCTGGAGTCGGCGGGCCTCAGCGTTGACGCCGGCGGCTACGTCCCCGTGAACCATCACTGTCAGACCTCGGTACCCCACATCTATGCCGCCGGTGATCTTTCGGGCAAGCTCCCTCTTGCCTCGGTGGCCTTCATGCAAGGGCGGAAGATCGCCGAGCACGTCGTCGTGGGCCACACCGCCGCCCATCGGCATCTGAACTACGACAAGGCGGCCTCGGCCATCTTTACCGAGCCGGAGATCGCCGACGTCGGCCTGGCCGAGGCGGATGCCTTTGCCGAAGGTCGGAAGATCAGGGTGACCAAAGTCCCCTTCGCGTCCACGGCCAAAGCGCTCAT
>DATMMO010000433.1:0-11614 GCA_035569695.1 Acidimicrobiales bacterium | reverse complement strand
TGGTGGCAGGTGCCGGTGCACCCGGTGGTCCTGCCCGTCGTGGAGGGTGTGCTCGACGCCGGGTGCCTGGTGTCGTCTCTGTCTTCGATAGACATCGGCCCGGGCGAGACGGCTCAGCCCATCCACGCCGACGATCAACTGATCCCTCTGGACAAACCGCACGCCCCGACGGTGTGCAACACCATGTGGGCGCTGACCGACTTCACCGAGGCCAACGGGGCCACCCGGATCATTCCCGGGACGCACCTGGCCGACGAGTCACCCGACCTTCTCAGCCCCTATGACTCCATCCCGGCCGAGATGGAGCGGGGCAGCGTGCTCGTCTGGCACGGCAGCCTGTGGCACGGGGGCGGGGCCAACACCACCGACACCCGCCGGGTCGGCATCGCCATGAATTACTGCGCTGGGTACATACGTCAGCAGGAGAACCAGCAACTGGGCATTCCCATGGACATTGCCCGTCAGTTCCCTCCTCGGCTGCAAGAACTGATCGGCTATGGCATCTACAACGGTCTCATCGGTCACATCGACAAGGCGCTCCCTGCCGCTCTGCTCCTGGCCGACAATCGCCAGAGCTCGATGATCTGGGACGCGGCCACACCCCCAACTGTCTGACGACGATCGGCCCCGGGGGGCTCAGTTGCGCCTCGAAGTCCGGAGACACGAGCTGGCCTGACTCATCGGTCCCGGCCTGACCGGCTACTGAGATGCCGGGCGGGTCAGACGGGTCGAGGCCGACCACCTGAGTGACGAACTCAACGGCATCGGCCCTGGAGGCGGCGGGCGGAATCGAACCGCCGTACGGGGCTTTGCAGGCCCCTGCCTAAACCACTCGGCCACGCCGCCTGGGCGTCCCGGCAGCCTACCGTGCTGCAAACGGTGCCTGATGCGACTGGCCCACCGAGGAGAACTGCCCGGATCGGGGCCGAACCCAGACCAGCGGCGCTACTTGCGGCGACCGACCAGCCACCAGGCGATGAGGCCGATCACGGCAATGACGAAGATGAACTTGATGGCAAACCAGATGATCCCGGCCACGGCGCTCAGGAGAGCGAACGCCACCAGCGCGGCGATCACCCCTCCTCCGATCAACAGCACCAGGTCGAAGGTTTTGAGTCCTGACTGGTCGTCGCTCACGGAACACAACGCTATCCCACCGCTCCTCGATTCAATTGACACCCCCCGGCCATCGTCGGCCCACCTACTCGGTGGTACCGTCCGGTGATGTCCCTGCGGGAACGACGTCAGGCCCTCATCCAGCAGGTCGACTTGCAAGGCGATGCCTTCTGCCGGGCCTACAGTGCTGCCGCCGACCAGTGGCTGAGCGACCTCTTTGCCACCGCCACCGCCGGAAGCGACCGCGGCCTGGCCCTGGTCGCCGTCGGCGGCTACGGCCGGGGGGAATTATGCCCGTTCAGTGACCTGGACGTGGTCCTGGTCCACCGAGGCCGCAAGGACGTCTCGGGCATCGCCGACCAGATCTGGTATCCGGTGTGGGACCAGGGCATCCATCTCGACCACAGCGTGCGAAAGCCCAACGAGGCCCTCAAAGTCGCCTCGGCCGACCTCCGCACCGCCCTCGGCCTGCTCGACGCCCGGGTGGTCTGCGGCGACAGCCATGTGGCAGAGCCGATGATCGCCAGCGCCGAAGAGCGTTGGGCCGAGCAGAAGCCCCCATGGCTCGACGAGCTCTCGGTGCGGGTCCAGGAACGCCACGCCGCCTACGGTGACGTCGCCTTTCTCCTCGAGCCTGATCTCAAGGAGGCTCACGGTGGCCTTCGCGACGCCGCCGCCATCCGGGCCCTGGTCCTCGCCATCCCGGAGTTGGCCAATCACGTCGACCTCGATGCCGTGGCCACGGCGCAGTCGGCGCTGACCCGGGTGCGGGTCGAACTGCAGCGTCGTTCGGCCCGCGAGATGAACAGGCTCCTGTTGCAAGAGCAGGACCAGGTGGCCGAGGCCCTAGGCGAGACCGACGCCGACACCTTGATGCTGACCGTGGCCGAGGCGGGCCGAACCATCGCCTGGGAGGGCGACGACGCATGGCGACGACAGCGCCAGTGGGCCAAGTACACGACGTACGGCCGCGGCCGGCGCCGGCGCGGATCTCGTAGTGAGGTCACCGAGACGGCGCCGGCGCCGACCCACGACGCCGGTATCGGCCTCCTTGACGGCGAGATCGTCCTCTTGCCCGATGCCGATCTGGGCGACCCTGCCCTCCCCGTACACCTCGCCGCCGTGGCCGCCGAGCGCAACCTGCCCATCAGTCGGGAGGCCCTGAACGTCCTCGGTCGGCAAGCCCCCGCTCCCCCTGACCCCTGGCCCGACGACCTCCGCCTGACCCTGGTCCGGGTGCTCGCCACCGGGCCGCCGGCCATCGCCGCGCTCGAGGCGCTGGACCAGCGGGAGCTGTTCGCCCGATTCCTGCCCGAGTGGCGGGCTGTACGGAACAAGCCGCAGCGCAACGCCTATCACCGGTTCACCGTCGACAGGCATCTGCTGGAGGCCACCGCCAACGCCGCCACCCTGGCCCACCGGGTGGAACGACCCGACCTCCTGCTCATCGGCACGCTGCTCCACGACATCGGCAAGGGTTTCCCTGGCGACCACACCAACGTGGGCATCGAGCTCATGACGGAGATCGCCGGCCGCATGGGCTTTTCCCGCGACGATGTCGAAGTCCTGGTGTCGCTGGTGCGACTCCACCTCCTCCTGCCCGAGATGGCCACCCGGCGCGACCTCGACGACCCGGCCACGGCCGAGCGGATGGCCAAAGAGGTCGGCGACCGTTTGACGCTCGACCTCCTGGCCGCACTGGTCGAGGCGGACAGCCTGGCCACCGGGCCCTCGGCCTGGGGCTCGTGGAAGGCGGGCCTGGTATCCGACCTGGTCGCCCGAACCACGCGCCTCCTCGCCGGGGAGAAGTCGGCCCCACCGACGACGTGGGTCACCGACGAGCATCGGCGCATGATGGACGCCGTTCGGACCAGCGGGGACCCGACGCTGACCATCGACGACCCGATCCTGACCGTGGTTGCTCCCGACCGTCCCGGTCTCTTCGCCCAGGTTGCCGGCATCCTGGCCCTGCACGGGCTCGACGTGCGAACGGCCGATGTGGCCGGCGAGAACGGCGTGGCCCTGGAGACCTTCACCGTCGAGCCCTCCCGGGGCCGCTGGCCTCAGGCCAGCCGGCTCACCGACGATCTGGTGGCCGCGGTGAACGGCACCCTGTCCCTCAGCGATCGGCTGGCCGAGCGGGCCCGCGCCTACCGAACGGAGAAGCGGCCGGTCGCCCCCCAACATGTCGCCACCGAGATCGCGGTGGACAATGCGGCATCGGCCTCGGCCACGGTCATCGAGGTGCGAGCCGAGGACGTTGTCGGCCAGCTCCACCGGATCACCCAGGCCCTGTTCGACTGCGGCCTCGACGTGATCTCGGCCAAAGTCAACACCTTCGGCGCGGCCGTGGTGGATGCGTTCTACGTCCGGGGACCGGACGGCGAAAAGGTCACCGAGTCACACCTCCTCGACGCCCTCGACCGCGCCGTTCGGGCCGGCGTCGCCGCCCAAGCGAATTTGTAGTAGCGCGTACAGATAACCAGGTCAACTGGTAGCATGCCGGCGGACGGAGAGCACGATGCCAGCATTGACCCCACCATCGCACCGGGCCCACGGGCACCGACGGCCATCAAGACGACGGTCGCCGCTGGTAATTGCCCTGGTCGCAGCGGCCGTGCTCCTGATCGCCGGGCTGTCCACTGTGATCATCCGGTTGACCGCCAGCAACGCCGCCGCCTCGCCCACGGCCACCCCGGCGCCAACGGCCCAGGCCGCCGTAGACAGCAAAACGCCGCTGGCCGTCATCAGCACCACGCCGGCTACCGCGGCCACCAATGTCGCCTCCGACAGCACCATCACCGTGAGTGTCTCGGTCCCGCTGGCCGCCGATACCCCGATGCCCACCCTGGCGCCAGCAGTGGCGGGCACATGGCAGCGCATGACGCCGACCTCGCTGGTCTTCCAGCCCACAAGCCCGTTCGTGCCCGCATCGGCCGAGACGGTCACCATTCCCTCGGGACCCACCGGGCTCAAGAGCACCACGGGCAAGACCCTGGCCCAGCCGTCTACCGTGGCCTTCTCCATCGCCGCCGGATCCACCCTGCGCCTCCAGCAGTTGCTGGCCCAACAGGGCTACCTGCCCCTCAGCTTCACATCCACTGCACCGCTCAGCTCCCCACAGGAAATGGCCCAGCCCCAACAGGGAGCGTTCGCCTGGCGGTGGGCCATGCCCGCTTCTCTTGAGTCGCTGTGGACACAGGGAACGGACAACGTCATCTCCCACGGTGCGGTCATGGCCTTCCAATCGCAAAACGGCCTGGGCACCGACGGGGTGGTCGGCCCTGAGGTGTGGGGGAAGTTGCTCCAGAACGCGGCAGCCGGAACCGTGACCCAGGCCCCCTACAACTACGTGTACGTGTCCCAGGCCCTGCCCGAGACGACCACCGTCTATAGCAACGGCGCCCCGGTCTACTCCACCCCGTCCAACACTGGCGTCCCGGCTGCGCCCACCGCCCAGGGCACGTTCCCCGTCTACCTCCGCTACACGGTGACCACCATGTCGGGGACCAATCCCGACGGCAGCCACTACTCGGATCCGGGCATCCCCTGGGTCAGCTACTTCAATGGTGGCGACGGGCTCCATGGCTTCGACCGATCGAGCTACGGAACCCCGCAGAGCGTCGGTTGCGTGGAGATGCCCCCGGCCAATGCCGCCATCGTCTACCCGCTCACCCCCATCGGCACGCTGGTCACCGTCAACTGACAACCAGTCGACCCGGTCGTCCGCCGTCGGCCGATCGCTGTCGCCTACTCCCGGTACTCCCTGAGCTTGTCGGCCAAGGACCGAAAGGCCCGGCCCCGATGTGAGAGCCCGTGTTTCTCCGTCGGTGACATCTGCGCGAACGTCCGGCCGCCTCCACCTTCGGGGATGAACAGCGGGTCGTACCCGAACCCGTTCGCTCCGGCCGGCGCGGTGGCGATGGACCCAAGGACTTCACCTTCGGCCGCGAGCTCGTCGCCGCCGGGGAAGGCCACCAGGGCCACCGTGCGGAACCGGGCGCTGCGCAGGGACGGCTCCATGGCACCGGCGGCGGCCAGCTCGGCAATCAGCTTGTCCACGTTGTCGGCGTAGGTGGCATCGTCACCGGCGAACCGGGCCGAATAGACCCCCGGCGCACCGTGGAGTGCCGTCACCTCCAAACCGGTGTCGTCGGCCACGGCCGGCTCCCCGGTGGCCTCCATGATGGCGACCGCCTTCAGCCTGGCATTGTCGACCAGCGTCGCCCCGTCCTCGACCACCTCGGGAACCGAGGCCGGACGGGGCAGGAGGACCAGGCCGGGCACCTCGCTCAGGATCTCGGCGATCTCGGCCGCCTTGTCCGGGTTGGCGCTGGCCAGCACCAGACGTCGTGGCGATCGGTTGGTCACCGACGGGTCGGAGGCTCGGCCAGCACGGCAGTCTGAAGGTCGAGCAGCTGGGCGATGCCGTGCTCGGCCAAGCTCAGCATCTCGTCCAGCTCACCCTTGGTGAAGGGCATGCCCTCCGCCGTCCCCTGCACCTCGACGAAGCGTCCCGACGAGGTCATCACCACGTTCATGTCCACCTCGGCTCGGCTGTCCTCCTCATAGGGAAGGTCGAGCAGGCATACACCGTCGACCACGCCCACCGAGACGGCGGCTACCGCTTCGGTCAGGGGGTTGGCTCGGAGCGTTCCCTTCTGCACCAGCCGGGTCAGGGCGTCGTGCAGGGCGACGTAGGCCCCACAGATCGAGGCCGTCCTGGTCCCCCCGTCGGCTTGGAGGACATCGCAGTCCACGGTGATCTGGAGTTCACCGAGCGCCACCATGTCGCACACCGACCGCAGCGAGCGCCCGATCAGTCGCTGGATCTCCTGGGTGCGCCCGGACTGCCGGCCCTTGGCCGCTTCTCGGGACACTCGCTCGCCGGTGGAGCCTGGGAGCAACGAGTACTCGGCCGTCACCCAACCCTTGCCCGTGCCCCGCATCCATGGCGGCACCCGCTCCTCCACCGACGCCGTGCACAGGACCCGGGTGCGTCCCATGGAGACCAGCACGGATCCGGGGGCGAAGACGGTGAAGTCCCGCTCGAACGTGGCCGTGCGGAGCTCGTCGGTGCCCCGGCCATCGCCTCGTTTCCCTCGGGGGTCGGTTGTGGCTGTTGCTTCGGTCACAGCTGGAATTCCTTTCCGATCTCGGCCTGCTCCACCGGCTCTCCGCATGACTCGGCCGCTTCGTCAGCCACGGCGGACGCGTCCACCGAGGGCCAGCGGTGCGTGAGGACGATCCTCCGCGCCCCGGCCGACCGAGCCTGCACGACCGCCTGTCTGGCGCTCATGTGGCCGGCCACTCCCTCATGCTCACTGGTGAACGTGGCCTCGCACAGGATGAGATCGAGGTCTTGGCCGAGTTCGCCGAGTGACCAATTGGGCCCGGAGTCGGCAGAGTACCCCAGTGTCCGACCCCCACCGTCGATCCGGACGGCCAGGGTCTCGGGTCCGTGGTCGGTGCGGGCAAAGGAGCAATCCAGGTCGCCCACCGTCAGCCGGTCGCCCCCCTGGATCCGGTGCCAGGTCAGAGCGGACGATGCCGACAATGCCGCTCGTTGCTCCAGGCCGTCAGGTGCGAACACCGGGATACCCGAGCGCTCGGTGACGTAGCGGGCAAACAGGTCGAACCCGTAGATATCGGTCCAGTGGTCCGGGTGGACATGGCTCAAGATCACTCCGTCGACCGCCCCCGGGTCAAAGAATCGCTGCAGGTTGGCCAAGGTGCCCGGACCGGCATCGACCAGCAGGGCGGTCGTGGCCGACCGGACGAGGTACCCGCTTCCCGCCCCGCCAGGTCCCGGCCAGCTCCCGTCACAGCCCAGGACCAAGAGCGAGAGGCCCGGCTCCCCCGTGGGTGCCGCCGGTGGTTGGGCCATGGGCCGAGACTAGAAGTAGATGATGTCGCGGGCCCGGGCCTCGACCACGTCGAGGTCGTCGGTCCATGCCCCGGTGGACAGGTACTTCCAGCCGCCGTCGGGAGCGACGACGACGATGGTCCCGGTGTCGATGGTCTTGGCGCAGCGGACGGCCCCGGCCACCGCCGCCCCCGAGGAGATGCCGGCGAAAATGCCCACCTCGGACAGTCGGCGGGTCCACTCGATGGACTCACGGGGCTTGACGATGGTCTTGCGGTCCAGGATCTCCGCTCCCCCGTTGTCGATGAAGATCGGGGGGATGTACCCGTCGTCGAGATTGCGGAGCCCGTCCACCATCTCGCCCGAGGGTGGCTCGATGGCCCACACCTGGACGGCGGGATTGCGCTCCTTGAGGAACCGGCCCACGCCGAGTAGCGTGCCCGACGTTCCCAGTCCGGACACGAAGTGGGTGATCTCGGGGCAGTCCTGCCAGATCTCGGGCCCCGTGCCCTCGTAGTGGGCCCGAGGGTTGGCCGGGTTGGCGTACTGGTAGAGAAAGGCCCACTCGGGGTGCTCGGCGGCCAGCCCCTGGGCCATGCGGACGGCGCCGTTGGATCCCTGGGAGCCGGGCGATTCGATGATCTCCGCCCCCCAGACGTCCAGGAGCTGGCGGCGCTCCGGTGAGACATTGGTGGGGAGCACCACCTTGAGGTGGTACCCCTTCAGCCGGCACACCATGGCCAGGCCGATACCGGTGTTGCCCGAGGAGGGCTCGATGAGGGTATGGCCGGGGGTCAGGACTCCTTCTTTTTCGGCCTGTTCGATCATCGACAGGGCGATCCTGTCCTTCACCGACCCGCCGGGGTTCTGACCCTCGAGCTTGACCAGGATGCGGACATCGGGGTTGGGGCTCAGCGAACTGACGTCCACCATGGGCGTGTTGCCGATCAGCTCCAGGATGGAGCTGTACGCGGTCATCGTGGGTGGCTCGCACCCGGGCCCGAGGGCGAGCCCACGCCGACGGCCCCGCCGGCGACTGCGGGCAGGATGGAGACCTCGTCGGTCTCGGCCACTGGTGTGTCCAACGACTTGAGGTACCGGACATCGTCGTCGTTCAAGTAGACGTTGACGAACTTGTGCAGCGTCCCGTCATCGTTCACCACTTGGCCGGACAGACCCGGGTATTCGGCCACCAGGGAATCGAGGACCTGGCCGATGGTCGTTCCGTCGACGGAGACGGTCTTGGCCCCGCCGGCCTGGGACCGGAGCACGGTCGGTAGGTGCACTGCAACAGGCACGGAGCCTCCTGGTTCTTCCTGTCGGGTGAAACCTCGATGGCAATTGCTGACTACTTCGGTGAGGATTCTACCGGGATCGGAGGATCACCGGCTCCTCGTCGATCTTCCCGTCCACGATCCGGTAGCTCCGCAGGACGGGGTGGGTGTCCCGGAGGGAAACCAGCACATAGTGCCAGGTGGGATCGGGAGCCTGGGCCACATCGGTGGGCGACGGGTAGGCGTCGGTGTGGGTGTGGGAGTGGAAGACGCCGATGATGGAGAACCCGGCTGCCTCCGCGTCCCGATCGGCCCGCAGGTGCTCTTTGGGGTCGACGGTATAGAGCTTGGCCGAGGCAGCCAGATTTCGGGTCGGATAGCAGGTCACCACCCGGCCGGAGTCGGGGTCGCCACCCAGTAGGCCGCAGGCCTCATCGGGGAGGCCGCCCAGGCAGTGGGCCACGATCTGGTGGTATTCCGGTTCGTCGAGGTACAGCATCGTAGCGCTCACGCTACCTGGATGATGCTCCGGGGCCGGGCTACGACGGCCAAGTCTGCCGCCCAGCCAGGCCGGGACGACTACCGTCGCAGGTTGATGGCAGCAAAGGCCACATCGCCGGGCCGGTCCCCGGCCCCCAGCAAGGGGCACCCCGACGGACGTGATCCGGGCCGGCCGGTGGCCTCCAATCGCCGCGCCCGCCACGACTACGAGATTCTCGACACGGTCGAGTGCGGGATCGTGCTGCAGGGATCGGAAGTGAAGTCCCTCCGCGGTGGCCGGATCGCCCTCCAGGACTCCTATGCCCGGGTCATCGACGGTGAGGTGTGGTTGTTCGGGGTTCATGTCCCCCCCTACGCCCAGGCCAACGGGTTCGGCGCCCACGACCCCGACCGCCGGCGCAAGCTCTTGTTGCACCGCCGCCAGATCGACGAGTGGATGGGGCGGAGCCAACAGCAATCCCTGACCATGGTGCCCCTGTCCATCTACTTCAAGGACGGACGGGCCAAGGTCGAACTGGCCCTGGTCAAAGGACGGCGTCAGTACGACAAGCGCCACGCCATCGCCGCCCGCGATGCCAGCCGGGAGGCGGCCCGGGAGGCTCGAGCGGCGGTCAAGGGCTCCGAGCGCCACCGGTAGGCGGCACAGCCACCGCCCGATAGCCCCCCATCGGCATCGGCGTGGTCCGGACGAGCCGGGCCGGCCGGTAAGCTAGTGCTCCCTTCGATCTCACCCGAGGTCGTTCAATCAGGGGGTGACAGGCTTCGACTCTGGTCGTCGATGTGGGAGAAGCGAGCCGTGGTCTCCGGAGCCACGTTAAAGAGCCGGAACCAAAAATAAACGCCGAGCCTCAGCTCGCGCTCGCTGCCTAGAAACAGCGACGTCCGACCGGTCTCAGTTCCACGGGCCGGAACCGGGCGACATCAAGTGGAACTTACCTACGCAGCTGCGCCGACGGGCCGCTAGGGACAACTAAGTCGGATACGGAGCGGCGTTGCTGCCGGTAACGGCGCTGCTCCCGACAATTTACCGCCGGCTGCGCTCGGAGAAGGCCCATTGAGAAGCCGGAGGACGCGGGTTCGATTCCCGCCACCTCCAAGGGTGCTCAGGCGAAAGCCTGAGCGCCGTTGGAGGTGTGCCCACGCCCCACACGTTCGTAGATTTGGGGCGCCCAGGCAACGGCGTCACTGACCCGGATGGCGGACGGTCGGGGCAAGTTGGGAATGGATCCACAACTCCAGATTCTCGGGCCGTCAGCCGGTAGTCGTTGCCGGGCATACGCCCTGCCCGATCACGCGGGCCTTGGCCGAATAGCGCCATTCGGGCCCCAGCATCTGATCGTAAAGCGTGGTCGCGGCGGCGCGATCGTCCACGATGTAGCCGAATTCCTGCAGATAGGCGGAATAGAGGTTCTGCGAGCCGATGTAGAAGGCCTCCTTGTCGACCATCACGACCTTCGAGTGGAGGGACGCAAGCGCCTCGGCGCCGGTGGCATTGGCCCATCCGTTGGCCTCGGACGTGCGCAGCGGGGCCAGGTCCAGGTTGGCACACAGCGCCTGGTGCGCCTTCTCCGGGCTGCCCACTGCTTCAACCACATACGGCGTGAGGTACTTGAGAATGTCGCTGATCGCAGCGCCGTTGGAGTAGCCGTCCCCGTCAACCTGGGCCCCCTGGTTCGAGACGACGATGGTGACCCGCACACCGGCCGCCAGCTTTGTCGCCAAGGCCTTGTACAGACGGACGTCGTAGAGCGCCTGTGGCGGGCAGATCCCGATCAGATCCTGCTGAGAGATGAAGATCGACGATTTCGCACTCCGTACCAGGGCCCGCAATCCGACCGATCCCGGGTTGACGGCGTCGAAATTGATGCTGTCGTTGGTCCAGTCAAAGCTCGAGGAGATGCAGTTCGCCATCTTGAGGTCGGCCTCGGTCACGTCTGCTGGCCGCTTGTCGGCACCGGCCACGCTCACCACGCCCTGGCCGGTCTCCCCGAGGGCCAACACGGGCACTGAGGTTGGCGGTGTCCCGGGTGCGGTCTGGGAAGAGGTGACGGCGGCGGGCACCACGCTCGTGGCCGGGCACTCGGACACCGAATCAGTCTTGACCAGGGTGGCATACAAGAACCCGCTGGTACCGGCCAATGTCTTGCACGTGTACTGCCACAGGACGTTGGTGAAGTTGACGGCCATGCCGGCGGCCGGTCCCATCACCTGCATGGCCACGTCGGTGACCGGGTTCTTCTGCTGCAGATAGTTGCCCGCCCAGTAGTTGATCCCACCCACGATTGCGGCGTTCCCGTCGACAGCCACGATCTTCGAATGGTTCCACGAACCGGTGGTGAGCGAGGACTTGTACTCGCCCACGGCGATGCGAAGCTCAGGTAGGGAGGCGGCACTCGCCTCCGAGATCTTCTTCGTGAGAGCGGCAAGGAAGTTCTTCGGCGCCTGCCCGAACGGGTCGGCGCCGATCGAGACGCCAAAGAGAATGCGGACGAGCGGCCGGTTGCCCGCACCGTACGACTCCCTAATTCCAGTGGCAATGGCGTCGAGAAAGCCACCCGTCGGGAACGGCAGGAGTCCGGTGATGTCCACCTCCGTCTTCGCCCCCGCGATCTCCTTCACGATCGTGTCCACCAAGTGAGCCGGCCCGGGCGCATGGGTGCACCGTGAATCGCCCCAGCAGTCCGGGGTCTGCAAGAGCCATCCTCGAGGCAGCTGGTTCCCCTGGGTCAACTGCCACGCACTTCCCTCGAGACTGGGACCTCCGGGCAGCTGGCTGGCCCGAATGGCCGCCACCACCTGATCGAGGTACGGAGTCGACGCCGCGCTCGCCGATCCCGGCGTGGCCGCGCCGGACGAC
>DATMMO010000432.1:0-8112 GCA_035569695.1 Acidimicrobiales bacterium | reverse complement strand
CGTCATAGGTTGTGTCCCCCACTGTGAAACTCGCTGTGCCGGAGACTACGTAGAAACCCTCGTCGTGCCGGGCGTGACGGTGCTGGGGCGGCCCGTCGGTATGGGATGGCAACGTGATCTCGCCCACCCCCAAGCGGTGGTCGGTGGTGCTGCCGTCCTCCAGGATCCGCATCTGCACCGGACCCAACTGAATGGCCTCACCACCGTCGGGTCGGATGATCGCTACCTCCACGGACGCACCTCCTACTCGTGAGAGCTGACTCTCATCGGCAAACGGTAACTGCGGTCCAAGTCGTTATGCAAGTATGCTCTCATAAGGAGACTAGACCAACACAAAGGGGCACTGTGGCCGTCGCCGAGGGCAGAGGTCGGACAAATCAGAAGGCGCGCACCCGGCGGGCGATCGTCGAGGCCTGCGTCGAACTGGTCCGACAACGCCAACCGGTGACGATGCCGGAGGTGGCGAAGGCGGCGATGGTTTCGGAAGCGACGGCCTACCGGTACTTTCCAGACCTGGCGTCACTGCTGGCCAAGGCCCTGGCCGAGGACTGGCCCACCCCGACAGAGGCTCTTGCTCCGGTCGAAGCCTCGAACGATCCGGTCGAGCGCGTGGCCTTTGCCACCCGCTTCCTCCTCCAGGGAGTGGCCGAACGCCAAGTAGTGGTCCGGTCCATGATCTCCGCCACCATCGCCCGGCCAGACCTCTCGGGCCGGGCCCGACCGGGCCTCCGATTCGGGCTGATCGAACGGGCCCTGGCTCCCTTTGTCGACGCCCTCGAAGCGGCCCATGCCGGCCTCCCTGCTCAGCTGCGGCTCGATCTCGCCGTGGTCGTTAGCGCAGAAGCGTTGTTCTGCCTCACCGACCTGTGCGGCCTCAGCACCGAAGACGCCATCGACAGCGCGGAGAAGACGGCGGGAACCCTTACCGCTGCCGCCTTTCAGCAGATCGGCTAGATCGGCTGTACCGATCTCACGCCTTCAAGGGGTCGAGGACTGCAGCCGATCTGTGCCCGGTCAGACGAAGCGCTTTACGAAGGCGAGCGCCGTGGCAGCCACTTCTTCCCAGCCGCTGTCGATGGTGAGGGAGTGGCCACGACCCGGCATCTCGGTGATCTCGGTCACACCCTCGTTCTTACGCTGGTGCTTGTAGGACGAGTTGGCGACCGCCCAGGGAACGGTGTGGTCGTTCTCACCCGAGATGATGAGCAGCGGGCCACGATCGGGGTTCTTCGTGTCGACCTTGGCTTCCGACCAGGGATTGAAGTTGGCCGCAGCGGCCTGGAACAGCGGCTCGCCGGCGCCGGACACGGCGAAGGTACCGTAGAGCTGCCGTGCTTCCTCTTCGGACACGGCGTTCGCGAACCCGTAACGGAACTGTTCGAAGGTGAGCGGCACGGCGCGGTGTCGATTGGCCGGGTTCTTGAGGGCCACCGACGCCGACCGCAACGCGGAGATGGGCAAGGGCAGCACGCCACGGAACGGCGCCGGATCGACGGCCACTGAAACGGCGGACAGGCCCCGGCCGGCGATGATCTGGGTCAGCAGCCCTCCGAAGGAATGACCGATGACCGCTGGCTTCTTGTCCAAGAGGCTTACGATCGCAATCACGTGATCGGCGATCTGGCCGATCGACTTCCCGGCAAAGGCCTCGGGATGGACGTTCGCTTCCTCGACGCTTTCGGGGTCGTCGGGCCACTCGGGCCGGACGGCCACAAAACCAGCCTTCTCAAACAAAGCCACCCATCGGTCCCAACTGTTCTCCAGGAGCCACAAGCCGTGCACGAATGCGACGGGAGTCAGCCCCGATGCATTGGCCCGCTCGACATCATCCCTTTCGGGCTCGCTGATCGTCACGACGGCGTTCTCGACATTCTTTGCGCTCATGATTGGACCTCTCTCGTGCCGGCATTCGAACCGGTTGGCACTGACCAGGATCTTCCGAGTCGATGCCCCGTCGAATCCCCGAAGGTCCCGAGTCACGAATTCGGCCACCCCAGGGTCCCGTTCGCCGGGTCTCGGTCTAGGGTCGGGGGCCGTGGAGCTGTTCGGCCGGGAGAGGGAATGCGCGGTACTCGACGGGCTCCTTAGCTCGGCGCGAGAGGGACGCAGCGCAACCCTGGTGATCCGGGGCGGACCGGGGATCGGTAAGACGGCGCTGATCGACTACGCCGTCGGCGCCGCCAGCGACTTCCTCATCGTTCGCTTCACTGGTGTCGAATCAGAGCGACAGCTTGGGTTTGCCGCGCTCCACCGGCTGTTGACGCCGATTCTGCACCAGATCGAGCGCCTCCCGGCCCCGCAGCGCGATGCCCTGAACTCGGCCCTCGGACTGGCCAGCGGGCCACCGGCCAATGGCTTTCTGGTGGGATTGGGGGTCATCAGCCTGGCTGCCACTGCCGCCAAGGCCCGCGAACGCCTGCTGTGCGTGATCGATGATGCGCAATGGATCGACAGCGAATCAATCGAGGCTCTGGCCTTCTGGGGCCGGCGGCTCAACGCCGAAGGCATCGCCCTCATCTTCGGCGAGCGAGACGGGGTGGATACCGCCAGTCCACTGGGTGGTCTTCCCGTCCTGGAGGTGCAGGGCCTCGCCGACGATCAGGCTCGGGCGTTGCTCGACTCGGAGTCCGAAGTCAGTCTCGATCGCCAGGTCGCTGATCGGGCCGTTGCCCATGCGGGAGGGAACCCGTTGGCCCTCGTCGAGTTGGTGAACGGTCTGTCAGCCGACCAGTTGCTCGGCGCCGCTACGCTCCCAGAACTGCTTCCCGTCGGCCTGCTCCTGGAGGAGCACTTCTCCCGCTGGGTCCGGTCGCTACCGGTCGAGACCCAGATTTTTCTCCTGCTGGTGGCCGCCGATCCGAGCGGCGACTGGGCATTGCTGATGAGAGCGGCATCGGTCCTGGGTGTAGACCGAGAGGCCGCCGACCGCGCCGAAAGCGACGGACTTCTGACCCTGAATCCCCGGGTCGCATTCCGGCACCCCCTGATTCGCTCGGCTGTGTACTCCAAGGCAAGGCCCGCTGATCGACGAGCCGTTCACCGGGCGCTAGCCGTAGCAACCGACGTCGAGCGCGACGCCGACCGGCGAGCATGGCACCTCGCGGGCGCCGCGGTGGGCACCGACGAAGATGTGGCTTCAACCCTCGAAGGATGCGCGGAGAGGGCCGGCGGACGAGGCGGCCATGCCGCCCAGGCCGCCTTCATGAGTCGCTCGGCCGAGCTCACCCCCGACCCCGAATGTGCAGCGCAGCGCCGCGTTGTGGCCGCGGGAGCAGCACTGGCCGCCGGCTCGCCCCGACAGGCCCACACGCTCGTCGCGCTGGCCCGTCCCGACCTCGTCGACATGGCCGCCCGAGCCAAGGGGGATCGAATCGTGGGCCGTGGGTGGATGCTGGTTGGAAGGCCCGGCATCGCCGCCCCGATTCTTCTGTCGGCTGCCGGTGCGCTGCTGCCCGCTGACCCTCTGCTCGGACGCCAGACGCTGTTGGAGGGACTCGAAGCCTCCTTCCTGGCTGGGAGCGTCGACGCCGCTGGACCCGACACGGCAACAGCGCTGGACATCGTCGGCCGGCAGCCTGGTAAAGGCGGGATCAGCGACCGACTCCTCGATGCCTTCGCCGCTTACGTCACCTCCGGGTACGTGACCGCCGTCCCTTTCCTGCGCGACGCGATCGAAGCGATCGGCGATGAGGCGGTGCCGGCCGGCCAGCGCTCCCGGTGGACCGCCCTCGCCAGCATTGCCGCACAGGCCCTGTGGGATCAGGACGCACACTACGAGCTCATGACGGGACTGGCCCACCTCGCTGCCGACCAGGGTGCGCTCGGGTGGTTGTGCCTGGCGTGGCAGGGGTGTGCCGTCAGCGAGACCTGGGCCGGCAGGTTTGGAGCGGCCGAGACCTATTTCGCCCAGGCCGCAGACGTGAACGCGGCGGCCGGGGGGCATGCCATGCCGTTGGACATGGACCTCATATTGATGGCAAGCCAGGGCCATGACGCCACGACCAGGGCCAGAGCCGGGTTCGTCCTGACTTCGGCTGCAGAGCAGGGCATGGGAGCGGGAGCCATCCTGGCCCACCATGCGCTCATGACCCTCGATCTGGGCCAGGGCCGATACGGCGACGCGCTCGAGCACGCCAGTGTCGTCTTCGAGGCCGATCCGGTGGCCACGGGGAACCTCGTCCTGGCGGACATGGTCGAGGCCGCGGTGCGATCGGGCGACACGGATGCGGCACAGAGGGCAATGGGCCGGCTCGGCGAGCGGGCAACGGCCAGTGGGACGGACTGGGCCTTGGGGGTGTCAGCTCGTTCCCAGGCCCTCCTCGCCGGGGATGTCGGCGAGGCCCTGTACCGGGATGCGATCGACCTACTCGAGCCGACTCGGCTGGGCGTCGAGTCGGCCCGAACCCACCTGCTGTACGGCGAGTGGCTACGGCGCCAAAAGCGACGGACCGACGCCCGTGATGAGTTGCGGATCGCCGAAGACATGTTGGAGGCGATGGGCGCCGAGGCGTTCGCCAAGCGAGCCCGAGATGAGCTCCTCGCCACTGGTGAGCGCGCCCGGAAGCGCACCGTCGAGACCTCGAACGACCTCACTCCCCAAGAGACACATGTAGCGCAACTTGCCGCCTCCGGGGACAGCAACCCAGAGATTGCCGCGCAGCTCTACATCAGCGTCAGCACGGTCGAATACCACCTCCGGAAGGTGTTTCGGAAGTTGTCTGTCAGCTCGCGCCGTCAGCTCAAAGGAGCCCTTGCCCATGCTGGCGTCGGAGCCAGTATGGCCGACGTCGATCGTTGAGTGAGCGGGCTCAGGTGGTCTTGATGAGGCCACCGTCGATGACGTAGTTGGCGCCGGTGACATTGGCGGTGCGCTCAGATGCGAGGAGCACGACCAGAGTGGCAACCTCTTCGGGCGTGCTGAAACGACCGGTGGCAAAGCCACCCATGCCGGCTACGATCTGTTGACGGGCCGTGTCGGCATCGATGCCGGACTTCTTGGCCACGGTCTGGGCCACACCACCCTCCCCGAGCCAAAGATCCGTACTGACGGGCCCGGGCGAGACGGCATTGACGTGAATGCCCTTGGGCCCGAACTCCTGGGCCAGGGACTTGGTCAGGTTGGCCACCGCAGCCTTGGCCGCGCCGTAGTCGATCGTGGCCCCGTCGGGTTGGTAGAAGGCGTTCACCGACGCCACGTTGACAATTGCCCCGCTGCCCTGGGTCACCATCGTGGCCAGGGCGGCCCGGCTTGACCGAAGCGTGGTGAAGAAGTTCATCTGCATGGCCCACTCGAACTGTTCATCGTCGACGGCGAGGAACCCGTCGAGCCGAATCCGAGTGGCCCCCACATTGTTGACGAGCACATCGATCCTCCCATGGTCGTCAACGGCCCTCTTGACCAGTTCGCCCGGCGCCGGAGGGTCAGTGAGATCGAGGGCAACGGCCGTCACGCCCCGGATCCCCATAAGGCTGTCGGTGGTCAGTGCGCCCGCTACCACGTGCGCCCCCTCCTGCACCAGGGCCTTCGTCACCGCCAGGCCAATGCCCTTGCTGGCCCCGGTGACGACGGCCACCTTGTTGTCGAGCATCAAATCCATGTTGGCTCCAGTTGTTTGGCTTCCACCATGGTGTCTGTCACCAGCCGAGCTCGAATCCCTGAGATCCCCCAGTCCGGAAGAAAAGTCAGGACAACCCAATAGGCCGGGCGGCCCTGCTCAAGGAACCACGTGGACTTCGAATCGGTCCTGTCGGATCACCCGGGTCGGAGTCGAGTTGAGATACCGATCGATCTTGTGCGCCGATCCGCCCACAACCACTACCACCCTGGTATCGGGCCCCTCCCCCGCGAATTGTTCCTCGCCGGCAGCCAGAAGTTCGGACGCGATGTCTCCGTTCCGGTGCTGGAAGTGCCACTTCACCTCGGTCGAAGCAAGGGCCGTGTCAACCTCGCTCTCGAATTCCCGTGCATCGGAGTCGAGCCCCTGACGGAAGGCGGGGATGGCCTGGGCCGATAGGGCGGCGGAGGCCGGCACATGTTCGACGAACACCACTTCCATGCGTCCCGGAGAACGCTCCAGCATGTCTGCCGCTGCCCGCAGGGCACGCTGTGCCGGCTCGGTGCCGTCGTATCCAACGACCAGGACCAAGTGGTTCATTCCGTTCGCATCAAAGGAACTCATCAGATACCTCCCATTCACCGAGCCGTCTCTGACATAAAGTTGTTACTAACAACTTTATGAGCTATACTTGCAAATGTCAACTTTCAGGATGTGGGAATCGTGACTCGAAATGACCTGATCGAGGAGCTCTACGGTCAACTGAGCAGTCTCATCCGGCGATCACGAGAACTCGGCAACGAACTCCATCCCGACTTGCCTCTGATGGCCCACACCTTCTTGAGCCTGGTGGAGACGACACCGGAGATACGAGCCTCTGACTTGAGCGAGCGGTTGGGCCTCGATAAGTCCACCGTCTCGCGTCAGCTCGATCAGTTGGCCACTGACGGACTGTTGAACCGGATGGGTGGACGCCCGGGACGCCGCGGCGATCCACTCACGCTGACCGCGGCCGGGCGACAGGCCCTGGCCGTCGACGCCGATCAGGTGCGAGCCCGGGTCACGTGCTGGCTCGAGGGTTGGAAGAGCGACGACATCACGGCATTTTCACGCTTCATCGCCCGGTTCAACACGGCCGTGGATGAATCACTGGCGTAACCGGTTGCGGGCCAAGGTGCCCGGCGGAGTCCCTTCAGCTCCCCCTCCATCACCACCGAAGGGTCAACAGGTCTTGACAGACCTAGACAGATCGGTCTATCTTTATTTGAACAGACTGGTCTACCTAAGGAGAAGCCATGAGCGAACTGAGCACCGACATGGGACTGGGTACCGCGCTGGTCACGGGGGCGACCTCCGGTATCGGCCGGGCCACCGCCCTGCGACTGGCCCGTGACGGCTGGGAGGTCGTCGTCCACGGCCGCAACTCCCAGCGTGGCGCCGCGGTGGTCCAAGAGATCGAGACCCAGGGGGGCCGCGCCCGCTTCGTGGCCGCCGATCTCAATGACGTGGCGGCGGTGCGAAGGCTGGTCGACGAGGTCGGGGACGTCGATGTCCTGGTCAACAACGCCGGGGTTTCGTGGTTCGGCCCCACCGCCGATCTTGATGAAATGACCTTCGACGATCTGTTCGACGGCAACGTGCGCTCGGCCTACTTCCTCGTCGCCGGGATCGCCCCGGGTATGGCCCAACGATCTTCGGGGAGCATCATCAGCGTGGCCAGCATGTCCGGCCTGATCGGCATGGACGGTGGGGCCGCCTACGGGGCGACCAAGGCGGCCCTCGGTTCCATGACCCGCTCCTGGGCGGCCGAATTCAGCCCCCAGGGCGTCAGGGTCAACGCCGTCGCCGCCGGACCGGTGTACAGCACCCCCGACAAGGCCCCGCTGATCGACCAGATCGCCAAGACCACCCTGCTCGGACGAGGGGCTCAGGTCGATGAGATCGCCGAGGTGATCGCCTTCCTGGCCTCGGATAAGGCGAGCTACCTGACTGGAGCCACCGTGGCCGCAGATGGCGGCCGCACGGCGGTATGAGTCCATGGCTCGCCAAATCCCGTACGATAGACAGATCTGTATGAAGGGAGGGTAACCCGTGAGCACGACAGCAGCTCCCACCGATCATCGATCCTCGGCCAGAGAGCGGCTCCTCGACGCAGCCAACGAGCTGTTCTACGCCGAGGGCGTCCAGACCGTCGGCATCGACCGCATTATCGAGCGTGCCGGAGTGGCCAAAGCCTCGCTCTACAACCTGTTCGGAAGCAAGGAAGCGCTGGTGGCCGCCTACCTGGCCTCACGCCACGACCGAACGACCATCAGGCTGACCACGGCGATCGAGAGGGTCCACGATCCCCGCCAGAAGATCCTGGCTGTCTTCGAGGCCCAAACCCAGCAGTACGAGCAGCCAGACTTCAACGGCTGCGCATTCATCGCCGCCTCCACCGAAGCACCGTCCGGCGGTCTGGTCGAACAAGCCGCTGACCAGTTCCGGACCTGGATTCGCGCCATGTTCACCGATCTCGCCGACCAAGCCGGAGCCCCTGATGCCGTGAGCCTCGGAC
>DATMMO010000431.1:0-15990 GCA_035569695.1 Acidimicrobiales bacterium | reverse complement strand
GCCCAGCAGGTCATCAAGATCGTCAACGAGGAGCTCACCGGGATCCTGGGGGGCGAGACGCTCAAGGTCACCTACGCGGGACGGCCCCCGACCGTGGTCTTGCTGGCCGGTCTCCAGGGGTCGGGCAAGACGACAGCTGCGGCCAAACTGGCCCGTTGGTTCAAGCAGCAGGGCCGCAACCCGATGTTGGTCGGAGCCGACCTCCAGCGGCCGGCCGCGGTCGAGCAGCTCCGGGTGCTCGCCTCCCAGATCGGGGTCACCGTCTTCAGTGAGGCCACCGATCCGGTCGCCGTCGCCCGGGCCGGCCTGGAGGAGGCCCGGCGCCTCGGTCGCGATGTCCTCATTGTGGACACGGCCGGCCGGCTCTCGATCGACGAGGCGTTGATGGAAGAGGTGCGCCAGATCGCCGGCGCTACTGAGCCCCACTACACATTCCTGGTCATCGACGCCATGACCGGCCAGGACGCTGTGACCACCGCGGTGGCCTTCCACGAGGCCCTGTCGCTCGACGGGGTCATCCTGACCAAGCTCGATGGTGACGCTCGGGGCGGCGCCGCCCTCTCGGTGAAAGAGGTGGTCGGACGGCCCATCGCCTTCGCCTCCACCGGTGAGAAGCTCGATGACTTCGATCTGTTCCACCCGGATCGCATGGCCGACCGGATCCTCGGGATGGGCGATGTCCTGACTCTCATCGAGCAGGCGGAGCGGACCTTCGACCAGGGGGTGGCGGAAAAGGCCGCGTCGGCCATGATCGAGGGCCGGTTCACCCTGGAGGACTTCCTGGAGCAGCTCCAGCAGGTGAAGAAGATGGGGTCCTTCTCCGGGATGCTGTCGATGCTTCCGGGGGTGCCCAAGGACCTGAAGCAGGCATCGTCTGCCATTGATGACGGCCAGATCGCCCAGGTGGAGGCGATCATTCGCTCGATGACCCCGTCGGAGCGAATCGACCCGTCGACCATCGACGGATCACGGCGGCTGCGGATCGCCAATGGCAGCGGCACGGCCACGGCCGACGTGAACGCACTCTTGAAGCAGTTCAAAGAGATGCAGAAAATGATGAAGGGCATGGGCAAGGGAGGCATGGGAGGCATGGGCGGTGCCCTGGGTGGCCTCTTCGGCCGCGGCGGGAAGATGCCTCCAGGCGGTATGGCCGGCCTTGAGGACATGGCCGGATCACTGGGCGCACCCGGTGGCCTGGGCGCACCCGGTGGCCTGGGCGAGGCCGGAGCCCCCGCAGGCCTGGGCGCTGGTGGTTTCGCCGGAGCTGGAGCCGGATCTTCGGGCGGCGGTGGATCCAGAGGCTCGTCGAAGCACAAGGGCGGCAAAGGCAAGAAGGGCAAAGGTGGGGGTCGTGTCACCCCCAAGTCCCGCTGAGCGGTCCGCATTCGACCACTTGCCCGGGCACTTCGAGCCTGTGTCGGGGCGCCTCGAGCCGCTGTCCGGGCACTTCGAGCCCCTGTCCAGCCACTTCGAGGGCCCTCCTCAGGCAGGGGCCAGGGGGGCTTTGCACGGGACCCCCTCGGTTGGTGCGAGAATGTCTGGCGCACTCGTTAGAACGCAGAGGAGTTCACCGTGGCAGTAAAGCTCCGCCTTGTGCGGATCGGGAAAAAGAAGCAGCCGACGTACCGGTTGGTAGCGGCGGACAGCCGCTCGCCTCGCAACGGACGCTTCATCGAGATCGTGGGCACCTACGCACCTCGTGGGCGCTCGCTGGCCGAGCCAGACGCGGTCTTCGAGATCGACAACGCCAAGGCAGTCAAGTGGTTGTCCCAGGGCGCACAACCGACTGAGCGGGTGGGCAAGCTTCTCAAGAAGTCGGGTGCGCTCGACGAATTCGACGCGCTCAAGGCAGCAAGGTGACAGACGACCTCGCGGTCGACTCGGCCGACGACGTCAATCAGGCCGATGACGGCAACGACGCCGATGACGGCAACCGAGCCGACAACAACTACAGCGATGACAACGCCGGCAACCGCGTTTCCGGCGGCACTCCGCTGGCCGTGGTGACCTACCTGGTCAACTCCATTGCCTCTGAGCCTGATTCGGTGGTCATCAACACCGAGGAGCGCGATGGCGCCGTTCGCTTCCGCATCCACGTCGCCCCCGATGACATGGGCCGGGTCATCGGTCGTCGCGGACGCGTGGCCCAGGCCATCCGCACCCTGGTGGCTGCGGCCGGCGCCCGGGACGGCATTCAGACGAACGTCGACATCGTCGACGACTGAGGCCATCCCCCTCCTGTCCGAGACGGGCACGTCCGGAACGCCCGCCGATCACGACCGGGGCGCCTCCGCTTCGCCGCTGCTGCACGTGGGCACCATCGTCAAGCCCCATGCACTTCGAGGCGATGTGATCGTTGCCCTCTCCACCAACCGGGATGAACGGGTAGCCCCCGGCTCGATCCTGGCCTCCGAGGAGGGAACCGAGTTCCAGGTGGTGCGGTCCACTGCGCACCAGGGCCGCTGGATCGTGCAGTTCGAGGGTTGCAACGGCATCGACGCCGCCGAGGCCCTGCGAGGAACCGAGCTGTTCGCTCCCCCGCTCGACGATCCCGATGTGCTGTGGGTTCACGACCTGGTCGGGTCGGAGGCAGTGGACACCGACGGCACGGTGCTCGGCACGGTCGAGAGCGTCCAGGCCAATCCGGCCAGCGATCTCCTGGTGCTGTCGAGCGGCGCCCTCGTGCCCCTGCGATTCGTGGTAGCCAACGAACCGGGCGTGCGGGTGACCGTCGATGCGCCCGACGGTCTCTTCGACCTCGACTGATTCCAGGCCGGATCCATGCGTATCGACGTCTTCACCATCTTCCCCGAGATCATCGACGACTATGCCGGCGCGTCCATATTGGGCCGGGCTCGGGCGCAGGGCGACCTCGATCTGCGGGTTCACGATCTCCGGTCGGCAGCCCAGGACCCCCGCCGGTCGGTGGACGACTCGCCTTTCGGCGGGGGAGCAGGGATGGTCCTCGCCCCGGGACCGGTGTTCGGTTGCGTGGAGTCGGTGGCATCGAGCCCCGAGGGCCTACCCCGGCCCCTGGTCCTGCTGACTCCGTCGGGCCGCCGCTTCGACCAGGCCGTGGCCACCGAGTTGGCTGAGGCCCCGGAGGGCTTCTCGCTGCTGTGCGGCCGCTACGAGGGCGTGGACCAGCGGGTGGCCGACCACCTGGTCGACGACGAGATCTCGGTGGGGGACTTCGTCCTGGCCGGCGGGGAGCTGGCGGCCCTGATCGTGGTGGAGGCGGTTGCCCGTCTCCTGCCTGGCGTGCTCGGGAACGACGAGTCGGCGGGGGAGGAGAGCTTCACCGATGGACTCCTCGAGTACCCGCACTACACCCGGCCGGCCGAATTCCGGGGTTGGGAGGTTCCCGCCGTACTCAGGTCTGGAGACCATGGGCGAGTCCGGCGCTGGCGGCTGGCGAATGCCCTGGCCAGGACCCTGGCCCGGCGCCCCGACCTGATCGCCGCCCGGGGCGGACTGTCGCCTGACGAGATCAAGCTCCTGGTCGAACACGACGAGGCGCGGCTCCTCGCCGAACACGGCTACGATTGGTGAGTCTTGTCGGGGCCGGCACCAGCCGGTTTCGCCAGAATGCCCAGGTCAACTCCGCGCAGGCGGCGCTGTCCGGGGTCCCGGCAGGCGGTGACGCACAGCTATCCGTGGAGAAACGCGCCCCATGAACCCGACCGACATCATCGACCGCGACAGTCTGCGCGACGACATTCCCGATTTCCGCCCCGGCGACTCGGTGAAGGTCCACGTGCGGGTGGTGGAAGGCACTCGAGAGCGTGTCCAGGTATTCCAGGGAGCTGTCATTCGTCGACAGGGCACCGGGGTCCGGGAGACGTTCACCGTCAGAAAGGTGAGCTTCGGCGTCGGCGTCGAGCGCACATTTCCGGTGCACTCGCCGATCATCGCCAAGACCGAGGTGGTATCGCTGGGCGATGTCCGCCGGGCGAAGCTCTATTACCTGCGGGAACGTCACGGCAAGTCGGCCAAGATCAAGGAGCGCCGCACTGTCCGTCCCTGATCGGGATCCTTCCTCCTCTGCGAGGTACTGTGCTGTGGCGATGGCTGTGGCCCGATGAGCACGCTGTGATGAGCACGCTGAGATGAGTTCGCTCCCATGAGCGAAGAGGATCTCGAACGATACGAATCGGAGATCGAGCTCGCGCTGGTCCAGGAGTACCGTGCCGTTCTGCCCCTGTTCTCCTACGTAGTCGAGACCGAGCGCCGTTTCTATCTGGCCAATGAGGTGGACGTCTCGGTGAAGGACGGCACCAACCCCGCGTGCGTCGAGGTCACCCTGAACGACGCCTGGGTATGGGATATGTACCGGCCGGCCCGATTCGTGCCCTCGGTGCGCATTCTGACCTTCCGGGACGTCAATATCGAACGGCTCCCCGAGAAGGAGCTGTGACCCCGGGCGCCGAGCGGCGCCCGGACCCCCGCAGGGCCCTCGGCTCCGAGGGTGAGGCTCTGGCTGCGCAATGGTACGAGGCCGAGGGCTACGAGGTGCTCGAGCGGAACTGGCGCCGGCGTGAAGGGGAGATCGACCTCATTGTCCGCCGCGGACGGACGGTGGTGTTCTGCGAGGTGAAGACCAGGACGACCGATCGGTTCGGGACAGGAGCGGAAGCGGTGCTCCCGGCCAAGCAGCGCCGCATCCGGCAGCTGGCTCGGCGCTGGTTGTCCGAGCTGACCCCGGCCTCGGGTCGCTCGCTGGTGGACGTTCGTTTCGACGTCGTCTCCATCACCGCCGGGAAGATCGACGTGATCGAAGAGGCGTTCTGAGAGGCCTGTTTGCACATCTGAAGGGCCTGGTCGCCGCGAGGAAATGCCGCTGACGACGCCGATTTCGACCGCCGATAGGGTGTACCTCCATGTCGACCGAGCTCGAGACCCTGATCGTGGACCGCTCTGAGGGCGTCGTCACGGTGACCATGAACCGACCGGCGCGCAAGAACGCGGCCAACGGCGTGATGTGGAGGGAGCTCCTGGCTACGTTCGACGACGTTGCCACCGATCGCAACGATCGGGTCATGGTTCTGACCGGTGCCGGTGACGCGTTTTGCTCGGGCGCTGATCTTGGAGCCGCCAGTGAGGTGGCCGGGCGGTCCGGTGACCCGTATCTGGTCCAGATGCGGGCCCTTGGAGACGTAGCCATGCGCCTCCATCGATTCCCCAAGCCCACCATCGCCAAGGTCGGCGGGGTGGCGGCCGGAGCCGGCATGAGCCTGGCCCTGGGCTGCGATCTGGTGGTGGCCTCCGACACCGCTCGCTTCTCGCAGATCTTCTCCAAACGCGGGCTGTCGGTCGACTTCGGGTCCTCGTGGTTGCTTCCTCGCATGATCGGGCTCCACCGGGCCAAAGAGCTGGCTTACTTCGCCGACATCATCAGTGCCGCCGAAGCAGCCGAGTTCGGGATCGTCAACCGTGTGGTGCCGGCGGCCGAGCTCGATGCCTTCGTCGATGATTGGGCCCGACGCCTGGCCGCCGGACCTCCGCTGGCCCTGTCGATGACCAAGACCATGCTCAACAACTCATTCGCCGTCTCCATGGACCAGGCGCTGGAGGACGAGGCGCGATCGCAGACGGTCAACTTCGCCTCGGAGGACACGTGGGAGGCGCTGAAGGCGTTCACCGAGAAGCGCGACCCCACCTTCCACGGGAAGTAGCGGAGAAGTAGCGCCCCGGAGTTCCAGGGCGTGATTGGACCCTGAGCCGGTCAGACCCCCTCACCCTGTCAGACCCCCTCGGTAAGGTGCAGACAGTGCCTCGAGCGGCCGGCAACCAGCTGGGACCACGTGCCCAGTTCGGCCCTCCACCACAGGGATCCGATCCCCGGCCTCTGCTGTTCGGCCGAAGTGTCGCGGGAACGGACTGTCCGGATGGGAGGCGCCATGATCGCCACCATTCCCTCTGCCGTCCTGGTCGGGGTGAACGGGACCCGCATCTCGGTTGAGGTTCACGTGTCCAACGGCCTGCCCGGCTTCACCGTGGTCGGTCTGCCCGATGCCGCCGTCCGTGAGTCACGCGACCGGGTCCGAGCGGCCTTGCTCTCCAGCGGACTGACCTGGCCGCTGCGACGGGTCACCGTCAATTTGGCTCCTTCTGGCGTCCGCAAGGGAGGGGCCGGTCTCGATCTCCCCATCGCCATCGGAGTGCTGGTCGCCTCGGGCGAGCTCGATCGAGAGGCCGTCGACGGTCTGGCCTTCGTCGGCGAGCTGGGTCTGGACGGATCGCTCCGCGGGATCACCGGCATGGTCGTGCTGGCCGAGGCGCTCGCCGGCCACACCGTGGTGGTACCCGAGGCCAGCGCCAACGAGGCGCGGCTACCCGCCGCAGACGGTGATGTGCGCTCCGCTGGGTGTTTGCGGCTCCTCGTCGAATGCCTGGCCGGGCGCCGGCCGTGGCCACGGTTGCGTTCGCACCCACCGAGCGCACCCCACCGCGGACCTGGACCGTGGGACCCCGATGACAGCGGTGATCTGGCCGATGTGACCGGTCAACCCTTTGCCCGACGCGCTCTCGAGGTGGCGGCGGCCGGCGGTCACCACCTGCTTCTGGTCGGACCGCCTGGATCAGGCAAGACCATGCTGGCCATGCGCCTGCCCGGTCTCCTGCCCGATCTGGACCGGCCGACCGGCCTCGAGGTCAGCCGTATCCACTCGGTAGCCGGGCTCCCGCTTCCCGGCGACGGCCTCGTCGAGCGCCCCCCGTTTCGTGCTCCCCACCACGGAGCCTCGCCCGTGTCCATGATCGGCGGGGGCACGGCATGGATGCGGCCCGGCGAGATCAGCCTGGCCCACGGTGGCGTGCTCTTCCTCGACGAGATGGGGGAGTTCTCGACCACCGTCCTCGACGCGTTGCGCCAGCCGCTCGAAGAGGGGGAGGTCCGGGTCAGCCGAGCGCGAGGCACGGCCACCTTCCCGGCCCGATTGCTCATGGTGGGGGCCATGAATCCGTGCCCGTGCGGTGAGGGCGGCCTTCCTGGAGCATGCCGGTGCTCGGTCGGGGCCAAGGAGCGGTACGCCCGCCGTCTGTCGGCGCCGCTGCTCGATCGGTTCGACCTGGCCATTCGGGTCGACCGGCCATCGGTGGACGACCTGATCAGCAGCCGACCCGGTGAGCCCACTGCGGCCGTCGCCACGCGGGTGGCTGAGGCCAGAGCACAGGCAGCTCGTCGAGGGGTTCGATCGAATGCAGAACTTCCCGGCCCCCAGCTGGACGAATCGGTTCCGATGAGCGACGGAGCTGCCGCCCTCCTGGAGTTGTGTCTGCGGGACGGGACCCTGAGCGCTCGTGGACTCCATCGGGTTCGACGGATCGCGCGAACAGTGGCCGACCTCGATCGGGCCGGCGACACGGTTCATGCGTCTCATGTCCATGAAGCCCTCGTCCTGCGGTCCCGCCGTGGCGCGTTGCTGGGGTTCGACGGATGACCGGCATCCAGACCACGGCTGACAGGCAGGCAGCAACCGACGTGCCGGTCAGTGCCTCCGGCATCGGGCGACCCGGGTCGGATGTGGCCTGTGGCGCCGCCTTGGCCGGCCTGCCGGGCATGACCCCGGTGCGGTTGGCCAAGATCCTGGACGACGTGAACCCGGTCCGGGCGTGGCAGGAACTGGCTCACGGCCGACACCCGGCCGACGAGAAACGTCGCTTCATGAATGCGGTGAGGAAGATCGACCCCGACGTCGTGGCCAAGGACTACGAGCGCGCCGGAGTCTCGGTCCATCTGCGTACTGCTTCGAGCTACCCCCCGGTCTTGCGGGGCGACCCCGGCGCACCGGCGGTCCTCTTTTCTCGCGGTGCACCTTCAGTGGTCGAAGCTGGTCCCCGGGTGGCCATCGTGGGCACCCGGTCGGCGACCACCTACGGCTTGCAGACGGCGTCGGAGCTGGCCCGTGATCTGGCCTCGGCCGGCGTCGTCGTGGTGTCAGGACTGGCTCTGGGGATTGACGGAGCTGCCCATACCGGCGCACTCCGGACCGGTCGGCTCGATGCAGCCCCTCCCGTTGCCGTGGTGGGCACCGGACTCGATGTGGTGTATCCGAAGAGCAACGCCTCGCTGTGGCGGGAGGTCGAAGACCACGGTGTGGTGTTCTCGGAGGCGGCCCTGGGAACCACACCGCGGACTCGCGTGTTCCCGGCCCGCAACCGGATCATCGCCGCCCTGTCCGACGTCGTGGTTGTGGTCGAGTGCCAACTCGGCGGAGGAGCCCTCTACACCGCCGAAGCGGCGGCCCGCCGGTCCATACCGGTCTGCGCCGTCCCGGGCTCGGTGCGAAGCCCGGCATCGGCCGGCACCAACGGGTTGCTGGTCGACGGGTGTACTCCGGTCCGCGACGTCGACGATGTCCTGACCGCGGTGGCCTTGTCCCGATGTGGACGAGACAGTCCGGCGCCGGCCGTCCAGGCGTCGACGTTCGTTGCGGCAAAAGGGCGAGACCGTGCTTCACCGAGATCGACGCCGACCCGGTCGGCCCGAGAGACGAAGTCCACCTCAGGCCGGCGCCAGAGTCAGGGATCGCCTCTGCCGTCGGGGCCGGCCAGTGTCCAGTTGTCCTTCGATCCAGGCGTGCTGAGCGACGATGCGCGCACCGTCCTGGCCGCCCTGGAAGGTTCGCCCACGACGATGGACGCCGTCCTGCGCCGTACCGGTTTGAGCCTGGCTCGAGCCGCGGCCGCCTGCGACGCTCTGGTTCGCGCCGGAGCCGTCGATACCGGTCCGGGGTGGTGGGCCACCCGGTGAGCCGGTTGCACACCTGAGAGGACCTAGCTGCGCACCTGAGGACCGCCTGCGCACCTGAGGACCCGGTTGGACACCTGAGGACCCGGTTGGACACCTGAGGACCCGGTTGGACACCTGAGGACCCGGTTGCACACCTGAGGGAGCCAAGGGATGGGCCATCATCCACGCTCCGAGTAAGGGACAAGGGATGCCCGTTCCCCAAATGGCGGGCCCACTCCTTTGGGCGAGCCGGACCTACTTCGCAGTCGTCGTCGTGGTCGGACTGGGCACGGTGCCCGAGGTCCCTGCTCGGGACGTGGTCGTCGTGGTGCTCGATGGGGTGGTCGTCGTGGTGCTGGAGGGTGTGCTGACGGCAGGCGACGGGCGAGTGGTCGTCGACGTCGTACCGGTAGGTGACGTCGTGCTCGTCGTCGTTGTTGTCGTCGTGCTCGTCGGTGGTTTCGTCCCGCCGTTCCCACCACCGAAGAATGTCTGTCCCGAGCCCGACTGGCCCCGCACCACAGCGGAGAGTGGCTTTTGCGCCACAAGCTCGATGACGGTCAGCGAGACGATGGCGATGACCAGGACGGCAATGATGGCGCCCAGGACGGGCACCCGCATGTTGCGCCAATTCCGCCGCTGCGGACGTCGCTGCATGGACCGGGCGCCCTGTTGTGCGTCGCCGAGATTGGCCAGACCGGCCAGCGCGGTGGGAACGTGCTTGTCGGCGCGTGGTGGGGGATACGGCCGGGGCTGCGTCGAGGGCAGGACCGGACGTTGCCGGGTCGCTTGACGAATTCGGGCGTGGGCCCGTCGTATCGAGGCGCTGTAGATCGCCGCTCCCAGGGTGGCGATCACGCTGACCAGCACCGTTCCCACGATCGTCCCGGCCACGTTGAAGAGCGAGGCGATGATGGCTGCAGATACCGAGGCCAGGGCGCTGGCGATGACCTGGATGGGGCTTACGGTCAGCTTGGGGTCATCGTTCGACGTCGACGATGCCGTGCGCGTGGGGTCAGGGGGTGACTGGGACATGGGCTCCCGGGTGGGCGATCGGAATCTCCAAGGCTACCGGCCGGCTCCCTAGCGTCGGGCGCGCCCAGTACCGCCCTGCGCCGCCCTGCGCCGCCCTGCATCGCCCAGTACCCGCCCAGCCGATCGCCACGAACCGACGATGCTCTACGCTCAGCGGGAATGGCCGCCCCCCGCGTGTACCGACAGATGCGATTCCAGCCGCCACCGGGCGCTACCGAGGTGCTACTCGTCCGCCATGGGGAATCCGAGCCTGCCATCGAGGGTCAAGACTTCGAACTGGTCGACGGACAGGGGAACCCGGCGCTGTCACCCGAGGGTCGAGAACAGGCCGAATTGGTGGGCCGGCGTCTGGCCACCGAGCGAATCGACGCCATCTACGTCAGTTCACTACGACGAACGGCCCAGACCGCAGAACCCCTGGCGCGCCGACTGTCCATATCGCCAGTCGTCGATCCAGACGTGCGGGAGGTGTTCCTCGGCGACTGGGAGGGTGGTCTCTTTCGCCAGAAGATCGTTGAGCAGGACCCCATCGCCGTCCGCATGCACCAAGAGCAGCGATGGGACGTCATCCCCGGAGCCGAACCGGGCGCGGACTTCGCTCGCCGAGTCCGGGCCGCGATGGAGCGGATAGCTGCCGCTCACCCCGACCAGCGGGTCGTGGTCTTCTCCCATGGCGGCACGATCGCCGAAGTGCTCGCCCTCGCTTCGCATTCTCAGCCCTTTGCCTTCGCTGGCGCTGACAACGCGTCGATCTCTCAGGTGGTGATCAGCGACGAGCGGTGGGCTATCCGCCGGTTCAACGATACGGCTCACCTGGGAGCAGGGTTCAGCACCAGCGCTGCTCCGCTGACCTGAGGCCGCTGACCTGAGGCCGCTGACCTGAGGCCGAGCACCTGATACCGAGCACCTGACCTGAGACCGAGCACCTGAGACCGAGCACCTGACCCGAGGCCGCTGACCTGAGGCCGAGCCCAAGTATCTGAGCAGCCCCCCGAGCAGCGCCAAGAGGCTCAGCTGAAGAGGGTGTGGGGCCTGTCCTGTGGGACACCGTCCAGGGAGATGTCGACCTTCTCGTTGTAGAAGCAGGCCAGGCCGGCGATCTTTTGGCTTTCTGCGAACGGGGAGCGGTAGATCCACACGACGTCCTCGTGCACGCCACCGTCCACCACCAGCGACCAGTAGGTGGCCGTGCCCTTGTACGGGCAATGGGTCTGGGTGGCCGACGGTCGTAGGAGCTCCATCCGGACATCGGTGAGAGGGACGTAGTACCGAGGAGGTAGGCCTGTCTCGAAAAGAATGCGCGGTTGGCTCGAGTCCGCTACCACCTGGCCGTCGACCTCCACGACGACGCGTCGGGTGCTGGCCAATATGTCGACGCGCGTGTACGGGTCGCGTGGGTGGACATAGATGGGCTCGTCTTCTTCGAACCATTCGTCCATGGCCGGGAAGTCCAACCGGACGGCAGTTCGGAGCTCAGCGATCGGAGAGTCGGGAAACGTCAGTGCCGCTCTCTTGGCCGTGATCCCGCCGACGTTGATGTCATGAGTGAGCCCATCACCGCGGCTGGGCGAGTGCTGGACCTCGCCGGTCGGGGTCAGCTCGGCGCGCGTGTCTTCGAGCGGCACGTAGTAAGTGGGGTAGTAGGGGACCTCCCACACCAGAAGCGGTCGCAGCGTGTCGGTGACCAGCTGCCCCTGGAGGTAGGCCCGGACTCGCTTGCTCCCCGGTTCGACGCGCACTGAGCCTCGTTGTTGGCTGTCCATCGCTTTCGCTCCTTCCTGGAGCTTCTGCGAGCTCCACCGAGAACCTTTGCCAGCGTAGGCCCCCGGTCGTGCCGGCCAACCTTGGTGAGCGGGGCCCGACGGACGCACCGAGCGTGTTCGCCCACATCAGGAGCCAGGACCGGGTGGTCAGGGAAGTCAGCGGGATAGTGCTCCACCAGAGCACCTGATCGGGCCGTCGACCGGGTTTGGGCCCACGTCAAGCGCGTGTATAGGTCCCGACCAAGCGCCAGTCCAGGCCAGCGGCGCGCTGGGCCACAGCAAACCGGCCGATGAGGTTGCTAGCGTGCCAACGCATGCTTCCGGACGTAGACTTACTGCTCGAGTATCCGTACACTCGCACGACGGGTCCCGTGCTCGGCCAGTTCCTGACCGGGCTTCGCGATGGGCACCTGTTGGGCATCCGAAACGGGGATGAGGTCCTGTGCCCCCCGCTCGAGTACGACCCCGCCACGGCCCAGGCCCTCGACTCCGAGCTGGTGGAGGTGGCCACCGAGGGCACGGTCACCTCGTGGACGTGGGTGGCCGATCCCACCTCCACCCACCCCTTTGATCATCCCTTCGCCTTTGCCCTGGTCCTGTTGGACGGGACCGACCACGCCATGGCCCACGCCGTGGACGCCGGTTCGATCGACGACATGTCCACCGGCATGCGGGTGGCCGTCCAGTTCCATGAGGAACGGACCGGGTCGATCACCGACTTTCATTTCGTTCCTCTGGACCGCGCTCATGCCGTCGACATCGGGGCGGGAGCTGAGGGAGCTGAGCCGGTCACCGACATCGTCCAGCTCATTGCACTGAACTACCACGAGCCGCTCCACGCCCACCGGGCCCGCGCCGCCCAGGCCCTGCTCGATGGACGGTTCATCGGTCAGCGCTCGCCCGCCTCGGGCAAGGTCTATGTGCCCGGCCGGGGATACGATCCGCTGGAACGGGTCGAGATGGGTGAGGACGACGAGCTGACCGTGGCCGACCGGGGCACGGTGACCTCCTTCACCGTCATCACCCCGGTTGACTACTACGGCCAAAAGGAGACCAATCCTTACATCCGGGCGTCGATCCTCTTGGACGGGAGCGACTCGCCCCTCATCAGCGTGGACATTCGCAATCTGGAAGAAGAGGACATCCGGGTCGGCCTTCGGCTCCAGGCGGTATGGCGACCGGAGGGTGAGCGTGATCTGACCGGCATCGACAATCGGTCGGTTCCCCTCGAGGGCGTCATCGAGCGATGGGATCCGACCGGCGAGCCTGATGCCGACGCCAACAAACTTCGGGAGTTCACCCAGTGACCGATCATTCCCGCGACGTCGCCATCGTGGCCGTCTCGCAAACCCCCGCCTACGAGGCATTCGCTGGGCCAGAGCCCGTGCTCATCATGCGCTGCGTCAACGACCTCCTGGCCCGGACGGGGCTGGAGCGCCATGACATCGACTTCACCCTGGCCGGGAGCTGCGACTACCTTTCCGGCGCCCCGTTCGCCTTCGTCATGAACATCGACGGGGTCGGGGCCTGGCCCCCGGTGTACGAGAGCCACGTGGAGATGGACGGCGCCTGGGCCCTGTTCGAGGCGTGGATCCGGCTGCAGCTGGGGGACATCGACGTGGCCCTCGTCATCGGATCGGGCCGATCCTCGCCCGGCAACAACCGGGAGATCTTCGCCCTCCAGGGCGACCCGTACCTGACCGCGCCCCTTGGGCTCGATCCCGCCTCGCTGGCCGGCATCCAGGCCCGGGCCCTGCTCGACGCCGACCTGGCCACCGAGGCCGACTTCGCCGCCGTGGTCGAGCGCAGCTGGAAGGCCGCGGCCGACAACCCCAACGCCATGGTCCGGCGGTCCGACTCCGCCGACCAGTTGCTCGACCAGCCCTACTACGCCGCCCCCCTCCGGGCCCACGACGTGGCTCCGGTGGCCGACGGGGCCGCCGCCCTGCTCATGGTGGCCGGCGACCGGGCCCGCGAGCTGTGCGAGCGACCTGCGTGGATCCAGGGAATCGAGCACCGCATCGAGTCCCATCATCCCGGGTTCCGGGACCTGACCGACTCGCCCTCCACCCGATCGGCGGCCGAGAAGGTGGGCGGGGGCGGGACATTCGATGTGGCCGAGCTCATGGTCGCCCACAGCCACGAGGAGATCATCCTCCGTCGAGCCCTCGGACTGGGCGACGACACCGTGGTGAACCCATCCGGGGGGCCGCTCGGCGGGCACCCGGTGATGGCCACCGGCCTGGTCCGGGTCATCGAAGTGGCCAGCCGGATCGCCGATGGCTCGGCCCAACGGGGCCTGGCCCATGCGTCGAGTGGCGCATGCCTCCAGCAGAACTTGATCTGTGTCCTCCAGGGAGATGACTGATGGCGCGCCCATGTGCAGTGATCGGTACCGGTCAGACCGACTATCGGAAGAAGCTCGACCTCACCCTCGACGGCCTGGTGCGGTGGGCCGCCATCGAGGCGCTGGAGGACGCCGGCATGACCTTTGCCGACGTCGACGCCATCGTGATCGGCAAGGCCCCTGACGCTCTCGAGGGCGTGGTCATGCCCGAACTGTCCCTGGCCGACGGCCTGGGTGCGGTGGGCAAGCCCATCCACCGGGTCCATACCGCCGGGTCGGTGGGGGCGGCCACCGCCATCACCGGTGCCACCATGGTCGAGTCCGGTCGCTACGACCGGGTCCTGGTCGTCTGCTACGAGAAGCAGTCCGAGGGCAATGCCACCTGGGCGCTGTCGGGCGGGAAGTCCGGCGGCCAGGGCGCCGGAGGCACGTTTGCCCCTTGGATCCGGAGCTACATCGAGCGCTCCGGGGCCCCTGAGGACATCGGCTGGAAGGTGGCGGTCAAGGACCGGCAAAACGCCCTCCGCAACCCTCACGCCCACTTGCGCATCAAGGACATCTCCATCGAGAAGGTGCGGGACTCCCCGATGCTGTGGGACCCGCTCCATTTCCTGGAGTCGTGCCCCTCCTCCGACGGCGCCGCGGCCATCGTCCTGGCCAGTGAGGATGTGGCTCGCAAGAGCCCCGGAAAGCCGGCCTGGGTCATCGCCCACGCCAAGCGCACCGAGTTCGGCCAGTTCCCCGGGCGCGACGCCGTCCGGCCCCAGGCCGGGGTGGACTGCTCCGCCGCCCTCTACAAGGAGGCCGGCATCACCGACCCTCGCGGCCAGATCGACTGCGCCGAGATCTACGTGCCCTTCTCCTGGTACGAGCCCATGTGGCTCGAGGGCCTGCTGCTGACCCCCATCAACGAGGGCTGGCACATGACCGACAATGGGGACACCGAGATCACCGGGTCGTTCCCGGTCAACGCCTCCGGTGGCGTCCTGTCCTCGAACCCGATCGGCGCCTCGGGCCTTATCCGGTGTCTCGAAGCGGCCAACCAGGTGCGCGAGCGCGCCGGCGACTACCAGGTCGACGGGGCCCGGGTGGCCCTGGGCCATGCCTACGGCGGTGCCGCCCAGTACTTCGCCATGTGGATCGTCAGCTCCGATCTCCAACCCGCCTACCGATGACGGCCGAACCGGGCGCACCGGGCGCTCCCACCGAACCGGCCGCACCCGCCGAACCGGCCATCCAGGCCGAGCCGGCGGTGCTCGTCGAGCAAAGCGGCCACGTGGTCACCGTCACCCTCAATCGACCGGCCAAGCGCAACGCCTTCAACGCCGAGGTCCTGTGCCGCCTGTCCGATGCCTGGGACCTCATCGACGGTGACGACAACGTCCGTGTGGCCATCCTGACCGGCGCCGCCGGCGGGTTCTCTGCTGGAGCCGACCTGGATCGGCTGGTCGGGGCCATGGCCCGCGGCGAGCCGCCGGCCGACGAGTTCGAGGAGCGGATCCGGACCGACGGATCCATCATCTTCAAGGGCTTCCTGAAGCAGTACCGCACCAAGAAGCCGCTGCTGGCTGCGGTGGAGGGTTACTGCTATGCCGGTGGGACCGAGATCCTGCAAGCCACCGACATCCGGGTGGCCGGGGAGAGCGCCAAGATCGCCATCTCGGAGGTTCAGCGCGGCCTGTTCCCCATGTCGGCCTCGACCATCCGCCTGCCCCGCCAGATCCCCTGGACCGAGGCGATGGAGATCCTGCTGGTGGGCGAGCCGATCACCGCGGCCAAGGCCAAGGAGATCGGCCTCATCGGCCACGTGGTGCCCGACGGCGAGGCCCTGGCCAAGGCCCGCTCGATCGCCGACAAGATCGCGGCCAACGGCCCGCTGGCCGTCCAGGCCATCAAGGCTTCTGTGCTGGCCGCCGACGGGATCCCCGAGAGCGAGGCATTCGGGCCCGAGATGGCCATCGGGATGCCGGTGATGAGCAGCCACGACGCCCGGGAAGGGCCCCGAGCGTTCCTGGAGAAGCGCAGCCCCAACTTCGAAGGGCGGTAGCCCGTGGTGTCGGTAGTGTCGATGGTGCCGATGGTGCCGATGGTGCCGATGGTGCCGATGGTGC
>DATMMO010000430.1:0-7911 GCA_035569695.1 Acidimicrobiales bacterium | reverse complement strand
GGGCCGAGCGGGTGGGCCGAGCGGGTGGGCCGGCCTGAGCCGGCCGGGTCGGCCTGGCCTTTCCTCGGTTGGCCTCAGCCAGCCAAGGGAAGCACGAACGCCGCGATCACCACGTAATGGAGCACCGCCCCGACGATGGTGCAGGCGTGGAACACCTCGTGATAGCCGAACACGCCGGGCACCGGGTTGGGCCGCTTGCGCGCGTAGACCAGGGCGCCGAACGAGTAGGCCAGACCTCCGGCCACCAGTAGCCCGAAGCCCAGGCCGCCCAGAGCGTGCACGAGCTGAGGGATGACGACGACGGCCGACCACCCCACGACCACGTAGGGCAGGGCGATGACCCACTTGGGGGCATCGAGCCAGGCCTGCCGCAGGGTGATGCCGACGATGGCACCACCCCACACGATGCACAGCACGGCGATCCGGGCCCAACCGCCCAGGGCGATCCCGGCCACCGCCGTGTACGACCCAGCAATGGCGATGTAGATCGTCGAGTGATCGACCCGCCGCATCCGGCGACGGCCGGCAGGGGTCCATGTGTGCCGGTGGAACAGGGCGCTCACCCCGAACAGCGCAGAAACAGAAAGGGCATAGACAGCCAGGACCAGGCTGGAGCCGACGGTGGGGGCCACGGCGACCAGGACCGCCCCGGACACCAGGGACACGAAGAACGCGCACTCGTGCAGCACACCCCGCATCCGAGGTTTGACCGCTCCGGTATCCACTGAGCCCATCGGCCCGACATCGACCAGGTCGTCGCCACCGCTCATTTCGGGACCTCGGCGCCATCGATCGACCCGATCGCCACCGAGACGAAGCGGCGGAGGATCCGTCGACCCACTGTCTCCGCCTCGACCAGGCGGCCCTCGTCGAGCGGGGTGCCGCCGGGGATGAGCGGCGCCCACGACTGGGCCAGAGTCCGGTCCACTTCGACATGGAACTGGAGCCCGTAGACCTTGTCTCCGACCCGGAAGGCCTGATTGGGGTAGCGCGGGGTTGCGGCCAGGTGGACGGCGCCAGACGGAAGGGCGAACGTGTCCTGATGCCAGTGCACGCAGGCGATGGCGGTGGGGGCCAGCCCGCCGTACTCGGGGCCGAGCACGGGATCGAGCCGACCGGGTCCGGTGAGCTCGACCGAGCCCATACCGATCTCCGCCGCAGCTCCGGTGGTGACCTCGGCGCCGAGGGCGAGGGCCAGTTGCTGGGCACCGAGGCACACGCCGAGGACGGGAAGGCCGCCCTCCACCGCTTCGGCCAACAGCTCTCGTTCGGCCAGCAGCCACGGGTGGTCGGCCACATCGTGGACACCCATGGGGCCGCCCATGACCACCAGGCCCCCGAGCTCGGCCACCGACGGAAACCCGTCACCCAGATCCGCTCGCACCACCTCGAAGGTCAGGCCCGCTTGGCGCAGGGCCTCCCCGATCAAACCTGGACCCTCATGGGACACGTGCTGGACGACGGCCCAGGGGCGATGCCGATCACCGGGCCAGGCGGCGGAGCCGATGGTGACACCGGGATCCGTCTCGAAGCTCACCCGATCACGACCACCTGGAAGGCTTCGGCCAGACGGCCGTCGGGCAGGCCGGCGGCCTGCGCGTTCCCCGCCATCCACGAGCGCAGCAGGTTCTCCAGCTGCTCACCGTCGCCCACCTGGCTGCGGTGCGAGCGCAGCGCGGCCAGCTTGGCCGCGAAGGCGTCGGTGGCGTCCACCGCCCGATCGGCCCGGTCCGTGGCCATCAGCCACAGCTCGGGAACGGTGTGGGGTTCCAAGCCCTCTTCGAGCAATTCGGGGTGGGCAAAGGGATTCCGGGCGTCGGGGTACACGGCGCACGTGGTGGCCTCCCCGGCGGCCAGGTGATCGGGGTGGCTGGCCCCGAGCCGCTGCCAGCTGCGTTCGGGCGACTGGGTGATCACCCGCTGGGGGCGGAACTGCCGGATCACCCGCGAGATGTCACGGCGCAACTCGAGGCTCGGGGTCAGGCGCCCATCGGAGTAACCGAGGAAGGTCACATCGTCCACACCGACCTCGGCGGCGGCGGCCCGCTGCTCCTTGCGGCGGAGCGTGGCCATCTCGGCCCGGCTGATGGTGCGGTCCGACCCGCCGGCGTCTCCGTCGGTGACGATGCAGTACGCCACCTCTACTCCGGCATCGGTCAAGGTAGCCACGGTCCCTGCCGCTCCGAAGTCGACGTCGTCGGGGTGAGCGGTGACCACCAGGACCCGTTCGATCCCCTGGGGACCGCCGTCGACCGTCAGCCGCGTCTGGTTGGGTTCATCAACGATGTCGTTCCTCCATCGGGTGCACGCGGGGAGCCGTCGGGCTCACCGGGCTGATCGTTCGTTCATCGTGCTCGTCGTCGAAGCGGATGCTCTTGCACCCTCGCCGTCGAACCGGTTGCTCAGGCGGCGTCCTCGGACGGGTCCCATTCGGCCAGATTGGCCAGGCGCGGGTCGTTGGAGAAGATCTCCACGATCGGCATCTTCAGGCCGATGCGAGTTTGGATCCGCTCGACTTCGAGGACCTGGTTCCATTGCACCAGCGTGACCACCACGCCGGCCTCCCCGGCCCGAGCCGTCCGTCCGGAGCGATGCAGATAAGCCTTGTGGTCCTCGGGCGGGTCGAAGTGGATCACCACGTCGACGGCATCGATGTCCAGGCCCCGGGCGGCAACGTCGGTGGCCACCAGCGCCGGGAGCTTGCCCTCGGAGAAGTCCTTGAGGGTGCGTTCCCGGTTGGCCTGCCGGAGGTCGCCGTGAATGGCGGCGGCGTCGACGCCCTCCTTGCGGAGCTGCTCGACCAACCGGTCGGCTCCCCGCTTGGTCCGCACGAAGACGATCGACTTGGACACGTTGCGGCAGATGGCCGCGGCCACCTTCACCCTGTCCATTTGATGGACGTGGAGGAACCGGTGCTCCATCTCCTCCACCGTCGTCTGGGGCGAGGCCACCTCGTGCATGACCGGGTCGGTCAGGTAACGCGACACCAACCGGTCGACGGCGCCGTCCAGCGTGGCCGAGAACAGGAGCGTCTGGTGGTCCCGCTCCAGGCGCCGCAACACCCATTCGACCTGGGGCATGAACCCCATATCGGCCATGCGGTCGGCCTCGTCGAGCACTAGCGTCTCGATGTCGGCCACGGTCAGCTCGCCCCGGTCACCCAGGTCGATCAGTCGCCCAGGGGTGGCAATGATGACATCGACACCGCGGCGAAGCTTCTTCACCTGGCGGTCGATGTCGGCCCCGCCATAGACGGCGACGAGCCGGAGTCCGACTGCCTCGGCCAGCGGCTCGAGCACGTCGTGGACCTGCACGGCCAGCTCCCTGGTGGGGACGAGCACGAGGCCACGGGGCCGGCCCGGCTCGGTGGCCTCATTGCCCATGGTCCGCTGCAAGAGGGGCACGCCGAAGGCAAGCGTCTTTCCCGACCCGGTCTTCGCCTTGCCGCAGACGTCTCGTCCGGCCAGAGCGTCGGCGACGGTCATGGCCTGGATGGGGAACGCCGTGGTGATGCCCTGGGAGGCAAGCACCTCGACCAGGGCCGGCTCGACGCCGAGGCTGTCGAAGGGAACGGGGTTGGTGAGCATGGTGCTGGACAGGCCGGTGGTCTCGGCGCGGTCGGGCCGCTCAATGGTGGAAGTCATAGGGGTCTTGCTCTCTCATCTGTTGGTGCCGACTGTGCGGCCGGCGCTCGGATTCCGCCGGGTCGGCAGACGGGGCGGAGGCGGGCCCGCCTCGGATGGTTCCGCATGCGCGGACGACAGGATGAGGAAGACCCCGCCACCGAACCAATAGTCCGATGGCGACCTTCAGTGTACCGCGGGTAGCTCCGCGGCTGTGGCATGCCGTCGACCTGGACTTTCCCACCGTTGCCCCGGCGTCGGGAGGGTCACGGCCCGGGGGGCGGTCAGGGCCCGGAGGGGGGTCAGGGCCCCGACGGTTCCCGATACACCCCGGTTCCTCCGGATCGGAATTCCGCCGCCTTCTCCTCCAGCCCGCTCTGGACCGCGGTGTCGAGCGGGAGACCCTGGGACTCGGCGTAGTCCCGGACGTCCTGGCTGATCCGCATGGAACAGAACTTCGGGCCGCACATCGAGCAGAAGTGTGCCGTCTTGGCCGGCTCTGCCGGCAGGGTCTCGTCGTGATAGGACCGGGCCGTCTCCGGGTCGATGGCCAGGTTGAACTGGTCCTCCCACCGGAACTCGAACCGGGCCTTGGACAGCGCGTCATCCCAGATCTGCGCACCGGGATGGCCCTTGGCCAGGTCGGCGGCGTGGGCCGCGACCTTGTAGGCGATCATCCCCTGCTTCACGTCCTCCCGACCGGGGAGGCCCAGGTGCTCTTTGGGCGTGACGTAGCAGAGCATGGCGGTGCCCTGCATCCCGATCACGGCCGCCCCGATGGCCGAGGTGATGTGGTCGTAGCCCGGTGCCACATCGACGGTCAGGGGGCCCAGTGTGTAGAAGGGGGCGCGGTGGCAGACCTCTCGTTGGCGGGCCACGTTCTCGGCGATCCGGTGCAGCGGGACGTGGCCGGGGCCCTCGACCATCGTCTGGACATCGTGGCGCCAGGCCACCTCCGTCAGTTCGCCCAGCGTGCCCAGTTCGGCGAACTGGGCCTCATCGTTGGCATCGGCGATCGAGCCGGGGCGTAGCCCGTCGCCCAACGAGAAGGCGACGTCGTAGACGGCCATGATCTCGCAGATCTCCTCGAACCGGGTGTAGAGGAAGTTCTCGGTGTGGTGGGCCAGGCACCAGGCGGCCATGATCGAGCCGCCCCGGCTCACGATGCCCGTGACCCGCCGGGCCGTGAGCGGTACGTAGCGGAGGAGCACGCCGGCATGGATGGTGAAATAGTCGACCCCCTGCTCGGCCTGTTCGATCAGGGTGTCCCGGTAGAGTTCCCAGGTCAGCTCCTCGGGACGACCGTCGACCTTCTCGAGCGCCTGGTAGATGGGGACGGTTCCGATGGGGACCGGCGAGTTCCGAAGAATCCACTCTCGGGTGGTGTGGATCTCCGGTCCGGTGGACAGGTCCATCACCGTGTCCGCTCCCCAACGGGTGGCCCACGTGAGCTTCTCCACCTCGTCATCGATCGAGGCGCTCACCACCGAGTTGCCGATGTTGGCGTTCACCTTGACCAGGAAGCGGCTGCCGATGATCATCGGCTCCGATTCGGGGTGATTGATGTTGGCCGGGAGTATGGCCCGACCGGCAGCCAGCTCATCTCGAACCACGGTTTCGGCCACCCCTTCGCGGATGGCCACGAAGCTCATCTCCGGGGTGATCTCGCCCCGTCGGGCGTAGTGCATCTGGGTCACCGCTCCCCCCGTCGACCGCAGCGGCCGTTGGCCTCGAGCGGGATGGGGGCGAGCGGGGTCGGACCGCCGATGCGCGCCTCGCCCGTCGTCCCGTTGCCCGACCAACCTGCCGGGGTACTCGGTCACATCGGAACGGTCAATGATCCATGGCCGGCGAAGGGCAGGGAGCCCCACCTCAGGATCCGACCCCGGTCCTGAGGTGTCGTAGAGCCGGACCGCAGCATTGGCCACCGGGCCGGCCTTGCCCGGCGAGTCCGACAGGCATACCTCCACCCATGGCACCCGGACCCCGGCCCGTTCACCCTCAACATAGATCTTGCGCCGGTGATGGTCGGCTCGCTGCCCGATCGAGACATCGACTGTGGTCATGGGGTCTCCCTCCGCCGGCATTACCCGGATCAGGTTCGGTCGGCGCCAGCAAGGCGCCCTCTCAGCCCGGTCCGTCCGAGCTCCCGTCCCATCACTGTGCCACGTCGGGAGCTCTGGCGGTAGTGGGAGGAAGGCGGCCCGAGCTCGGTTGGCCACCTTTGCGACGGCAGTCGACCTCAACCGCACGTTCGCGGAACTGTTGCCAAGAGTTTGCTTTTGTAGCCTTGTGTTCGCTGAGGCGACACATAACTCATGAGAGACTCGCTGAGTGCGGGGGACGAGTTCTCAACGACCCATGGGGCGTACTCGTCGCGTAGCTACGTGCAGTCGCTTGATTGTGGTTCTCATCGTGGCGGCGGGGACGATCACGATCCTTGGCGGTGGGACGGCCGATGCCACGACCGCTCCGTCCACGCAAGTGATCGGACAAGGATCGACCTACGCCGCCCTCGCCTTCTCCCAGTGGATCGCCGATACCTCGAACCTGGGGCTGAACGTCAACTACACCGCTACCAATTCGACCGCGGGCCTCCAGTCGTACGCCGACGGCACCGCCGACTTCGCCGGATCAGAGGAGGAGTTCACCTCGATCGGGCAACCGAACGTACCGAGAGGGTATGCGTACGCCCCCGATGTGGGCAGCGGAACCGCGGTGATGTACCAGGTTCGAGACGGTGCGGGAAGGGATATCAGCACCCTTCGGCTCTCCCGTCTGACCGTGGCCAAGATCTTCACCGGGATGATCACCAACTGGGACGACCCGGCCATCAGCGCCGACAACCCCGGCGTCGTCCTGCCCAACCATCCCATCACCGTGGTCGGTCGATCGGGCAAATCGGGCACGACCGCCCTGTTCTACGACTTCGTCCGACACACCGACCCGGCCGACTACAACAATTGGGCCGCACTCAACGGCTTCGACACCACGTCCCGGCTCGACGAGATCGACACCGGAACCAGGACCGGGACCTGGCAGTTCTATAGCGGCTCGGACCAGCAAGCCCAAAGCATTGCTGCCCCGGGGGGACTGTGGTCCATCGGGTACGACGAATTCGGCTACGCCAAGGTCTATGGCGACCACGTGGCCCAGATCCAGAACCAGTCCGGGAACTGGGTAGCGCCCTCGCCCGTCAACATCACCGCCGCCCTGCAGTCGGCCACCCTGGCCCCCGACACGTCCGAGAACGTGACCAACGTGTACACGTCGACGAACCCGTTGGCCTACCCCATCTCCTCGTACTCCTATTTCGTATACCAGTGCGGGCCGAATCCCAACGTACCGACCTGCGCCACGCCCTATCCCGATCCGGGCACCACCAACACGCTGGCCCAGTTCATGCGGTACATCGCCTGTGCCGGCCAACGCAGCATGGCGAACATCGGCTACGCGCCGTTACCGCCCCAGCTCAGCCAGCTCATGGCCAATGCGGTGGGATACATGACTGGGCAGCCCCCCGAGCAGCTCACCGCCCAGAACTGCGACAATCCCGAGTTCAAGCGGGATCTTCCCCCGCCGGCCAACGGAAATCTCCCCACCCCGGTCGTCGGGATGGCCTCGCTTCCCGACGGCACCGGTTACTGGCTGACCAACGCGCAAGGGGCCGTTTCAGCTCACGGGTACGCCGGCGACTTCGGCTCGTTGGCCGGCCAACCGCTCAACGCCCCGATCTCGGGGATCTCGTCCACCGCCGACGGCAAGGGCTATTGGCTCGTCGCCTCTGACGGGGGAGTCTTCGCATTCGGGGACGCCGCCTTCTTAGGCTCGATGGGTGGTCAGCCTCTCAACAAGCCCGTGGTCGGCGTGGCCCGAACCCAAGACGGCCAGGGCTATTGGCTGGTGGCGTCGGACGGGGGCATCTTCTCATTCGGGGACGCCGCCTTCTTGGGTTCGATGGGTGGTGAGCCTCTCAACAAGCCCGTGGTCGGTCTGTCCGCCGACTACGCCACCGGGGGCTACTGGCTGGTGGCGTCAGACGGGGGCATCTTCTCCTTCGGCGCACCGTTCTACGGCTCGGAGGGCAACTCGGCCCTCAACGCACCGGTGAATGGCATGGCCAGCACCGCACAGGGCGACGGCTATTGGCTCGTCGCCAACGATGGCGGCATCTTCACATTTGGGAGTGCCCCATTCCACGGAAGCATGGGGGGCATGCCCCTGAACGGCCCCGTTGTCGGCATGGCCATCGATGGCCCCGCCGGTGGCTACTGGCTGGTCGCATCGG
>DATMMO010000429.1:0-2272 GCA_035569695.1 Acidimicrobiales bacterium | reverse complement strand
ACGTGTGGCCGCCAGTCCTGCAGCTCATCAAGGCATACGGTGCCGACAGGGTGTCGTGGGGGAGCGACTACACCCGGGTGGCAGGCCTGGCGAGCTACTGGGAGGGCAGGCACTACCTCGAGGAGCTTCCCGGGCTCAGCCCGGAGCAGCTGACCCTCGTCTACGGCGAAACCCTGATGCGGCGGCTCGCCTGGCGTCCCCAGGATGCCGCGGGCGACGGCCGGGCAGAGTAGGAGGACGGCCATGTCGCTCACGATCCAGGCCCTTAAGGTCGGCACCGTCCACGGGTTCTCCCAAGCTTCTCTGACGTTTAACCGTGGTCACTTCGACGTGACCGACTTCGCGATCTACATGTTCCTAGTCACCGGCGGGGAAAAGCTTCTGCTGGTAGACACGGGCCCGGGCACGCCCGCCGAGGTCAAGGAGCGCCATGGCTTCACGATGACGCAGACCCCGGAGGAAGAGCCCCGCGCTGCGCTCGCGAAGGCCGGCGTGCGCCCCGAGCAGGTGGAGATCGTGGTCAACACGCACCTCCACTGGGACCACTGCTCGAACAACGACCAATTCTCAAACGCGAAAATCCTGGTCCAGGACGCTGAGCTCAAGTACGCCGTGAACCCATTCCCGCCGGGCCGAGCCTCGTACGAGCGTCGTCCAGGCATGGTGCCAGTGTGGACCAAAGCGTTCGGCAGCACGGAAGGGCGATCGGGTGACTACGACCTGATGCGTGGGGTACGGGTCGTCACCCTTCCGGGGCACACTCCAGGATCCCAGGGCGTCCTCGTACAAGGGGCGTCGAGGCGATACCTCATCGCCGGCGATTGCGTCAGCTGCTACGCGAACTGGACGGGTGATGCCAGCCTCGCCCACATTCCTTCCGGCTCCTTCACCAGCCTCGGGGACTACATGTCCACCTTCGACAAGATCGAGTTGCTCGACTGCGAGGTCATCCCCAGCCACGACCTGACCGTCGCCGAGCACCCCACCTTCGCGTGACGTCCGGCCCCCGTGGCCGTAACCGCGCTCCGGAACGAGAAAACCTGAGAGAGGTACGACCGAGAATGACCGACGCTTCTTCGCTGCAGCGACTCCTCGACAAGGACGCGATCTGGGAGTGCGTGCTGCGCTACACGCGCGGCCTCGACCGGCTCGATATCGACCTGTTTCGATCGGCCTACTGGGAGGACGCGCTCACCTGCCACGGCTCCGTCAACGGTTCGGTCGATGAGTTCCTCGACTGGTGGCTTCCGATGCAGGAGGGTCGGGAGACCGGCCAGCACGTTGTCACCAACCACTGGGTCGAGTTCGATGGTGACGAAGGTGCCGATGCCGAAACCTACTTCCTCGCATCGATCAAGAACCTCGGCGACAACTCCGTGGAGCTACTCTCCGGCCGCTACGTGGACCGGTTCGAGAAGCGGGCCGGTGAGTGGCGCATCAAGACGCGCGTCCTGATCTTCGACTGGCAGGCAACGGCCGACGCCTCACGGATGCATGATCGCCTCGCCTTGAACCACAAGGGTTCGCGGAGCAAGAACGACCCGTCGTACGAGCGCCCCGTCCGAGCGCGCACCGCGCCCCCAGCCAGGTAGCTGTCAGCGGCTGTAGTGACTTGACCGCTTATGGGCAGTCTTCTAGACTCGTGTCTAATATTGGATCAGCATCTAAATTCGAGACACACCCAGGCGTTCCGGAACGGAGAGGTTCACCCATGCGCGATGCGGTCATCGTTGACGCGGTGCGAACACCGATCGGCAAGGGCCGGGCAACCGGCGCACTCCACAATGTCCACCCGGCCGATCTGCTAGCGCGGTCGATCACCGCACTCGTCGAGCGCACCGGCATCGATCCAGTGACCGTCGACGACGTCATCGCCGGCTGCGTGACGCAGACGGGAGAGCAGGCGCTGAACATCGGGCGCACCGCCCTGCTCGCTGCGGGCTTCCCCGATAGTGTCGCTGCCACGACCGTGGACCGGCAGTGCGGCAGCAGCCAGCAAGCGGTGCACTTCGCCGCGCACACGATCATCGCCGGAGGATACGACATCGCCATCGCATGCGGCGTGGAGTCAATGAGCCGCGTGCCGATGGGTTCGGACACCCCGGACGGTACCGATGTGTACGGCCCGTTGTTCGACGCGCGCTATATAGATGGCATCCCTCATCAGGGCGTCGGCGCCGAGTTGATCGCGGCCAAGTGGGACTTCTCCCGGCAGCAGCTAGACGAGTTCGCGCTGTGGAGCCACGAGAAGGCTCACGCCGCGACCACGGCG
>DATMMO010000428.1:0-5838 GCA_035569695.1 Acidimicrobiales bacterium | reverse complement strand
GAGCACTTCGACGACCCCGAGGCCCATGTGCGGGAGCTCTCCCGGGTGCTGGCCGACGACGGGACGGCGTTCTTCCTCACCCCCAACGCCCCGGCCGACTTCGAGAACCCCTTCCATATCCATCTCTTCGAGCCTCCCGAGCTGCGCCGGCTCCTCGAGCGGCACTTCCACAACGTGGAGATCCAAGGTCTCGATGCCGTTCCCCATGTGAAGGCCGACTTCGCCGCCCGACGGATCAAGGCCAACAAGGTCCTCAAACTCGACGTCTTCGATGTCCGGCACAAGATCCCCCGGGATTGGTACATCGCCGCCTATACCCGTGTGCTGCCGGTGGCCTACCGACTCATCGCCCGGGGTGACACCGGTGGGCTCACCGGGATCACCGGTGACGACTTCTTCGTCACCGATCAGCTCGACCCCACCACCATGGTGCTGTTCGCCACGGCCTCCCGCCCTCGCCGGCCCTGATCGCACCCATGTTCACCGTGGGGCTCACCGGGGGGATCGGAGCGGGCAAGTCGGCGGTGGCCGATCTGTTGGCCGGACACGGCGCCGTGCTCATCGATGCCGACCGCATCGCCCGGGAGGTGGTGGTGCCGGGGGGCCCGGCCTACCAGCCCCTCATCGATCGGTTCGGCCCGACCATCGTCGACGCCGAGGCCAGGATCGATCGGCCGGCCCTGGCCGCAGTGGTCTTCTCCGACCCTGAGGCCCTGGCCGATCTGAATGCCATCACCCATCCGGCCATCGGCGCCGAGATGGCCCGACGAAAGGATGCCGCCGCCGGCACCGACGCGGTGGTCGTGTTGGACATTCCCTTGCTCAAGGCTGAGCACCGGGACACGATGTCCCTCGACGCGGTGGTGGTGGTCGATGCCCCGGTGGAGACGGCCCTGGACCGGCTGGTGGAGATCCGGGGGATGACCAGGGCGGACGCTCAAGCCCGCATGGCGGCCCAGGTGTCCCGAGACGAGCGCTTGTCGGGCGCTGACTTCGTGGTGGACAACTCCAAGGACCTCGAACATCTCAGGAACGAGGTGGAACGGGTGTGGCAGGGCTTGCTGGCCCGCCGGGCGGGCACCAGCCTCGCCCCCTGAAGGACCGCCGGGCTTGTCGCACCCTCCCGGTACCATCGGACGGTGCCCCGATTCGAAGTCGTTTCCCCCTTCCAGCCTTCGGGGGACCAGCCCCAGGCCATCTCGGCCCTGGTGAACGGGGCCGAGCGCGGTGACCACTATCAGACCCTGCTGGGCATCACCGGCTCGGGGAAGACAGCCACCATCGCCTGGACCATCGAGGCGTTGCAGCGACCCACGCTGATCATCGAGCCCAACAAATCCCTGGCCGCCCAGCTGGCCTCGGAGCTCAAGGACTTCTTTCCCCACAACCGGGTCGAGTACTTCGTGTCCTACTACGACTACTACCAGCCCGAGGCGTACGTCCCCTCCTCGGACACCTACATCGAGAAGGACTCGTCGATCAACGACGAGATCGATCGGCTCCGGCACGCCACCACCTCCTCGCTGCTGTTGCGCCGGGACACCATCGTCGTCGCCTCGGTGTCCTGCATCTACGGACTGGGATCGCCCGACCTCTACCGGGATCGCATCGTCGTGCTCCGGCCCGGCGAGGTCCACGAGCAGCGGAACCTCTTGCGCCGGCTGGTGGAGCTGGCCTACACCCGCAACGATATGACGTTGAACCGGGGCCAGTTCCGGGCCCGGGGGGACACGGTGGAGATCCATGCCGCCTATGAGGAGCAAGCGGTCAGGATCGAGTTCTTCGGGGACACGGTGGAGCGGATCCGCCCCTTCGACGTCCTCACCGGGGAGATCGGCGAGGACATGGACGAGCTGGTCGTCTTCGCCTCCACCCACTATGCGGCCAACGACGACACCCTGCGCAAGGCACTGCTGGGCATCGAGACCGAGCTGCGGGGACGGCTGGGCGAGCTGGAGGGGTCGGGCCGACTGCTCGAGGCCCAGCGGCTGCGGATGCGGACCGAGTACGACCTGGAGATGCTGGCCGAGACCGGGGTGTGCAGCGGGATCGAGAACTACAGCCGCCACCTCGACGGCCGGAAGGCGGGGGAGCCGCCCTTTACCCTGCTCGACTTCTTTCCCAAGGACTACCTGGTGGTGCTGGACGAGAGCCACGTGGCCGTGCCCCAGCTCCGGGGCCAGTACGCCGGTGACCGGTCCCGCAAGGAGACGCTGGTCGACCACGGCTTTCGCCTGCCCTCCGCCCTGGACAACCGGCCCCTCCGTTTCGAGGAGTTCGTCGAGCGCACCGGGCAGACCGTCCTCCTCTCGGCCACCCCCGGCCCCTGGGAGCTGGAGCACAGCGAACAGGTGGTGGAGCAGGTCATCCGGCCCACCGGACTCCTCGATCCCGAGGTGGACATCCAGCCCACCACCGGGCAGATCGACGATCTCCGGGTGCGGATCGATGCCACTGTGGCCGCCGGCTACCGGGTCCTGGTCACCACGCTGACCAAGAAAATGGCCGAGGACCTGACCGAGTACCTGGCCGAGTCGGGAGTGCGGGTGCAGTACCTCCACTCCGACGTGGACACCATGGCCCGGATCGAGCTGCTCCGGGGCCTGCGACTGGGCCACTTCGACGTCCTGGTGGGCATCAACCTCCTGCGCGAGGGCCTCGACCTGCCCGAGGTAGCCCTGGTGGCCATCCTGGATGCCGACAAGGAGGGGTTCCTCCGCTCGGCCTCGTCCCTGATCCAGACCATGGGCCGGGCGGCCCGGAACGTCGACGGCCGGGTGGTCATGTACGCCGACACCATCACCGAGTCCATGCGCAACGCCATCGGCGAGACCCAGCGGCGCCGGGCCAAGCAGATCGCCTACAACGCCGAGCACGGCATCGACCCCCAGACGATCAGGAAGACGGTCACCGACATCCTCGAGCGGGTGCGCGGCGGTGGGGGCAGCGCCTCGATGGACGCGGGGACCCGGCAGAGCCGGGAGAGCGATGGTCGGGGACGGTCGGGGCGGGTCGGGCCTCGCCGCGGTGGCGTCGACCCCAAGGTGGTGGCCTCCGAGCTGGTCGGCGGGTTGGGCCCCGACGCCGATGAGATCTCCGGCCTCATCAACCGGCTCGAATCAGAGATGCTCACGGCGGCCGAGGGGCTGCAGTTCGAGGAGGCGGCGCTGCTCCGGGACGAGATCGCCGAGCTCAAAGCCATGCTGGCCCGGGACCCGGTGGACGGCAGCCCGGCGCTGTCCGGGGACACGGCCGACATCACCGCCGACGCCGAGGTCTGACCGACCTTGTTCGGACCCCCACACCGGTATCCTCACCCAAATGGCTGATCGACTGGTGGTGCGCGGCGCGCGCGAGCACAACCTCCAAGACGTGTCGTTGGATCTGCCGCGGGACAAGCTGATCGTCTTCACCGGTCTGTCGGGTTCGGGCAAGTCGTCATTGGCCTTCGACACCATCTACGCCGAGGGCCAGCGGCGCTACGTAGAGTCCCTGTCGGCCTATGCCCGTCAGTTCCTGGGCCAGATGGACAAGCCCGACGTGGACTTCATCGAGGGCCTGTCCCCGGCCATCTCCATCGACCAAAAGTCGGCATCTCGGAACCCTCGGTCCACAGTGGGCACGGTCACCGAGGTCTACGACTACCTTCGGCTGCTGTACGCCCGGATCGGCAAGCCCCACTGCCCGACCTGCGGACGACCCATCACCAGGCAGAGCCCCCAGCAGATCGTGGACCGGATCCTGGCCATGGACGAGGGGACCCGCTTCCTCATCCTGGCTCCCGTGGTCCGGGGCCGGAAGGGCGAGTACGGGGCCCTGCTCGACGACCTGGCCAAGCAGGGGTTCGCCCGGGTCCGGGTGGACGGGACGACCATCGAGCTCACCGACCGGTCCGCGGTCAACCTGGCCCGCTACGAGCAGCACACCATCGAGGTGGTGGTGGACCGGCTCATCCGGCGCAAGGACATCCGCCGCCGGTTGACCGAGTCCCTGGAGACGGCCCTGGGCCTGGCCGACGGCGTGGCCGAGGTGGTGGTGGTGGGGGAGGACGGCACCGAGGAGGAGGCCATCACCTTCAGCCAGCACCTGGCCTGCACCCACTGCGGCACCAGCTTCGAGGAGCCGTCGCCCCGGAACTTCTCGTTCAACTCCCCCTACGGTGCCTGCCCGGCCTGTGCCGGACTGGGTACCAAGTTCGAGGTCGACCCGGACCTGGTGGTGCCCGATCCCACCCTGTCGTTGGCCGAGGGGGCCCTGGCCCCGTGGTCGGGGGCACGCAGCGAGTACTTCAGTCGGGTGGTGGAGGCGGTGGCCGAGCTCGGGGGGTTCTCGGTCGACGACCCCTGGGAGAAGCTGCGCAAGTCCGACCGGAAGCTCGTCCTCTACGGGGCGGGGTCGAAGCAGGTCCACCTGAAGTACCGCAACCGGTACGGTCGCCAGCGGTCCTTCCACACCCACTTCGAGGGGATCGTGCCCTGGCTCCAGCGCCGGCACGCCGAGGCCGATTCCGACTACCTGCGGGACAATCTGGAGGGCTACCTGCGCGAAGTGCCCTGTCCCGTGTGCGGGGGGGCGCGGCTCAAGCCCGAGTCCCTGGCCGTCACCGTGGGCGGACTCAACATCTTCGAGCTGTGCTCGCTGCCCATCGGTCGGGCGGTGGACGTGGTCGCCACCCTGGACCTGTCCGACCGGGACCACCTGATCGCCGACCGGGTCTTCCGGGAAGTCCGGGAACGGATGCAGTTCCTCTTGGACGTCGGGCTCGACTACCTGTCCCTGGCCCGCTCGGCCACCACCCTGTCGGGGGGCGAGGCGCAACGCATCCGTCTGGCAAGCCAGATCGGCAGCGGGCTGGTCGGGGTCCTCTACGTGCTGGACGAGCCCTCCATCGGGCTCCACCAGCGGGACAACCAGCGGCTGATCGGCACCCTGATGCGGCTGCGCGACCTGGGCAACACGGTGATCGTGGTGGAGCACGACGAGGAGACCATCCGGGTGGCCGACCACGTGGTCGACGTGGGCCCGGGGGCGGGCGAGCACGGGGGCCGCATCGTCCACTCGGGCACGGTGACCGGGCCCGAGGGCTTGTTGGCCAATCCCGAGTCCATCACCGGTCAGTACCTGTCGGGCACCAAGTCCATCCCCGTCCCCGACGTGCGCCGCAAGGGCAGCGGCGACGTGCTGACCGTGGTCGGCGCCCGCGAGCACAACCTGCAAGACGTGGATGCCGACTTCCCCCTGGGCTGTCTGGTCGCGGTGACCGGCGTCTCCGGCTCGGGGAAGTCGACCCTGGTCAACGACATCCTGCTCCGGTCGCTGGCCCAACAGGTCAACCGGGCCAAGGCCCCGCCGGGACTGCACAAGACCATCACCGGGGTCAAGCACATCGACAAGGTGGTGGAAGTCGACCAGGCGCCCATCGGGCGGACGCCCCGTTCCAACCCGGCCACCTACACCGGCGTGTTCGACCACGTCCGCAAGCTGTTCAGCCAGACCCCCGAGGCCAAGGTGCGGGGCTACCTGCCCGGGAGGTTCTCGTTCAACGTCAAGGGCGGCCGCTGCGAGGCGTGCGCGGGCGACGGCACCATCCGGATCGAGATGCACTTCCTGCCCGACGTCTACGTGCCCTGCGAGGTGTGTGAGGGCTCCCGGTACAACCGGGACACCCTCGAGGTCACCTTCCGGGGCAAGACCATCGCCGACGTGCTCGACATGTCGTGCGAGGAGGCGTTGGCCTTCTTCATCCATCAGCCGCCCATCGCCCGCCATCTCCAGACCCTGGTCGACGTGGGGCTGGGCTACATCCGGCTGGGACAGCCGGCGCCCACCCTCTCGGGG
>DATMMO010000427.1:0-3183 GCA_035569695.1 Acidimicrobiales bacterium | reverse complement strand
AACACGATGGGCATGCCGATGAGCATGACGGTCATGGATGGGTAGCGGAGTTGGTGCTTGAGGTTGCGGCGCAGCATGACCCGCGAGTCGCTGAACGTGTAGGCAAGCCTGGTCATCAGCTCGGTATTCCTTGCGGTGTGGACTCCTGGTAGGGCTGGGCGCTGACGTGGCTGCCGGTAACGGCGAAGAACACGTCGTCGAGGTCGGGGGTGTGGATCGAGAGCCGATCGACCTCGATGCGAGCGTGGTGCAACTCGTCGAGCAACTCGCGCAGCGAGTCCACGGTGCCGTCGGCCGGAACCTGCAGAACGAGCTGGTCCTGGTCGGGCCCGGCCGCCGGGAGCAACTCTGCAGCCGAGTGGAGTTCGTGCGAGTCAGCGAAATGGAGCCGGACGTGGCCGCCGGGGATGCTGCCCTTCAACCCGGCGGGAGTACCTTCGGCGACGATCCGGCCCTGGTCGAGCACGGCGATCCGGTCGGCAAGCTGGTCGGCCTCATCGAGATACTGGGTGGTGAGCAGGATGGTGACCCCGGCCGCGGCCAGCTCACGAATGATGTGCCACATGGTGCGACGGCTGCGCGGGTCCAAGCCGGTGGTGGGCTCGTCGAGGAAGATCACCCGAGGCTTACCGACGAGGGTCATCGCCAGGTCGAGGCGTCGTCGCATCCCGCCTGAGTAGGTCGAAAGCAGCTTCTGAGCTGCGGCGGTGAGGTCGAACTGCTCCAACAACTCGGCCACCCTTCGCCGTCCGGCCTCTCGGCCCAGGTGACGAAGGTCGGTCATCAGTTGCAGGTTCTCGGTGCCGGTGAGCAAGTTGTCCACCGCTGAGTACTGACCAGTGACCCCGATGACGGCGCGGACCCCGTCCGGGTCAGTGACCACGTCGTGACCGGCGATGCGCATAAAGCCAGAGTCAGCCGGAATCAGGGTGGACAGGATGCGAACCATCGTGGTCTTGCCCGCTCCGTTCGGTCCGAGAAGCGCGAGGATCGTGCCCTCTTCCACCGCCAGGCTCACCTTGTCGAGCGCCACATGGCCGCCGAACGACTTGCACACATCCCTGGCCACGATCCCTGGCGCGCTGGTCTGACCGGTCATCGGTCGCTGCCCTTTGGCTGGCGCCCCGGAGCGTCAGGGAGCTCGCCGACGGCTCTAAGCGCTTCTCGGCGCTCGTTCCACTCTTGCTCCAGCATGGGAAGCCGCTCCACCAGGAAATCGGCGAACGCCGCCCACTCCAACACGATCGCTCGCCGTTCGGGCGGAGCGTCGGCCAGCAGCCGCAGACCTTCTCGGGCCAGCTCGCCCTGCTCCTGGTACTCGGACAGGTCGAAGCCCATTGCCCGGGGCGACGAAAGGTCGATGCACACCCGATCCATCCGGTCACCCGCGGCCCGGGACCGCCGGATGAGCCCGAGGCTCTCCAGCGTGTTGACCGCGCCGGCAATAGCACTTCGGCTGGCCAGCAGGGCCTCAGCCAGCTCCGTGATGCTCTGCTCTCGTGGATCGCAGACCGCCAGGTATCCCAATAGGCGGCCCACCATCGGGGCCATCCCGTAGCGGCGGGTATAGAACCGGCCGGCATGGTCGGCAAACGTCATCTCACCGTCACTTGGCATGCCACTACCCTACATAGCCTCCTGAGATAACACAAACTAGTGTTATCTCAGGAAAACCATTCACCTCAATCGCCTTACACCTCAAGGGCCGCTGTTGTCCCAATCCCCCACAATCACAGGCCCGGGATGGCCGGCACCCATAGATTGACCCACATTCAATCGCAGTAAGCTTTCGATCTCACCCGTGGCTCGGATTGAACCCTCGTCGGCCACACTGAGTCCATGGAATACGTCGGCCAGGTACCCGCTCCGCCGCTCGACCGGTTCATCGACGACATCTATTGCCTGACCGGGGTGCCGCGCCACCGCTGGATGAATGTCCCGCCGATGCCGTCGGCACACCTGTTCGTCAACCTGGGCGGAGCCGTCCGCCTGCGGGATTCCGACCCTTCGGTGCCGCCGGCGGTGTTCACCGATGGGTGGTTCATGGGGGTATGGACCAGGCGTTTCCATTTCGAATACCCCACACCGGTGCGGCTCGTCGGGGTGCACTTCAAGCCTTGGGGGATTTCGCCGTTCGTCGACATGCCAGCGGGCGAGCTGCGGGACCGATGGGTACCGGTCGACGCCATCTGGAAACGGTCTTTGGACCGGATTCGCAACCAGGTCGGCGAGATCACATCGGCCACCGAGACACTGCGGGTCATGGAGGGGGAACTGCGATCGCGACTTGCCGAGGCACCGTCGCGTGGTCTCGTCCTTGTCCAGCACACAGGCGGCCGTTTGGAGACGTCCCAGGGCTCGGTCCCGGTCGGTGCGCTGACCGATGCCGCTGGGGTGAGTGGCAATCACCTGGCCGCGCAGTACAAGTCTCATGTCGGGGTCACCCCGAAGCGAGTGGGGCGGATTTACCGGTTTGCGGGGCTGATTCTGTCCGTAGACCCCCTGCGTCCGGTCGACTGGTCGGAGCTCGCTCAAACGGCGGGCTACTTCGACCAGGCCCACTTCATCAGGGAGTTCAAGGACTTCACCGGCCACACCCCGACGGAATACCTCGCCCTGCGGCGCCGATTCCCCGCCGATCAGGGATTCCCGCCAGACAACGTTCCGATACCCGCTGATTGATTTCTTACAAGACCCGTTGGTCGCGGGGCGACAAGATCGGGAAACAAATGGGCAAGGAACTCGAGGAGAACCTGTGGGCACAGTAATCATGCACAATGTGGTGTCGGTGGACGGCTTTATCGCCGACGAGAAGGATGACGTCGGGCCACTCCACGAGTGGTACTTCAGTGGGGACACCCCGATCACTGAGGGAGGCGACCAACCCTTCGATCATTCCGGCGCTGGGACTGGGTTCAAGGTCTCAGCTGCATCCGCCGAGTACGTCCGTTCGATGTGGGATGCGATCGGCGTGATCGTGATGGGCCGCCAGCTGTTCGATCTGGTAAACGGCTGGGAGGGTCAGCCGCCCACGGGCGACCACGTGGTCGTGGTGTCCCACCGGCCCAAGCCCGAGGGCTGGCACCCTGAGGCGTCCTACCATTTCGTCGATGACCTGACCGCTGCCATCGCCAAGGCCCAGGACCTGGCAGGCGACCGAACCGTCAGCGTGAACGCCGGGGA
>DATMMO010000426.1:0-6666 GCA_035569695.1 Acidimicrobiales bacterium | reverse complement strand
GTGTCGAAGTCGCCGAGCACCAGCTTCGATTCCGATCCGCACACCCCCGAGAGGAGGGGGCGGGTCATGACCCAGTCGGGACGGACCAGCTTGGCGTCGTCCACCTCACGGAGGCCGAAGGGCAGCGAGGCCAGGCGGGCGTCGAGCTCGTCGCCCCCTTGGCCCTGCTCTTTTTGCTGCTGGTCGGGGGGCAGGCCGAACACGAGTGCCTTCATGAGCTCGATCCTCCGTTCGTGGATGGGTCCGGGCCGTCCGGAGGGCTGTCGGCCATGGCCAGCATGCCGGCCATGAAGCTGTCGATGTCTGCCGTCTTGAGCTCGACCACCGCCTTCAGGTCGGGCAGGTAGTGCTCGAAATGCGGGCTGTCGATGGCGTCGGCGATGCCCTCGGCCACCTCTGCCGGCGGGGTCAGCGGGCCGGTGTAGAACGCGGGGTCGTTGTCGGGCTGGTCCCAGATCTCCGTGTCGATGGCACCAGGCAGGATGAGGCGTACGGTGACGCCGGTACCGGCGAGATCGGAGGCCATGACCTCGCTGAAGCCGCACAGGGCGAACTTGGAGGCCGAGTAGGCGGCTTCGCCCGCGATCCCCAATCGCCCACCCAGCGAGGAGACGTTGACGACGGTGCCCGACCCCCGTTCGATCATGCGCGGGAGGACGGCCAGGGTCATGGCCACGGGCGAAAGATAGTTCACCCGCATGACCCGGTCGGCGTCGTCCACCGAAAGGCGCGTCACCGGGCGGCGCATGGGTATGGCCGCATTGTTGACCAGCACGTCGAGATGTCCGAACTCGGCCCACGCCTCCTCGGCCAGTGCCGCGGCGGCCTGCGGATCGGAGAGGTCAACGGCCCAGGAGCGCGAGCCCGGTGCGTCCGCCCGGCATGCCTCCAGCACCTCGGCCAGCCGGTCCGCCCTCCGGGCCACGATGCCCACGGTGACCCCTCGGGCGGCCAGGACCCGGGCCAGGGCGGCGCCGATCCCTGACGATGCCCCCGTGACCAACGCCACCCCTCCCCCGTCGTTCATGTGCGACACGGTAGCCAGTTGACCCTTACCCCGCGGCCGAGGGGGTGGTACTCAACCTCGGTCGGCCCCGTCGGCACCACTCACCTTCTCGCGGTCCCGGTCCCGTTCATGACGACGGTTCCGGGTCGCGCGGGAGGCCGAGCAGGCGTTCGGCGATGACGTTGCGCTGGATCTCACTGGTGCCCCCGGCAATGGTCAGGCACCGGGTGACCAGGAACCCGTAGGTCCATCGTCTGGCGTCGCCCTCGGTGGTGGCGCCCTCTGCCCCCAGCATGGCCAGGCCGAGTTCCTGCGCTCGCTGCTCGTGCTCGGCGCCCAGGAGCTTCTGCACGCTGGTTCCCGTCCCGGGGTCGGCACCGACCAGCGAGCGCAGAGTGGAACGGTGGCCCATCAACCGGATGGCCTGGGCCTCGGCCAGCAGGGCACCGAGTCGGAGGGCCAAGCCCGGAGTCAGGGGCTCGTCCCCGTGGTCGGCCATGTGCAACAGCGCCTCGACCCCGATCCCGAACGTCGCCCCCGACGACATCGACACTCGCTCGTTGGCCAGGGTCAGCCGGGCGATCTCCCAGCCCCGGTCCACCTCGCCCACCACGCACTGGTCGGGCACGAAGACGTCGTCCAGGAACACCTCGTTGAACATGGCGTCGCCGGTCAGCTCCCGCAGGGGCCGGATGTCCAACCCGTGCGAGGCCATGTCGACCAGGAAATAGGTGATGCCCTGGTGCTTGGGAGCCGACGGGTTGGTCCGGGCCAGACAGATGCCCCAGTCCGACTGCACGGCCAAGGACGTCCACACCTTCTGGCCGGTGAGGCGCCAACCCCCGTCGGCCCGCTCGGCCCGGGTGGTCAGGCTGGCCAGGTCGGAACCGGCCCCGGGCTCCGAGAACAGCTGGCACCAACTGAGCTCGCCCAACAGGGTGGGGAGGACCCACCGCTCGCACTGCTCCTCGGATCCGTGGGCGATGATGGCCGGCAGCGCCCACGCCCCGACGGCCAGATGCGGTCGGGAGACGCCGGCGGCGGCCATCTCCTCGTCGATGACCAGCTGCTCCACCGCCGACGCATCCCGGCCCCAGGGACCGGGCCAGTGGGGAACGGCCAATCCCGCCTCCACCAGGGCGCGACGACGGTCCGCTCCTTCCAATGCCGCGAGGCCCTCGACCACCGGCGCCAGCTGGGCCCGGACCCGCTCCGACTCGGCGGGGAGGTCGGCGACCAGGGTGCGGCGCACGCCGCGACGGGCCAGGTCGACGACGTCGCGCTGGTACCGGTCGGACTCACCCAGCAATTGACGGGTGGCCATGGCCCGGCGGAGGTGGAGATGGGCATCGTGTTCCCAGGTGAACCCGATCCCCCCCAGCAGCTGCACGCAGTCCTTGGCCGCCTGGGCGTAGCCGTCGAAGACGATGGCACCGGCGATGGCCACCGCCAGCGCCGACTCATCCGATCCACCGGCGGTGACGGCCAGGGCGGCGTCCCATGACAGCGCAGTGATCTCCTCCACCGTCACCAACATGTTGGCCAGCCGGTGCTTCACCGCCTGGAACTGCCCGATGGGCCGGCCGAACTGCCTGCGGACCTTGGCGTACTCCGACGCCGTGTCCAGACACCACTGGGCGCCGCCGGCCTCCTCTGCCGCGGCCAGGGATACGGCCACCTCCCGGATCCGGTCCTCGGTCAGGCCGGGAAACTGCCGTTCGACCCCGACGATCACGTCGTCGGCCATGACGGTGCCCACACGTCGGGTGGGATCCAGGCTGGCCAATCCCTCCACCCGCAGCTGGTCGACATCGATGGCGCACCAGATCGGCTGGTCGTCGTCCTGTCGGACCGGGACCAGCACCACCGACGCCGTCACCGCGCCGAGCACCGGTCGAAGCGGGCCCGAGACCCGGATGGCCCCACCCTCGATGCCATCGCGCCCGTGCAGGTGCGACGGGCCGAGATAGACGGCCGCGGTGACGCTCCCGTCGATGAGCCCGGGCAGCAGGGCTTCGCATTGCCCGTCCGTCCCGGCCTCGGCGATGACCGACGAGGCCACCACGGTGGGGAGCAGTGGCCCGGGCAGCAGCGACCTCCCGGTCTCCTCCAGGACCACGGCCAGCTCCAAGAGGCCGAAACCCTGACCACCCCATCGTTCGGGAACATGGATCCCGAGCCAGCCCTGTGCCGCGAACTCCCGCCACACCGGTTGGAGCTCCTCCTCGTCGGCGTCCACCACCGCCCGTACCACCTTGGGCTCGCAGTGGGTGTCGAGCCACCGGCGCACCGTCCGGCTCAATGCGTGGTGCTCCTCGGATATGGCTATGGGCACAGTCGGTCCTTTCGACACGTTCGGCGAGGCGACGTCGCCGTCATCGGGACTCGACCTCGACGCCGTCCCGCCGCAGCGAGATGGCGCCGGTGGGACAACCCTCGCGCGCCTGGACCAGTTGGCTCTCCTCGGCCTCCGCCGGGTCGAGCGCAACGGAGATCCCCTCATCATCCAAGTCGAAGGCCTGTGGGGCCCAGAACAGGCAATTCCCCGAGCCCATGCACTTGTCGCGGTTGATCACAATCTCGAGCCTCAAGGGGCCAAGCCTGTCATCTGCACGCGATCGCTGCACCGCCCCACGGTGCGACCCGGTCGGGACCCGGGATGATCAGTGGACCGGAAAGGTGACCGGCAATGACGTCGGAGACCGGAAGGCCATCCCGTGGATATGGGGGTCGTCGCCCGGGGTCATATCCAGGCGGATGTCCTCGAACCGGTCGAAGAGGGCGTTGACCGCCACCCGTGACTCCATGCGGGCCAGGTGCATTCCCAGGCACATGTGAACGCCGAATCCGAATCCGACATGCTGTTGCGCCTCGCGGAACAGGTCGAATTCCTCGGGGTTGGTGTAACGGCGCTCGTCCCGGTTGGCACCGCCCAGGAACAGCCCGACGTCGCTGCCGGCCGGGATGGGCACTCCCCCGAGCTCAGTGTCCTTGAGGGTCCGGCGCAGGATCATGGTGACCGGTGGCTCCCAGCGCAGCGATTCCTCGAAGGCGGGGGCGAACAGCGAGCGGTCGCGTCGCACCGCGTCGAGCTGGTCGCGATGGTGCAACAGGCCGAAGAGGAGGTTGCCGGTGGCGCGGTACGTCGTCTCCACCCCTGCCGGCAACAGGAGCCGGAGAAAGGCGAGGATGTCCTCGTCGTCCAGCTTCTTGCCATCGATCTCGGCCACTACCAGGTCGCTGATGAGATCGTCGGCGGGCCGGCACCGTCGTTGATCGATGATCGCCGTGAGGTAGGCGCCCAGCGTCTCCGACGCGGCCAGCCCCCGCTCCCAGTTGGCGGCCACGCTGATCAGCTCCATGGTCCACTGCTGGAACTTCGGGTAGTCCTCCATGGGCAGGCCCAGGATGCGGGCGATGACCCGGACCGGGAACCCGAAGGTCAGTTGGCGGACGAGATCGGCGTGGCCGCGATGGGCGAATCGATCGATGAGGTCATCGACCACCGATCGCACCAGCCCCCCTTCCCAGCGCTCCAGCACCCGGGATCGGAAGGCGGGCGAGACGAGGGCCCGCTGCAACTTGTGGTGGGGGGCGTCCATCTGGAGGATGGTCCGGCCCATGACCGCGCCCATGATCCCCTCGTACACCGTGGATGAGTAGGTCTTGTCGTCGCGGAGGGCGATGACCACCTCATCGTGGCCGAAGACCGATACCGGTGGCGGCTGGCCGGTGTCGACCGGTGCCCCGCCCGGGTCGGAGCCGGTGAAATCGATCTGGCCCACGTGTACCGCCCCTTGGCGCCGGAGCTCGGCCATGCGCGGGTAGGGATCACGGATGTCCCCGGTCACGGTGTCCTGCAGTTCGAAGGGGTCGAACGAGTCCTCAATCGCCTCGTCGACCTGCACGTCAAGGGCAACGCTCATCGTCTTCCTCCCTGTCGGCGGGGCCGACCCAGGAAATCGGATCTCCCGGTCACTGGAAAACATTCTACCCGTATGTAGTCCATTCGACAAGTATGTCTCAGTAAACTCTTAGTACGGATCGGTACACAAGGGGTATGGCGCCAGGCATGGTGCCGGCCGGGGGCGGGGACCTCGGGGACTTGAGGAACGACAAGAAGCACACGGCCTCGGGACCCCTTCCCGGCATCGGGGACGCCTCCTCCGGATCCGCGATCACCCGCGGCCGGTAACCTGACTCCGTTCAGTGGGGCTTCGGCGCTTGGACTGAGGGAACGTACGACGTCCATACTTGGCGTACGATCAGGCATGGAGGGACGGGGCATGGCGTTTCAGATGACGGGTAGGGGCGCCTGATGAGCCGTCGTCAGCCCCGGGGCCAGGAGACACGAGAGCGCATCTTGGCCGTGGCCCTCAGCGAATTCGCGGCCCGGGGCTATCACGCGGTGAGCATCGAGGACATCGCCAGTGCCGCCGGTGTGACCAAGGGGGCCGTCTACTACTGGTTCACCGACAAGGACGACATCGGCCGTGACCTCCAGCACGACCTGTACGAGCGTCTGGCCCGGGACGGACTGGCTGCCCTGGAGCCCGAGGCCGACACCGTCACCAGCATCCGGCGGGCCCTGGAGGTGTTCGTCGACACCCTCGACAATCTGGGTGAGGCCCAGTTCTTCCTCCGGGACGCCTGGACCATCCCCGAGCTCGACGTGGGCACCATCGCCGACGGACAGGATGCCCTGGCCTTGCTGCGAGGGGTGCTGGTGAGCGGCATGGCCAGGGGCGAGATCGTCGCCCTGGACCCCGATGCGCTGGCCCGGGTCCTGTTCGGCGCGCTGACCGAGGCCACCCTGTACATCCTGACCACCGGCCAGCGCACGGCCACCCTGGCCGCCATCGACCATCTCGTCGAGTCCCTGGGGACCGGCAGTCGGGTTGCCGACCTGGCGCCGGCGGCGGGCAAGGTCCGACGGGCGTGACGCGGCCCCGGCGCCCGACGGAATGAAGCACCCGCTCGAGCCGCTCACGGCCGAGGAGATCCGCATCGCGGTGGCCACGGTGCAGGCTGACGGCCGAATCGACGAGGGTGCCCGTTTTGCCACCGTCACCCTGGATGAGCCGTCCAAAGAGGCGCTGTCAGCCTTCCGGCCGGGCGATCCCGTCGAGCGGCGGGTGCACCTGGTCATCGTGCCCGGCCCCGAGAGCACGGTGATCGAGGCCATCGTGGCCATGGCCGCGCCCGGGACTACCAGCGGGGCGGCCATCGTCTCCTGGGTCGAGCGGTCCGACGTGCGCCCGGCCTTGTTGTTCGAGGAGTCGATGCGGGCCATCAACGCCCTCAAGGCCGACCCCGACTGGCAGAAGGCCATGCTGGTGCGGGGCATCACTGACTACGACAAGGTGCAGATCGATCCCTGGCCCACCGGCAACTTCGGCCGACCGGAGGAGGAGAACCGCCGGATCGCCCGCTGCCTCTCCTACTACCGCGAGAACCCGGCCGACAACGGCTACGCCCGCCCCATCGAAGGGGTGATCGCCACCGTGGACGCCGCCCGCGGCCTGGTGCTGGACATGGTCGATTACGGCTTGGTCCCGCTGCCCGAGGAGACCGGCAGCTACTACCCCGAAGACCACCAGCCCTTGCGAACAGGCCTGCTGCCCTTGGAGATCGTCCAGCCCGAGGGGCCGAGCTTCACC
>DATMMO010000425.1:0-10909 GCA_035569695.1 Acidimicrobiales bacterium | reverse complement strand
CTCCCCCGGCCCTCGGTCCTGGCCACCATCGCCGACTGCGTGGCCGGGATTCCCGCCTTCATCGCCACCGCACCTCGGCTGGCCGTCACCCTCGACATCGCCGTGCGCATCGTGTCCGATCGATGCGGGGACCGGCTGGAGCTCTCGGGCGAGGTCGTGAAGATGGGACGCAGCACGGTGGCGGCCGAGGTCCGCTTCTCCGACCCGACCAGCCACGAGTTGGTGGCCCACAGCTACCTGACGTTCATGGTCTCGCCGCGGCCCCAGGATGTGGCCCCACCCGTGGCCCGGGGCATGCGCACCACTGGGTCGATGCCCATCGCCTTCCCCGACCACATCGGCATGCGAGTCGTCGAGCCGGGGACCACCGAGATCGAGCACGGCCCCTTCCTCCAGCAGGCTTCGGGCAGCCTCCAAGGCGGTGCCGTGGCCCTGCTGGGCGAGCTGGCCGCCGAGTCGCTCACCAAGCGTCCGGTCCTCGACCTCGACACCCGGTATCTCACCGCCGTCCGGCAGGGTCCCGGTCGAGCCACCGCCGTCGAGATCGGGGGCGGTCTGGTGCGGGCCGAGGTGCGCGACGTGGGCATGGACAACCGGCTGGCCGCACTGGTCACCGCCCGGGTGGCTCCTCGGCGGTAGGGCCCTGAGCGGTCAGGGCTCGAGCAGGTGCTCGAGCACGCTCTCCGGTGGATGGTTCAAGAATCCGGCGTCGGGCCAGTTGAACCAGCCCGAGGAGGCGATGGCGCCGCCGTCGGGGTGCAGGGTGGTCCCCGTCACGAACGACGACAGGTTCGAAGCCAGGAACAGGGCACAACCCCCCGCGTCTTCGAAGTTGCCCTCGCGCCCCATCGGCGTGCCGATGCGGTGGTGCAAGGCCCTCGACTCCTCGGTGCCCACCACCATCGATTGCAGCCCCGGGCTCGGGATGTAGTCGGGGGCGATGGTATTGATGCGGATGTTCCGGGGAGCGAGCTCGACGGCCAGGGTGCGGGTCAGGCTGGTCACGCCGGCCTTCATGGCGGCATAGACGGCGTACCCCGGAGCGGCGCGATGGCCTTCGATGGAGGTGATGTTGATGATGCTCCCTCCGCCCGCGCCCATGCGCGGGATGGCCATCTGGGTGGAGTGCAGGAGCCAGGTGAAGTTGGTGCGGATGAGGGCGTCCCAGCCCCGGGGGCTCGACTCCTCGAAGGCCTGATGGAAGGTACCCCCCACCACGTTGACCAGCACGTCGAGCTGGCCCCCGTAGTGCTCGTCCACCTGGGCGAAGAAGGCGGCCAGCGCCTCGGGGTCTCGAGCGTCGAGCACCCCGGTCATGACCTCCGCCCCTCCACCAGCGATGGCCGAGGCCGTGTTCTCCAGGGCGGCGGCGTCCTTGTCGCACAGGGCCAGGCGCATCCCTGCCCCACCGAGATCGATGGCACAGGCCTGACCCAGGCCGCCGCCACCGCCCAGCACCATGGCCACGCGCCCGTCCAGGCCCGCCCGTTCGTCCAGATAGCTCAATGCCGTTCCCCCGTTGTAACGATCAGCAGTGTGTGGCGGCCCGGCCAGCTCAGCCGGGAGCCACGTCGATCACCGTGGCCGAGCCCATGCCCCCGCCGGCGCACATGGCGGCCACGCCGATGCCCCCGCCCTTGCGGGCCAGGTCGTAGATGAGGGTGGTGAGCATGCGGGCCCCGGTGGCGGCGATGGGATGGCCCAGGCTGCAGCCGCTGCCCGAGATGTTGATGATGTCCTCGTCGATGTCGAGGACCCGGGCACAGGCAACAGGCACCGAGGCGAAGGCCTCGTTGATCTCGTAGAGGTCGACATCAGAGAGCGACAGCCCGGCCCGCTCCAAGGCCTTGGGGATGGCGAGGGTGGGGGCCATGCCCGTCTCTTTGGGCTCCACGCCGACCGAGGCCCACGAGCGCACCGTGGCCAACGGGGCCAGGCCGTGGTCTCGGGCAAAGGCGTCGGAGGTGACGACCAGAGCCGAGGCGGCATCGTTGATCCCCGAGGCGTTGCCGGCGGTGATGGAGAAGTCCTCGATCTCGGGGTGGAGGGGCTTGAGCGAGGCCAGCTTCTCCATGGTCGAGCCCCGCCGGGGGTGCTCGTCGGTGTCGAACACCACGACGGATCCGTCTCGGGTGGTGACCTTGATGGGCACGATCTCTGCCGCGAAGCGGCCCTCGTCGATGGCGGCGATGGCCCGCTCGTGGGACCGGAGGGCCCAGGCGTCCATGTCCTCTCGGCTGGCCCCCACCCGCTGGGCCGTGTTCCACCCGACGGTGATGGACATGTCGAGGGCCGGGGCCTCGGCCGAGTTGGGATGGGAGAGGGACATCCAGTCCTCCCAGTCGTCGGTGCCGGCCACCCGGCGCTTGTCCCGAGGCGACAGGGACGAGGCCTGGACCCCGCCGGCGATGATGGCTTGGTCCATGCCGGCCATGATCGAGGCCGAGGCGGTCTGCACCGCAGCCAGTCCCGAGGCGCAGTGGCGGTTGTGGGCCAGACCGGGGACGCTGTCCATGCCGGCCACCACGGCCACGTAGCGGGCTACGACCCCGCCGCCGTAGAGGGACTCGGCCAGGATCAGGTCGTCGATCTCGGTGGGGGCGAGCCCAGTTCGGGCCAGGGCCTCTTCGATCACCGGTTGGGCCAGCACCGAGGCCTCGGTCTCGCTCAACGTGCCCTTGCGGGCGGTCCCGATGGCGGTTCGTACCGCGGAGACGATCACGGCGTCAGGCATGGTTGCTCCTCTCTGGCGGAGGACCGGGCCCCCGACAGCGGCCTGACCACCGGGCCAGGCCTTCTCGTACGTTGCTCGCACGCCGGGCCGATCCCGGGTGCTCGACGTGCACAGTACCAGCGCGACCCTCACCAGAGCACAGCTGTGCTCGGTTGGAGGTCCACGGGTAGGATGCCGATCGTGAAGATCGTCATCGATGAGGAACGCTGCACAGGTCATGGCCGCTGTTATTCGCTCGTCCCCGAGCTCTTCGACAGCGACGACCAGGGTCACAGCCTGCTGCGCAACCCCGGCGCCGAGGTCTCGGCCGACCAGCTCAGACAGGCCCAGGTGGCCGTGGACAACTGTCCCGAGGACTGCATCAGCTTGCAGGACTGAACCGATCCGACCAGCCGGCGCTACCGGCCGGATCAACTGGGACACGCCGGCGAACGCGGTTTAGGGTTGGCCAGCCGAGGCGGACGAGGGGGCTCCGGCTCGAGCGCCCAGTCGATGTGGCCCCGCACGAACGAGCAGTACGAACGAGCATCAATAAGAGGGAGAACATCCAGTGGGAATCATGAGCGGTATCAAAGTGGTCGAGCTGGCCTCGTGGACCTATGTGCCCGTGGCCGGGGCCGTCCTGGCCGAGTGGGGAGCCGACGTCATCAAGATCGAGCATCCCGAGAGCGGTGACCCCCAGCGGGGCCTGGCCGCCTCGGGTCTCGTGCCCACCGGCCCCGGCGGGGTGGCCCACATGATGGAGCTGCCCAACCGGGGCAAGCGCTCGGTGGGGTTGGATCTGAAGACGGACGAGGGCCATGCCCTGTTGTTGCAGATGGTGGCCACCGCCGATGTGTTCGTGACCAACTTCCGGCCCCAGGCCCGAGCCAAGCTCCACGTCGACGTGGCCGACATCCGGGCGGCCAACCCCGACATCATCTACGTCCGGGGCTCAGGACATGGCCAGCGGGGCCCCGAGTCCGAGCGGGGCGGCTATGACGGATGCACGTTCTGGGGACGAGGCGGCGCTGCCGACATCATCTCTGATCCCGACGACGGCAGCTACCCCATCATGCAGCCCGGGCCCGCCTTCGGCGACGTGATCGGGGGGCTCACCATTGCCGGGGGCATCTCGGCTGCGCTCTTCCACCGCCAGCGCACCGGTGAAGCGGTGGTGGTGGACAACTCGCTGCTGGCCACGGCCATGTGGGCCACCGGGGCCTCCTCGTTGGCCGCCGGGCTGTTCGGCATCGGCCGGATGCCCAAGGGTGACCGCACCAAGGTGCCCAATCCCATCGTCAACATGTACAAGACCAAAGACGGTCGCTTCCTCTCGCTGGTCATGTTGGAGTCGGATCGCTTCTGGGGTGACCTGGTCACCATCATGGGCCGGCCCGAGTTGGCCGAGGACCCCCGGTTCATCGACGCCGCGGCCCGGGCTCAGAACTCCAGCGAGTGTGTGGGCGTGCTGGACGAGATGTTCGCCCAGCGCACCTTTGCCGAGTGGAAGGAGATCCTGTTGGCCACCAAGGGCGTCTGGGCCCCGGTCCAGACCCCGAGCGAGCTGCTGGAAGATCCCCAGGCCCTGGCCAACGGCTACATCCGCGAGGTGGAGGCGGCATCGGGGACGGTGTTCCGCATGGTCCCCTCCCCCCTCCAGTTCAACGAGACCCCGCCCGATCTCACCCGGGGCCCTGAGCACGGCGAGCACACCGACGAGGTCCTGGGCGAGCTGGGCCTGGACATGGACGCCATCATGGACCTGAAGATCAAGGGCGTCGTCCTCTAGCTCTATCATCGGTCCCTGCCCATCCGGGCCCTATCGGCGAGGAGCGATCGTGGAACTTTGGGAGCTGGTGGCCCGGGAGAGCATCAGGGACCTGGTGGCCCGGTACAACGCCAACGGCGATTCGGGTCGCTTCGAGCAGATGCTGGCCCTGTTCGCCGACGATGCCGTCATGGAGCTCGTCGCGGCCGACGGTGGGGTCAGGCGGTTCGAGGGGGTCGAGGACATCGCCACCATCTTCATCAGGACCAAGTCCGGGTGGGACGACGCCGCGACGGGCACGCACGCACCCCATCACATCCGCCATTTCGTGGCCACCCATCAGATCGACCTGGTCGACAACACCCACGCCACGGGCCGCAGCTACTACGCCGTCATCATGGGCCACGGTCTCGACCACTGGGGCCGCTACCTCGACGACTACGTGGAGCGCAACGGTCGTTGGCGGATCGCCCGCCGCCGCGCCCTCTCCGACGGCAAGACCCCAGGCGGGTTCACCGACTGAAGGGCTGACCGACTCAACCCTTTAGAAGACGCCGACGCCGCTGACCAGGCGGGCCCGGAGCATCTCGGCCACCCGATCGCGATGGAAGGCAGCATCGCCGTAGCTAAGCCCGGCGAACTGTGAGCGCTTCATAAAGAGGTGGAGGTCGTGCTCCCAGGTGAACCCGATGCCTCCGTGCACCTGTAGCCCCGAGGCCATGACCCGCTTGGCTGCGTCCGAGCACCACACCTTGGCCGTCGACGCGGCAATGGATGCGTCGGGCTCCTCGGCGGCGATGGCCCACGCCGCGTACCAGGTGCTCGAGCGCATCCCCTCCACGTCGACCACCATGTCAGCACAGCGGTGCTTGACCGCCTGGAAGCTGCCGATGGGCTGGTCGAACTGGACCCGGTCCTTGGCGTACTGGGCCGCCATCTCGAGCACCCGCGCCGCCCCGCCCAACAACTCGGCCGCCGCGCCCACCGCGCCCCGGTCGAGGAGGCCGACGGCCAGCTCATCGCCGGCCAGCAGGGTGGCCGGGGTGTCGTCGAAGGTCAGCCAGGACAGGACCCGGGTGCCGTCCATGGCCGGCTCGGCCGGGGGGCGACCGACCGAGTCCAGATCGACGGCGAAGACACCGTGTGCCGTCGCCACCACGGCCACGTCGGCCACGGCGGCCCCCTCGATCGGTCCCATCCGCCCCGACAGTCGCCAGTGGTCACCGGAGGGGACCGCGGTCACCGCCTCGGGATTCTTGTTCCATCCCACGCAACCGATGCGCTCGCCGCCGGCCAGGTCGGCCACCCAGTCGCCGGGCCCGTCGCCGGGGCCGCCCTCGGCAGAGGCCAGCACGGTGAGAGCCAGCAGGCTGGGAAGGAACGGCACCGGCGCCGTGTGCCGGCCGATCTCCTCCAACAGGACGGCTGCCTCCACCCAGGTCATGCCGATCCCGCCCTGACCCTCGGGCAATGCCACGCCCAGCCACCCCTGTTCGGCCATGGCCCGCCACAGGCCGGTGTCGAAGGGCTGCCCCGACGAGAGGTGAGCCCGCACCCGTTGGGGGTCGGCCCTGTCGTCGAGGAGGCTCCGGGCCGCCGCCTGCAGGGCCAGTTGATCCTCCGACAGTTCGAAATCCATGGCGGCATGGTACTGCGACGGGATATGCCAAGCTGACCCCGTGGACCTGACTCCCACCCCCGAGCAGCAGGCCTTTCGGGCCGAGGTCCGCACCTGGCTGATGGAGAACCTGCCGTGGGATTACGGACACGGGCTCCCGCCGCGCTTCGAGGATCTCAGCGAAGAGGTGGCCTTCCTCCGACGCTGGCAGGCGTCCCTGGCTTCGGGGGGTTGGGTCGGTGTGGCCTGGCCCGTGGCCTATGGCGGGCGGGGTGCCGGTCCCAACGAGCACTTCATCCTGCAAGAAGAGCTGGCCCGGGCCCGGGCCCCCGAGATGGTCGGTCGTATCGGGCTCAATCTTGCCGCTCCCACTTTGATGGCTCACGGTACCGACGACCAAAAGGATCGCTGGCTGTCCCGCATCCGAACGGCCGAGGACCTGTGGTGCCAGCTGTTCAGCGAGCCCGGGGCGGGAAGCGACCTGGCCAGTGTCTCGACCCGGGCCGCACGGGTGGAGGGCGGATGGCTGGTCAATGGCCAGAAGGTGTGGACCAGCTACGCCCAGTTTGCTGACTGGGGGGTCTGCCTGGCCCGCACCGATCCCGACGCGCCCAAGCACAAGGGCATCTCCTATCTAGTCGTCGACATGCACCACCCGGGAGTCGATGTGCGACCACTGGTCCAGCTGACCGGCGAGGCCGAGTTCAACGAGGTGTTCCTCAACGACGTGTTCGTGCCCGACGATCGGCTGATCGGGCCCGAGCATGAGGGCTGGCGGGTGGCCAACTCCACGCTCTCGCACGAGCGGGGTGTCAATCCTCGCCAGCTGGTCATCCACATGCAGCTGTTGGAGGAGCTGTTGCGCCTGGCCGAGACGACCGGCGCCTTCGACGAGCGGCGCTTGCGCAGCGCGTTGGCCCAGGCCTACGTGGAGATCCGTATCTTTCAGCTCCACAACTTGCGCAGCGTCAGTCGCCTGTCCCGCGGACTCGACCCCGGACCGGAGGGCAGCGCGCTCAAGCTCTACTGGAGCGAGATGTCCAAGCGGTTCCACGACACGGCCATGGCCGTGGTCGGTGACGCTGCCCCTTTGTGGAAGGGGGCTGATGCGAATCCCGGTGACGGCCAGTGGCAGCGGTCCTGGCTCTATTACCAGGCCTCGTCCATCTGGGCCGGGACCAACGAGATCCAGCGCAACGTCATCGGCGAGCGGGTCCTCGGGCTCCCGCGCCCACCCCGCCGTTAGCTCCTGACGTCGGTGAGGTCGATGCTGCCGGCTGGGCCGGCTGGGCCGGCTGGGCCGGCTGGCGAGGTCGGCTCCGTCCCGTTCGGGTCGCCCGACTCCGTCCCGTTCCAGGTCGGCTCCGTCCGGGCTCCGTCCCGTTCGGGTCGGCCGGGCAGTCCCGATACGCTCCGCGGGGCCGACACCGACCGGTGGCCCGGTACCCGCGATCGAGGAGAGGGCTGATGGGCCCAGCAGGAGTTGGTGGTGGCCAGTTCGGGGGGGTGATGCGCTCGCTCCGCCGCGACGACTCCATCACCCAGGTCAAGGTGACCAAGGGCACGGCCAGGCGGATGTTCCACTTTGCCGCCCCCTACCGCACGATTCTGATCGTGTTCCTGGTCCTCATCATCATCGACGCAGTCATCGGCGTGGCCAACCCACTGATCTTCCGGTCCATCATCAATAACGGGATCCCCAAGCACAACACCGGGTTGATCGTGGCCCTGGCCCTGCTGGCTGCGGGACTGGCCATCGTGGGCGCCGGGCTCTCCATCGCCCAACGGTGGGTGTCGGCCAAGGTGGGCGAGGGGCTCATCTTCGACATGCGCTCGCAGGTGTTCGCTCACATCGGGCGGATGCCGCTGGCCTTTTTCACCCGCACCCAGACCGGCGCTCTGATAAGCCGGCTGAACAACGACGTGCTCGGCGCCCAACAGGCATTCACCGACACGCTGTCCTCGGTGGTCTCCAACCTGATCGGCGTCATGCTGACGCTCATCGCCATGTTCTTCCTGTCGTGGCAGATCACGCTGGTGAGCTTGATCATCCTGCCCGTGTTCGTCATCCCCGCCCGCCGCGTGGGCCGTCGCCTGTCCTCGATCACCCGGGAGTCCTACGGTCTCAACGCCCAGATGAACACGACCATGACTGAGCGGTTCAACGTGTCCGGCGCCCTTTTGGTGAAGCTCTTCGGTCGCCCGACCCAGGAGCGGAAGTCCTTCGACGACAAGGCGGGCCGGGTCCGCGACATCGGCGTGACTCAGGCCATGTATGCCCGATTCTTCATCGCCGCCCTCATGCTCACCGCCTCGCTGGCCACCGCCCTGGTCTACGGCTGGGGCGGCGTCCAAGCGGCCGAGGGTGCCCTCAGTATCGGCACCATCGTGGCCCTCGCCGCCTACCTCACCCGGCTGTACGGACCGTTGACCTCCCTGTCCAACGTGCAGGTGGACGTGATGACCGCCTTGGTCTCGTTCGATCGGGTGTTCGAGGTGCTCGACCTGCCCCCGATGATCGACGAAAAGCCCAACGCCACCGCCATTCCCGCCGGCCCGGCCCGCGTCGAGTTCGACCACGTCGACTTCCGCTATCCCGCGGCCGAAGAGGTGTCGTTAGCCTCGCTCGAATCGGTGGCCGTGCTCGACGCCACCGTCTCCCAGCAGGTGCTGTTCGATGTCAGCTTCTCCGCCGAGCCCGGGCAGCTTGTGGCGTTGGTGGGACCGTCGGGAGCGGGCAAGACGACCATCAGCCATCTGGTCTCCCGTCTGTACGACGTGCGCTCGGGCGCGGTGCGCATCAACGGCCTCGACGTTCGCGACGCCACCTTCGTCTCGCTGTCCCAGACGGTCGGCGTGGTGACCCAGGACGCCCACCTGTTCCACGAGAGCATCCGCGACAACCTCCTGTACGCCCAGCCCGGGGCCACCGAGGACGACCTAGTCGACGCCCTGCGGGGGGCGCAGATCCTGGACATGGTGTCCACCCTGCCCGAGGGGCTGGACACGGTGGTGGGCGATCGCGGCTATCGCCTGTCCGGGGGCGAGAAGCAGCGGCTGGCCATCGCCCGCCTGTTGTTGAAAGCTCCCGAGGTGGTGGTCCTGGACGAGGCCACCGCCCACTTGGACTCGGAATCGGAAGCAGCGGTCCAAGGGGCGCTGCGCACCGCCCTGTCCGGGCGCACGTCGTTGGTCATCGCCCACCGGCTGTCCACCGTGCGCGAGGCTGACCAAATTCTGGTCCTCGATCACGGCCGCATCGTGGAGCACGGTCACCATGACCAGCTGTTGGCGGCCGGCGGCATGTACGCCGAGCTCTACCGGATCCAGTTCGAGCGACAGGAGCCGAGCGCACAGTGAGTGACGTCGCCTCGGGCACCGTCCCCGACATCAAGCCCAAGTCGAAGCGGTGGACGCGCGCTGCTGGGGCGTTGACTGGGGTCTTCACCTTTGTCGGCGTGGTCATCATGCTGTGGGTCCTGGCCCAACTGCCCAACGAGTTCTCCGGGGTGCGCACCGAGACCTGGGTGTGGGCCGCCCCGGCCGTGGTGCTGGCCGGCCTGACCTACCTGGGTAGCGCCATCTCGCTGCGGGGGGCGGTGATCCCGCCCCTCCCGCTGGCTCGGACCACCGAGCTCCAGCTGGCCGAGGCGTTCACCTCGGTGGCCACCCCCGACGGGGTGGGCAGCGTGGCCCTGAACAACCGCTTTCTCGGTCACTTCGGCGTGAAAGCGGCCACCGCGGTGGGCGCCTTCACCCTCTCGTCGGTGGCCTCGGGCATCGTCGGGGTGACGGCGGCGGCCATCGCCGGCGCACTGAGCGCGTCACAGTTCAGCCTGACCTCGGCCAACCACCAGACCAACTGGTGGTTGATCCTGGCCGCCGTGCTGGTTGTGGCCCTGATCGTCGGCGCCGTGGTGTGGATCGGCCGCATCCGCCGCCGGGTTGTGCCCCCGGTGGCCCGGGCCTTTCACGATCTGGTCGCCGTGCTGCGGCGACCACGGCGAGCCGCCTCGCTCTTCGGGGGCGAGATCTTCTACACCGTCGTGGAGGCGGGAACCCTGGTGGCCATCCTCCACATGCTCGACGTGCGAGCTCCGATCGCCGTGGCCGTCGTGCTGGTGGTAACGGCCAGCGGCGTCGGGTCGTTCGTTCCCATCCCGGGGGCCATGGGGGCACCCGAAGCGCTGCTCGTGGCCGGGTTGGCCGCCGCCGGGGTGGACCGGGTGAACGCGGTGGCCGCGGCGGCGTCCTACCGGCTCCTCACCTACTGGTTGCCGACCATCCCCGGCGCGCTGGCTGCACACAATCTAAAGCGGAACGGCCTGCTCTAGGCCAGCGCCAAGGCTGACCCCCCTCTCTTCAGCCTTCCTGCATCGACCTCGCCCGCATCGGCCTCGCGCGCATCGGCCTCGCCCGCATCGGGCCCCTCTTCCATCTTGTTGCAGTTGTCCATCTTGTTGCTTTCTGATCCTCCTGAGGGAGTAATACACCCTGCTGCGATGATTGATGTATGGCCACATCGGACCAGCGCAGCAGGAGAAAGAGCAGTCAGAGGCCGCCCGCCCGGAAGACGGCGCCTTCCTCGGCTCGTTCTGCCGCTTCCTCGGCTCGTTCTGCTGCCCGCTCTGCCCGCACCTCGTCGGGTGCCTCTGGTGCCGCCTCTGGCTCTGCCTCTGGCCCCGACGCATTGGCTGAGTCCCTAGCCGAGGCCATCGCCGTGCTCGAGTCCATCGTGGCTGACTTTGAACCCGGTCGCTACAGCGGTGAAGACGCCGTGGTGCTGGTGGAGCGGTTCTCGGTGGGT
>DATMMO010000424.1:0-26502 GCA_035569695.1 Acidimicrobiales bacterium | reverse complement strand
ATGGTGAGCCTGGCCCAGGCGGCCTTCGTGACCTCGGCGGCGATGATCGCCGGGCTGCTCATAGCCCACCGGTTCCCGTTTGCCGCCAGCCTTCTGGCCGGGGTTGCAGTCTCGGTGGTCCTGGGAGTCATCGTCTCGTTGCCGGCGATCCGCCTCGGCGGACTGTACCTGGCCCTGGCCACGTTGGCACTAGGGCTCATCTGCGACGACGTTGTCTTCGACATTGGTCCGCTGTTCAATCAGAACCAGGGATGGACGATCCCAGCTCCATCGATCGGGCCGTTACATTTCGATTCACCCCGATCAAAGGCGCTGCTCCTATTCATCCTCGTCGGATTGGGAGTGTTGGTCGTTCGGAACCTGCAACGGTCCGTGTCGGGACGGGCCGCGTACGCCCTGCGTTCGGCCCCGACAGCGGCGGGTTCATCTGGGGTGTCGGCGACCCGCATTCGAGTCTCGATGTTCATTGTCTCAGCCAGCCTCGCCGGGTTGGGTGGTGTTCTGTATGCCTCATTCGATGGATCAATCCAACCGACCAACTTCCCGGCTCAAACCTCACTGTTGTGGCTGGCCATCATCGTCACGTTGGGGATTCGCCGGCCTGGATACGCTGTCATCGCTGGCCTGGTCTCCACCGTGTTCCCATACGTCTTGACCTTCTGGACGACCTCCACCGCCATACCCCAGATCCTCTTCGGGCTGGGCGGCGTAGCCTTAGCCAAGAGCCCGGACGGGTCGATTGCCCATATGAAGCGGGCCCTGTTCGCCTTTCGACGGAAGCGACAGCAGGTACGCGCCGCCCAGATGGAGCCGACGGCCGACGCGGTGCCCATCGTCGAGCCGGTTCGGGTCAGCGCCGTGGGCTCCGACCCCGGGGCCGCTCCCTTGCTGCGTCTGGAACAGCTGACCGCGGGCTATCACGGTATCGATGTCCTTCACGGCATCACTCTTGACCTCGGTCCCGGACAGCTCCTCGGCGTGTTGGGAAGCAATGGTGCTGGTAAGTCAACGTTGTGCAGCGTCATCTCGGGTGGGAACCTTCCCTCCGGGGGGAGGATCCTGTTCGCCGACCAGGACGCCACCACCCGCCCGCCGTACTGGCGGTCACGGCGCGGCCTGCTTGTCGCTCCTGAGGCTCGCGGCATCTTCGGTGGCCTCACTGTCGACGAGAATCTCAGGATCCTTCTGCCCCGCAGAGAGGATAGGGACCAGGTCTACGATCGCTTCCCGGCACTCGCCGAGCGCCGCCCGATCGATGCCAACGTCCTATCCGGTGGTGAGCAGCAGATTCTTGCACTCGCTCCGCTGCTGGTGCACCGACCCCGCGTTCTCATCGCCGATGAGCCATATCTGGGACTCGCCCCTCAAATCGTCAAATTGATCATGACCCTCCTGGCCGAGCTCCGCGACGATGGTGTCGCCGTGGTGCTGGTGGAGGAGAAGTCCCGGGATGTCCTTCCCATTGCCGACAAGATCGCTGTACTACAGCTAGGTCGGATCGTGTGGACTGGCACTCCCGATGAGATCGGGGCCGAAGAGCTGGCGGCGATGTATCTCGGGGTGGGTGCCACCGCAGACGGCGGAGCGCCGGCCCGCGTGTGGGAGCGGGCACAGACGCTACCGGTAGGTCGACTCTCGGACAATCTCTTGTGATGTCTGAGAACCATGATGGTCCCGAAGAGTTGGTTGTGGGCACGGCGGTAGTCAAGGACAGACAACCGGCGCTCCAAGGGACTGACATCTCAGTCCGGTTTGGGGGCGTGCATGCGGTCAGCCATGTCGCCTTCGGTCTCGAAGATGGCATGATTCACGGGCTGATCGGTCCCAACGGGGCAGGCAAGACCACCTTGTTCGACGCCCTGTCGGGAGTTACCCGGGTGACTTCGGGCAGAGTCCTGTTACACGGGCGGGATGTGACTCGGGTATCGGTCGCTCGTCGCGCCAGACGCGGTATCCGGCGTACATTCCAGCGGCAGCAGACCTTCGGATGGCTGTCCGTTGAGGATAACTTGCTTGTGGCTATGGAATGGAAGGGCGGCGGCGGCGGTGTGGCTGCCGACATCGTACGATGGCCGGCCCGCATGCGGTTGGAGGCACAGCGTCGCAAGCGGGTCGCGGCCGTTCTCGAGATGTGCGGTATCGGCAACCAGAGGAATGCACCGATTGGGAGCCTGTCCATCGGTGAGTCGCGGCTGGTGGAGATCGGTCGCGCGATCGTCGACGATCCGACGGTCCTGCTGCTCGATGAGCCCACATCGGGCCTGCAAGACGCTGAGGTCGAACGGGTTGGTGTCCTCATCAATCAGATTGTTGCCGAAACAAGCTGCGCAGTAGGGCTTGTCGAACATGACGTGGGATTCGTCATGGGCATCTGCGACGAGATCACCGTCTTGAACCTCGGGTCCATCATCGCTCACGGGACACCTCATGAGATTCAACAGAGCACCATCGTCATGGAGGCATATCTCGGGGTGTAAGGCGAAGTTCCAGTCGACACCGTTGAGGTCCGTATCCCCGTGTCCGTACGAATTAGAGAGAACCACATCGAGATGCACCACCGACAATTGCGCTACTGCGACGCCGCGTTGAGCCCTGAACAGGAGATAGTGGCCGAGCTGGTCGAGGGCTTCCTGGCCGGAAATGCCCCTCTGACCGTGGCCAGACATGCGCCGTCGGGGTTTGACGCCAACCTGTGGCGAGCGATCTCGCCGCTCGGACTCGTCTCGATGGCCCTCCCGAAGTCGGCGGGCGGTGACGACGGTGGCCCCGTCGAGATGTGCGTGGTGGCCGAACGATGCGGGCGCCACCTCGCTCCGATCCCGTTTGCCGAGACGGTCGTTGCCGCTCGGCTGGCTGCATCGGCTGGTGCCGATGATCTGGTGAAGGAGATCGTGAACGGCATGGTGGTGGCCTCCCTGGCACCAGCGCCCGCCGTAGCTGGGCGGGCGCTGGTGCCTGCGGGTGCGATAGCCACGGCGGTGTTCGCACTCGTTGGCGACGAGTTGGTCCTCGGGGTCAGGCGAGATCCCCCGGGGGCGGTGGCGAACCTCGGTGATACCCCATTGGCTTGGTGGTCGTTCGAGGAGGACCTGGACTCCCGAGTGGTGCTGGACCACGGTGCCAAGGCGCGTGCGCTCATGGACAGAGCCCGGCGGGAATGGAAGCTGTGCATGGCGGCCATGTTGTTGGGCCTGGCCACCGGTGCTCTCGATCAGGGGGTCCAGCATGCGAAGAGCCGGGAGGCCTTCGGGGTCCCGGTCGGATACTTCCAGTCGGTGGCCCACCCGTTGGTTGACGTTGCCATCGCCATCGATGGGCTGGCCGCGCTGATCGGCAAAGCGGCCTGGTTCGAACAGGAGGAGCCCCAACAGCGACGCGAGCTGGTCGACATGGCGCTGGTGCACGCGTCCGAAACGGCAAATGAGGCGGCGACGTGTGCTGTCCATACCCTGGGTGGCGTTGGCTTCACCCTCGAATCCGATGCCCACCTCTTCTTTCGCCGCGCCAAGGGGTGGGCACTGCTGGCCGGTACCAAGGACAGTTGCCTGGCTGAGATCGCCACCGAGCTGTTCGGGGCGACGCTATGAACTTCGCTGCCGCTGACCTGAGTGCCGAGGATCGCCAGTTCTGGCTCGAAGTCCATGAATTCATGGACGTCCACGTGACCGAGCGCGTGATCGAAGAGGAGTACGCCTCGGGGGCGGGTATGAACGAAGAGGTGCACCGAGCGCTGGGGGAGCGCGGCTGGTTGATGCCCCAATGGGCAGTCGAGGACGGTGGAATGGATGCCAGCCCGCTGCAGCTCGCCATCCTGAACCTCGAGCTGAGTATGCACGAGGTACCGATGATCACGGCCGGCACAACGCGCCTAGTCGCTCCGGCTGTCGCCCGATGGGGCAGCGACGACCTGAAGGACGAAGTCCTCCCCGGAGTGGCCAGCGGCGCCATCCGATTCTGCCTCGGCTACACCGAGCCCGACGCGGGCTCGGATCTGGCCGCCGTCAAGACCCGGGCAGAACGGGATGGCGACGAGTGGACGGTGAACGGCCAGAAGATGTTCACCACCGGTGCGCAGAACTGCCAGTACTGCTTCTTGTTGACGCGGACGAACGCCGAGGTGGCCAAGCACAAGGGTCTCACAATGTTCCTGATGCCCCTCGCGTCCACCGGTATCGAGGTCACCCCCATCTATACGCTCGGGAGGGAGCGGACCAACATTGTCTTCTATGACGAAGTCCGGATCGACGACCGGTATCGGATCGGGGAAGTTGACCGTGGCTGGGAAGTCCTCAATGGGCCGTTGAGCGAAGAGCACGAGATGGGCAAGATGGCGGCATACGACGCCGCGCCGGGAGGAGAGTTCACTCAGACGCTGGTGCGGTCGTTCGATGCAGCGGTGGCCTGGACCGCGGGTGGGACGACGAACGTCGAAGACGTCCCATCGGCTCGAGCCGCTTTGGCCCGAGTGGCCATGGACATCGAGCTATCAGGGCTGACCAGTGGCCTGATGGGCCGAGTGGCCAGTTCCGAGTTGTTGGTCCGTTCAGCGTCGTCGCTGGTGGATGTGGTCGGTCCACTTGCCCTGTTGGCCAGGGGATCAGACGGCGCCGTGGGAAACGGGATCATTGAGTACGCCCACCGCTACGCCCAGGGAACGGCCACCTACGGCGGCACTACCAACATTCATCGGAACCTGATCGCTGAACAGGTATTGGGGCTCCCTCGCAGTCGGCCCCGCCGCAGCGAGTAGCGAGACGGCGGTGAGGGTGAGCGACCAGTGAGGATCGAGGATGACGTGACGAGCATGGATGAGCGTGCGGACAGACAGGCGATTTACGATGTGGTCCTACGGTATTGCCGAGGCATCGACCGGCTCGATATGGACCTTGTCCGATCGTGCTACCACCCGGACGGCATTGACCATCACACCGGATTCGAGGGCGAGCGGGACGACTACATCACGTGGGTGGAGGCGCAGTTGCGCAAGCTGGTCAGCACCATGCACATGGTAGGGAACCATGCCGTGTCCATATCGGGTGACGTGGCCACCAGCGAGACCTATGGAACGGCGTTCCATCTCGGTGACGCGGCCAAGGGCACGGAAAGCTTTACCACCGGATACCGATGGGTCGACCGGTTCGAGCGTCGCGACGGGGAGTGGCGGGTGACGGAACGATTTGCCCTTCGCGAGTGGACCCGGGCCGAGCCCGATCAGCGACCGGGCGACCCCAAGGAGAGCCCGACCGGCAGCCGGGACAAGAACGACCCGAGTTATCAGCTCGCAGGGTGATGCCCTGCTGGCCAGCGGGCACGGGTTGCGGCTCTTCCTCTTAGAGATGGTGCAGGAAGAAGGGCAATGAGAGAGGACAGGCAATGAGAGAGCGAGAAGAGGGCGAATGGCGCTGAAACCGGAACTGGTTGCTCCCGGGCATACGGCAGTGGTGATCAACGAATGCCAGCGGATGGTGGTCGAGGACATGTCGATGCTCCCCGAGCTCGTGGAATCGGCGGCACCGATGCTCGATCGCCTTGGTGCGCTGGTCAAGGCGGCGCGGGCGGCAGACGTGCAGGTCATCCACTGCGTGGTCCAGTCGCGTCCCGACGGCCGTGGCGCCAACCACAACACGAGGATGCATGCGGTGGCCAGGAAACGGCAAGGCTCGGGGGAGTCCGCCGTGCCCTTCGACGTCGTGGCCGGAGCCCAAGTAGCCAAGGCGATCGGAACCGATCCCTCGGATCTCGTCCTCTCCCGGATTCACGGCATGTCCCCGATGACCGACACCGGGCTCGATCCGATCCTGCGCAACCTGGGGGTCACGACGATCGTGGCCTGTGGGGTGTCGATCAACGTGGGGCTGACGAACCTGGTCATGGACTCGGTCAACCGCGGTTACGACGTTGTCGTCCCCCGCGATGGTGCAGCCGGAGTACCAAGGGAGTACGGAGAATCTGTACTCGAGAATTCAATAGCCATGATCGCACGACTGACAAGCACCGACGAGCTGGCCGATCTGTGGGCGGGCCAATGAGGGGTTGCCGGATGTCGGATTGGGCGACAGAAGATGGGACCGAAGGTTGATGGACCAACTAAGGGCAGTCGTAGTGGGGACCGGATTCGGACTTCGCGTGCACGTCCCGGCCCTGCGGTCGTGCGGTGTGGACGTGGTCGGTCTGGTCGGCCAGGACAGGGAGCGGACCCGGCGCCGAGCTGAGCGGGTGGGCATCGCCGGGGCATTTTCGTCGCTCACTGCCGCCCTCGATGAGTGCGACACCGACATCGTCACAATCGCCTCACCCCCCGGCTCGCACCGGTCTATGGCGCTCGAAGCGCTGGGGTACGGAAAGCACGTCATCTGTGAGAAGCCATTGGCGGTCGATGCCATCGAAGCGGCCGAGATGTGTGAGGCCGCGGCCCGGGCCGGCCGGGTGGCCTACGTCGGATACGAGTTCCGTTACAGTCCCGCCAACGCGCTGGTGAACCAGCTCATCCAGAGCGGTGCCATCGGCGATCCTCGGGTGGTGACGGTGGTGAGGATGTACTCCCTCCTGGCCCGGCCCGACGCCCCGGCACCGGCATGGTGGTTCCGCCCCGAATCGGGGGGTGGCTGGCTGAACGGGAACGGATCCCATGCAGTCGACATGATGCTCACGCAGCTGGGCGAGATCAGGTCAGTCTCGGCGTTGCTCTTCGCCGTTCATCCCAGGGAGGGCGGTGGAGACGATTCGTTCGCGGCAACTTTCGTCACGACGAGCGGGGCACGAGGTGTGTTCCAGGAGAGCGCGGCGGTTTGGGGTCCTCCGCTCAACGTCTGGCAGGTGGCGGGAACCAAAGGCACGGTCGCCATCGACGATGATGTCGTGCATGTGGCCGACGAGAGCGGGGATCGGCCTGTCCACCTGCCGCCCGAACTCGAGCTCGAAATGGACTTCGATCTGGACGACACCAACAACCGCCCATGGACGCGTCAAGAGATCGCTCCCTACCGGAGGCTGGTGACCGACTTCTGCCGTGAGGTCCGCGGTGAGAGCCTTGATGCCGCCGGCCCCCAGGCCCCGACGTTCGAGGATGGCCGCAAGGCTGTACAGGTGCTCGATGCCATACGGCGATCGGCCGTTCTGGGGGGAGCGGCCGTCCTCTGCGGCCCGAATGCCGCGACAGAGGCGGAGAAGCGCTAACCCGTTTTCACGGTCTCGATCCGAGCGGTGTCAGACGGGGTCGCGCTCGGGATGATCGTCGGCCCAGAGCCCAGCTCGTTCGAACTGACCGATGGCGTTTTCCCCCAAGGTGCGGACGTAACGGTCCATGGCCAGCCGGGCCTGCTCGGAGTCATGGTTGATCAGCGCCTGCAGGACCATACCGTGACCCTCGACCAGGGTCGCCCGTAGCTCGGGGTTGGAGGTGTAGCCGTGCGGTGAGTAGGGCACGATCGTGCTCACCAGCCACGTCAGCCTGGGGGAGCGTGCCGCATCGTGGACGAGCCAGTAGAAGCGAAAGTTAGCGTCGTCGGCCTGGTCGTACTCCTCGATGGCGATGAAGTGCTGGAGCTCCTCGTAGACCGCCTGGAGTTCGGCCAGGCGTTCGGGCGACATCCGTTCGGCGGCCCGGGCGGCAAGTTCCGACGCCACGAATGCTTCCACCATGAAGATGTCGGCGATGTCTTGGCGTACGAACCGGGTCACCACATAGCCACGGCGGGGCTCGAGGCGTACGAACCCCTCTCGTTCCAGTGCCGCCATTGCCTCTCGCACCGGGGTGGCGCTGATTCCCAGGTCTTTGGCGAGCGGTTCGAGACGCAAGAAGGAACCCTGCTCGACTTCGCCCGACATGATGAGCGCCCGAACGTATTGGACGACCTCGTCGGCGAGCTGTGGGCGGCGCCGACCGGGCCATGGTGGCGCCACGCTCCGACCTTCAGTACCCGTCACGAGTCAACTATACAGCCACCGAGAATACTATAAAATAGATAATCGGGACGAGGCAAGCGGATTTCCGTCGTTGACCTGGGTTGTTCAACGGCCGACGGACCCGAGCGTCCGATCGTTCCCGTGCACCCCTCCGTTGTTGCTCACACATCATATACGATCTATAATACGTAAACCGTCGCAGACAAGGAGGAGCTGCTGAACGTCTCGCCCATCGCTGCGGGACGCATGTGTCCAGGTCGTGGATGGACCAGATAGCCAGTTGGTCTCGATGGAGTCGCTCGCGTGATCGTCGATCGGGGCCGGAGCTCTTCGGGGAAGACGTCGGGCGCCAACTCGAGATGCCCGGCGACAATGAATCGGGACTCTCGAATCGTCCAAGGGAAAGGTGGGGATGGAACTGACGGGAAAGATCTTGGTCGTAGGGCCAACGGGCACCGTCGGCCAACCAGTGGCCGAGGAGCTGGCCAAACGGCCCGGTGTCGATGTGTGGGGGCTCGCCCGATTCCAAGATCCCGAGACCCGCGCTTACCTGGAGTCCAAAGGCGTCACCTGTTTCCCCATGGATATGGCCGCTGACCTCCCGGTCGGTCTTCCCGACGACTTCGACTATGTCTTGAACTTCGGAGTTGTGAAGTCACGCAATTACGACTGGGGGTACGACCTCGATGCCAACGCTGGCGGTCTGGGGGTCATCGCCAGTCATTGCCGATCGGCCAAGGCACTGCTGCATTGCTCGTCGACCAATGTGTACCGTCCGAACGGTCCTCATCCCTTGAACGAGAACGATCCCTTGAGCGACACCCCGAGATCCTCAGATCTTCTGGCCACGTACACCATCTGCCGGATCGCCGCCGAGGCGATGGCCCGGTATGCCGCCCGGCAATTCGGGCTCCCCATCGTCATCGCCCGCCTCAATGTCCCCTATGGCCGGAACGGCGGCTGGCTCGGGCATCACTTGAACATGGTTCTGGCCGACGAACCCATTCCCATCTTCCCCGGCCAGGAGAACGTCTTCAATCCAATCCACGAGTCGGACATCATGGCCATGATTCCCGGCCTGCTCGAGGTGGCAGGCACTCCTGCGGTCATCGTGAACTGGGGCGGGAGCGAGCCGGTCAGTGTGGAGCAGTGGTGTACCTACATTGGTCATCTCGTGGGAAAGCGGGCTCATTTCCTCACCACCGACACAGTGGTCGGAGCGACGCCCATCGATCCGACCAAGATGCACGACCTGGTGGGCCGGACGACCACGCCCTGGCGAGCGGGTGTCCGAGACATGGTCGCGTTCCGAGAACCACAGATTCCTCTCGCCGACGATCTCGATGAGTGGGTGACGTCACCCTGAATTGGGACGCAAGGTCCACCCGGATGGAGACATGACCCTATGACGACAATGTTCGACTCGACCTACACCCTGGAAGACCGCTACGTGCGTGATCACGGTCGGGTCTTCCTCAATGGCGACCAGGCCCTGGTGCGGGTGCTGCTCATGCAGCATCAGCGCGACCAGGCGGCCGGATTGCGGACCGGTGGCTTCGTCTCGGGCTATCGCGGCTCCCCGCTGGGCGTGCTGGACATGGCTCTCTGGGCTGCGGGCGATCGGCTGAAGGCAGCCGACGTTCACTTCCAGCCGGGTGTCAACGAAGAACTGGCTGCCACCGCTGTCTGGGGTACCCAGCAGCTCGACATGATCGGGGAGAGTGACTACGACGGCGTCTTCGGCATGTGGTACGGCAAAGGCCCGGGAGTCGATCGCGCCGGCGACGCACTGAAGACGGCCAACTATCACGGAACCGCCAATCACGGCGGGGTGCTCGCCCTGTGCGGCGACGACCATGCGGCCCGTTCGTCGTCGCTGGCCCACCAGAGTGAGTACGCGCTCATCAGCTTCGGAATGCCGGTGCTCAACCCGTCGTCGATCCAGGATTACATCGACTACGGGCTCTATGGGTACGCCCTGTCCCGGTTCTCGGGGTGCTGGGTCGGGTTCATCTGCGTGACCGACACAGTGGAGACAGCGGCGTCGGTCCTCGTCGACCAAGATCGCCTGACCATCTCCACGCCGGACCGCGATCCGTGGCGGCCGGACCGGACCGCCGCACATGGACCACTGATCGAGGCCGATCGCAGCCTCTACAACGTCCGACTGCCGGCCGCCCAGGAGTTCGTACGCCACAACGGGCTCGATCGAGTGGTGTTCGGGAATGCTCGAAGCCGAGTGGGGATCATCACCTGTGGCAAGGCGTACAACGACGTCCGCCAAGCCATGCAGACCCTGGGAATCGACGAGTCCCGAGCCCAATCGCTCGGGATCGGTCTCTTCAAGGTGGCCATGACCTGGCCTCTCGAGCCCACTGCCGTACATGAGTTTTGTCGGGGGAAGGACGACATTCTCGTGGTCGAGGAAAAGCGGCCGCTGATCGAGGACCAGCTCAAGACGATCCTGTTCGAGGCGGGAGGCGACCAGCCACGGTTGTTCGGCAAGCGCGACTGGGAGGGTCAGCCCCTCGTATCCAATTACGGAGAGCTGTCGGCCACCGACATCACTGGGGCCATCGTCCGCTGGCTCGAGCACAGCACGGGGGAGACGCTGTCCCGACCTCAGGCACCGATCAGGGACCTGCCCCAGTTCAAGCCGGGGACCGACTTGGCCCGCAAGCCCGCTTTCTGCTCGGGCTGTCCCCACAACATCTCGACCAAGATCCCAGAGGGTTCGGTGGCCTTGGGCGGGATCGGGTGCCACGGCATGGTGGCGATGATGCCCGAGCGTCACACCATGGGGGCCACGCCCATGGGCTCGGAGGGTGCGAACTGGATCGGCCAGTCGCGGTTCACCTCCCGCCAGCACATCTTCCAGAATCTGGGCGACGGGACCTACTACCACTCGGGGATCCTGGCCATCAGGGCTGCCCTCTCGGCCGATGTGAACATCACCTACAAGATCCTGGCCAACGATGCCGTGGCCATGACGGGAGGTCAGGCGGTCGAGGGAAATGTCACCGCGCCGGTGATCGCCCAGCAGGTGGCGGCCGAGGGCGTGGCCCACATCGCCGTCGTCACCGACGAGCCGGACAAGTACCCGAGGGGCGTGGGCTTTCCCGCGGGGGTGAAGATCCATCACCGATCGGAGATGGACGAGCTTCAGCGCACCTTCCGGGAGATACCCGGCGTCACCGTCATCATTTACGACCAGGCGTGTGCGGCTGAGAAGCGTCGGCTGAGGAAGCGCAAGAAGCTGGCCGATCCGGCCAAACGGGTCATCATCAACGAGCTGGTGTGCGAGGGCTGTGGCGACTGCAACGTTCAGTCGAACTGCATCTCCATCGAGCCGGTCGAGACCGAGTTCGGTCGCAAGCGGCGCATCGACCAGTCGTCGTGCAACAAGGACTACTCGTGTCTGGAGGGATACTGTCCGAGCCTGGTGACCGTCTACGGCGGTGAACTTCGAAGCGCTTCCAACCGAACGCTTCCCGCCGCCGCGGTCAGGGAGACCGGCGGCGACCGGCGGGACGCGGCCATCGCCGTCGCTGCATCACTCAGCGTGGATGCGCCTCACTATGCCGGCGGTCAGTGCGCCGTGCTGGTCACCGGAGTCGGCGGTGCGGGGATCGTGACCTTGGGCTCGGTGCTGGCCATGGCTGCCCATCTGGAAGACAAGTCGGTCTCGGTCCTCAATGTGCTGGGGATGGCCCAGAAGAACGGTCCGGTGACCAGCCATGTCCGGATCAGCGATGATCACGATGACGTGCTGGCCTCGCGCATCGGTCCGGGGGAGTCCGACGTCGTCATCGGTACCGACCCCATCGTGACCGGTCTACCGGAGAATGTGGGTTCCATCGCCAAGGGAAAGACCCAGATCGTGCTGAACGAGCACATGCAGCCCACGTCGGACTTCGCCACCAGCCCGGACCTGGCCTTCGACATCGGTCCGATCAAGAAGCGGCTTGTTCGCGCCGGTGGCGACGATTCGGTTGCCGGTATCGAAGCGAGCAATTGGGCCAAGGCGATCTTCGGCGACGCCATCATGGCCAACATGATGATGCTCGGGTTTGCCAGTCAGCTGGGCCAACTGCCGGTGGGGGTGGGGTCCCTCCGTCGGGCCATCGAGCTGAACGGCCAAACGGTCGCCGACAACCAGTTGGCCTTCGACTTGGGACGGGTCGCCGCGGTCGACCCGCAACGGATCCAGTTGTTGGCCCAGGGTTCCGACGCTCCCACTGCTGCTGTGAGTGCGACTACGCGGAGCCTCGAGGGACCGACGAGATCGCTTCCCGAGGCGGTCGAACTGCGGGCCGAGTTCCTGATCCAGTATCAGGACAAGGCCTATGCCGCCCGATACCGGGACCGGGTGGCCGCAGTACACCGGCGTGAGCGGGAGGCGACGAACGGAGAGTCCGAAGACCTGGCCATGGCCGTGGCCCGCTACTACTTCAAGTTGCTGGCCTACAAGGACGAGTACGAGGTGGCCCGTCTCTATACCGATGGCTCGTTCCGCAAGCAGCTCCAAGGCGAGTTGACCGGGAGCTATCGCCTCGAGCTCAACCTCTCTCCCCAGATGTTCAACCCTCGAGACCCGCGGACCGGGCGGGCCAAGAAGCGGACGTTCGGACGGTGGATCTTCCCTGCGCTTCGGGTTCTGGCCTACGGGAAGAGGGTGCGGGGAACCAAGCTCGACCTACTCGGTCGATCCGCTCATCGTCGCCTGGAGCGCAGCCTGATCGAGCGGTACGAGGAAGTTGTGGACGAAGTCCTCGGCGGGCTGACCCCGGCCAATCACGACCTAGCTGTCGAGATCGCTGCCTATCCCGACCTGATCCGTGGATACGACACCGTCAAAGAGGAGAGCGTCCGGACGACAATGGCCAACATCGATCGGCTGATGGTCCAGTTCCGTGCCGCCGGCCAGGATGCAGCGTAGGGGGAGCCCGGTCATGGGGAATCGGGTTCGAGTTCAAGGGGGTGCGCCACCATGAGATTTGTTGCCATCGGGACACATCCGCCGGTGACCACCGAAGAGCAGGCCGACGCCGACCTGACCGAGATCGCCGCCAACCGGGAGCACTGTCGAGCTCAGGTGGCCAACGGCAACTACGAGGCCGTCTACGTGATGGAAGGAGTGGGTCGGTTCATCATCGCCAACGTGGAATCCGATACCGAACTGCTGAAGATCCTGAGTGAACCTCCTGACCACCCCGAGCGGCAGTGGGCCATCACCCGCCTTCTTGACTACGAGTCCGTTATCGATGACTACCTTCGGTCGGTTGGTCTCGAAGGCGCGACCTGACGTGGCCGCGGTGGACATCGAGGAGTTCCCAGCGGCCATGCGCCCGCTGGTCAGTCGATCGATCACATGGTGAGGGCCAACACCTCGCAGATCTACCGGCTGGCGCCGAGCGCAAAAGCCGTGATCTTCATGGCCATCCAAGAGATGTCACATCAAGAGACGAGAGATGGGATCAATACATGACAGCGGACCCGTGTGGCTTGTGCACGTCGATCAATGCGGTAGAACGCGCCGGCGGAGATGGCTTCGTCGTGGCCAGGACTCAGACTGGTTACGTGAGCATCTTCTATGGGCAGTATTTCAAGGGTCACACCGTCTTTATGGCGCGCCAACACGTCGAGGAACTCCATGACCTGGATCCCGATATACGCGCCCTCCACCTTGACGAGATGGCCCGGGTGTCCGAGGCAATTTTCAAGGTTCACCAGCCTCGGAAGATGAACTACGCCGCCCTTGGGAACAACGCCTCGCACCTGCACTGGTCCCTGATCCCGCGCTATAAGGACGACGCCCAGCCGACGAAGTCACCTTGGGAGGACGAGGGGTTCTGGACAGCCGTCTGGGATCCAGCCGGCCGGGACAATCACCCGAGCAGGGCCTACGTGGACGAGTTGGTCGCCGAGATCGAGGCGGCCGGCGTCGTCGTTGAACAACGATTCCCCGCATTTGATGACCTAGCAGTGGGCAGATGAGCGCACTGCGACACCAGTATCCGCACCAGACAAGACGAGGAGGATGAAGACGGTGACTGAACAGGCGATCCAGCAGCTGGCCGATGAGATGGAGATTCGCAACCTGGTGGCCCATCTGGCCCACCTGGCCGACATGGCCAAGGACCTCGACGAGTACTTGGAGTGCTTTACCGAGGACGCCGTCTGGGAGTTCCCCGGCGACGGCGAAGGGTTGGCTCACAGCCAGAACATGGGGCGGGATGCCATCAAGGCCGACCGTTTCGAGCGACGGAACGACCGGTTTCAGGGCCCAGGCACCAACACGCGGCACGTCAACACCACGCTGAGCGTCCGGGTGCTCAGTGACGAAACGGCGGAGGCTGAGTCGTACTGGCTCTTCGTGACCGACACCACGGGTCAACCTCAGGTGCGCTCCATGGGGCACTATTTCGACCGATTCCGCCGGACCGATGATGGTTGGAAGTTCGCCTCCCGTCAGATCACGACCGGGTAACGATGGGTGCGACGTCGTCGTCGACCAGTGAAGCCGTGCGCCCATGCTGGGTCGCCTCTCCTCCATTCACGGGTGCGGTCGTCACACTTCGTAGCGGATGCCGTACTACTGGTGATTACATGGGACGTACTGGGGTCGACCTAGCTGAGGTCCGTGCAGCATTCATCTATCATATGTGATATATAATGCCTAGGAATGGATGATCGGGACGAATTCATGCGGGTGTGCTCATGCAGGTAGAGGTGATGATGACGGGCGTCGGGGGCCAGGGCATCCAACTGTGCTCAAAGACCCTGGCCCAGGCCGCCGTGCTCGAGGGTCGCCAGGCCATGCTGTGTGGGCACTATGCCGGAGCCATCCGGGGCGGCCAGACCGACGCATCGATCGTGGTGGCCGACGGTGAGTCGAAGATGCGGGCGCTGCCTATCTTGCCCTCGGCATGGGCCGGGTTCGTGATGTCTCCGCAGTACTGGGAGTCCACCCGGGAGTTCCTACGCCCCGGTGGCCCCGTCGTGGTCAACTCCTCCCTGGTCGACGAGGACTTCGTCTATCCCGAATTCGTCGTTAGTCGGATCCCCGCCGGCGAGATCGCAGCCGAGCGCCTGGGCGCGCCCATGGGGGCCTCGATGGTGCTACTCGGGGCTTTCTGTGCCACGACGGGGATCGTAGGTATCGATGCCCTGGTTGCGGCCATGAAAGAACTCGTTCCCCCATATCGAACCGAGCATGTCGTGGCCAACGAAAAGGCACTGCGCACCGGAGTCGAAGAGGCCGGAGGCCAATCGACATCGGCGTGGGAACGCACCACTGCAGTGAGCGGGGCCGGCTCGTGACCGATACCTCTATCCGCACCCGTGGCACCGTGGTCATCGACGTCGACCGGTGCAAGGGCTGTGAGTTGTGCATCCCTGCGTGTCGACCAGGGGTGCTGGCCATGTCCGAGGCCGACGAGGTCAACGTCTTGGGCACCCGATACCCGGTGCTGTTCGCCGGGTGTACGGCCTGCCGTGCTTGTCGGGAGGTCTGTCCCGACTTCGTGTTCGAGGTCTATCGCTATGACGAGCCCCAGGACCTGGCATCGGCAGGGACGGCCATGCCCGCCTCGTCTATCGAGGGTGCCACCGATGGGAGAGCAGGCTGATGGCCACCAAGCTCATGCAGGGTGCCGATGCCGTTGCCGAAGCGGCCCTGAACGTCGGGTGCCGGTTCTTCGCCGGCTACCCGATGCTTCCGTTCACCCCCCTACTAGAGAGCATGGCCAGACAAATGGGCGCGGTCGGCGGCGTGTGCATGAATGCCTCCAGTGAGATCGAGGCAGTGAACATGGCTCTGGGTGCCGGTGCCGGGGGGGCCCGGGTGGGCACCGGATCGTGTGGCCAAGGCATCGCCCTCATGCAAGAGACCATTGCCGAGGCTGCCCTCAATGAGGTGCCGTTTGTCGTATTCAACATGGCCCGAGGTCAGCAGGACTATTTCCAATGTACGAGAGGTGGCGGCTGGGGTGACTACCGGACAATCACCCTGGCCCCCAAGGACGTCGCCGAAGCAGTGGAGCACACCCAGTTGTTGTTCCATTTGGCCGATAAGCATCGGGGGCCGGTCATCCTCTATGGGGACTATTTGATCTCCGACACGTTCATGAGCGTCGACGTATCAGCCCGGGATTTCGGGACCCTGCCCGAAAAGGACTGGGCCCTTGACGGGACACTGGGCGGGACCGGTCAGTCCCGGCAGATCTGGTCGTGGGCCATGGGTAAGTCCAATGCTCCCGGGCTCGGGCCCGACGGCCAGTGGCGGCGCATGGCCCAAAAGTTCCGTGACGTCGCCGAGCAAGAGCAGCGCCACGAATCCTATTTGACCGAGGACGCCGACTATGTGGTCATTTCATTTGGCACCTCGAGCCCGTTCGTGGACTACGTGGTCGAAGAATTGCGGGCCGAAGGCATCAAGATCGGCTCGTTCCGACCCATCACCTTGTGGCCTTTCCCCGAGCAAGCCCTCGCCGATGCGACCGCGTCGTGTAAGGCTGTCCTGGTGTACGAGGTGAATGCCGGGCAAATGCTCGACGACGTGCGCCTCAGCGTGTCGGACCGATCGAAGGTCGCCTTTATCGGCGGCGTGAGCGTCGACTACAGCGGGATGCGCCAGGGCGAGGGACTCCAGGTGTCTTCCATCCGAACCGCCATCCTTGATGCCATGGAACAAGGAGCCTGACATGCCCAGTACCCGGATCCCCACCGATGCCCCACCGTCGGTCGCCAGTGTCAAGATCGCCCCTTTCAAGCCACCCCTGCAGATCACCGAGGATCACCACCTATGCCCCGGATGCGGGCACCCGGTGGCCTGGCGGCTCCTGCTCGAGGTACTGAGCGACCTGGGCCTCGAACACCGCGCCATCGGCGTGGTCGGACATGGCTGTTACACCGGTATCGCCACCATGTCGGACATCGACTGGCTGCAGTGCCTCCACGGCCGCGCCCCGGCCGTGGCCACCGGCCTCAAGCGCGTGCAACCCCAAGCGGCCGTGTTCACCCTCCAAGGAGACGGCGACATGGCCACCGAGGGCCTGCACGAGGTACTGCATGCGGCCGCTCGCGGGGAGTCGATCACGGCCATCATGGTCAACAACGGCGTCTTCGGCGACACCGGCGGGCAGATGACGGCCACGACGGTGGTGGGGCAGCGCACCAAGACCAGCCTCGAGGGCCGGGATGCCGATGTCCACGGGTTCCCCATCCCCTTGGCCGACCTGGTCTCCAACCTTCCCGGTGCCTCCTATGTGGCCCGCGGAGCCGTGAACAATGCCGGCTCCATCGCGCAGACCAAGAAGTTCCTGACCCGGGCGTTCGAGACGCAGCTGGCCGGCGATGGGTTCAGCTTCGTGGAGATCCTGACCATGTGCCCGACCGGGTGGATCATTCCCACCGCCGACGGTCCCGACTACGTGGCCGGAATCTTCGAGGAGACGTTCCCGGTGAAGCAACTGAAATCCAACCTCTGACCACGAGGATCACGAGGAGTCACGACCGAGGTGGCTCCGGCGACAGACGGCTGACCGACGGGCAAGGGGGGCGATGACCGAGCTTCTACTCCACGACATGCTGCGGGCAACCGCCAACCGCACCCCGCACCGGGTGGCGGTCAGCTACCGGGACGGCCTGTGGACCTACGGCGATCTGATCGACCGCATCGAGCACCTGACCGCCGTGCTGGCCACTCGCGGAATCGGCCATGGCGCCCGAGTGATCTGGTGGGGCGACACCCACCTCGACGCCGGGACGCTCTATTACTCCTTGGCCCATCTGGGCGCGGTGTTCGTCCCGCTGAACCCGAGGTTCAGCAACGACGAGTTCCGGGCCGTGGCCGACATCGCCGATCCCGACCTGGTGGTGACCGACCAGCACCATGAGGGGGACGTCACCCTGGAACAGCTGCTGGCCCAGCAGTCACCCAGCACCGTCGACCTTCCCCTGGTACACGAGGTCGATCCCGACGTCATCTTCTTCACCAGCGGCACCACCGGACAACCCAAGGGTTGCGTGCTCTCCCATCGCAGCAACTGCATGCGGACCTTCTCGGCCACCCGATCGGTCGGGTCGATCATGACGATGTTCCCGCAATTCCACTGGGGTGGCTGGTCCTTCTGTCATGGGGCGTGGTACCTGGGCCAGGAGTACGCGTTGGTCGACGGGGGTAACACAGCGGAAGTCCTCGAGACCATGGCCCGACGGCAGGTGGCCAGCTTCTACGGCATTCCTGCCGTCTGGCGCCGGCTCCTCGAAGCCGACCGAAGCGGGTACGACCTCAGTGCCCTCCGGGAGGCCAATACGGGAACGTCGTCCACACCTCCCGAGCTCCTCTCGGCCATTGGCGACGCTTTCCCGGGTACGACGTCGTGGATCGGCTATGGCGCCACCGAGGCCGGCGGGCTGTGCCAGCTTCCACCCCAGGACACCTTCCGCAAGCCCGGTTCGGTGGGGCTGCCCTCCCCGGGCATGCAGGTGCGGATCGAGGACGGCGAGCTGTGGGTGAAGAGCGCCCAGGCCTTCCTTGGGTACTTCCGGAACTCGGAGGCAACGGCGGCGGCCGTGGTCGACGGGTGGTATCGGACCGGCGACCTGGTCGAACGGGACGACGAGGGGTACATGTGGGTGGTGGGACGGGTGAAGGACATCATCCGCACGGGAGGCGAGTCGGTGGCCCCGGCCGAGGTGGACGTGGTCATGCAGCGTCATGCCTCGGTGGCCGACGCCGCCGTGGCCGGCGTGCCCGACGACGACTGGGGCGAACTGGTCACCGCCTTCGTCGTGCTCCGGCCGGGCACGACGCTCGAGCTGGCTGAGCTCCGTGAGCACTGTGGGGCGAGCCTGGCCGGGTACAAGCACCCTCGCCGGCTGGTGCTGGTCGACGAGATACCACGGACCGGCCCGACCGGCCAGGTACAGCGGCGCCGGTTGGTGGACATCGCCTCAGGCCACGCTGTCGCCGACTGAGCGTCACCGGTGCGGGTGAGTGGCAGCGACAGTGGGCCCCAGGCCCACCCCCCGACCAGGGGGTTCTCGGCCCGACCGTCGGGCGGGAATGTTGACTGGGCTGGTACGGTTTAAAACATCGAACAGTCATGCGGGTGACCTCGGCGCCAGCCGGTCACCGCCGACAGTGAAGGATCGTGATAGCTGTGCCCACGTTCAGGGAAATGTTGGCCGATGCTAAGGCGGCCGTCCGGGAGGTCGACCCGGCCCAGGCCGAAGCGGAGCTCGGGACAGACAAGGCCGTGGTGCTCGACGTCCGGGAACCGGACGAGTACGAGCAGGGTGCGCTGCCCGGCGCCGTCCACATCCCACGGGGCACGCTGGAGACCTCTGTCGAGGGGAAGATCCCGGACAAGTCCTCCCACGTGGTCGTGTACTGCGCCGGTGGTACCCGCTCGGCCTTCGCGGCCAAGACGCTCCAAGATCTTGGCTACAGCGACGTGGCCTCGGTCATCGGCGGCTTCAACCGCTGGAAGGACGAGGGCCGTCCCTGGTCGACTCCGCAGGCCCTCAGCTCGGAGCAACGCAACCGGTACCAGCGCCACCTCCTGCTCCCCGAGGTAGGCGAGACGGGCCAGCTGAAGCTCCTCGATTCGAAGGTGCTGCTGCTCGGCGCCGGCGGCCTGGGCTCGCCCGCCGCCATGTATCTGGCCGCAGCCGGTGTCGGGACGCTCGGCATCATCGACATGGACGTGGTCGACGCCTCCAACCTCCAGCGACAGATCCTGCACAACACCGATCGGATCGGCGAGCGCAAGGTCGATTCGGCCAAGAAGACGCTCACCCTCATCAACCCTGACGTCAACGTGGTCACCTACGACGTTCGCCTGGGCGCCGACAACATCCTCGACATCATCGACGGGTACGACGTCATCGTGGACGGGACGGACAACTTCCCCACCCGGTACCTGGTCAACGACGCATCCCTGAAGAAGCGGATCCCGGTGGTCCACGGTTCGATCTTCCGGTTCGAGGGCCAGGTCACCGTGTTCAACCCGTACGAGGGTCCCTGCTACCGGTGCATGATCCCCGAGCCGCCGCCGGCCGAGCTGGCCCCCAGCTGCTCGGAGGCCGGTGTGTTGGGCGTGCTATGCGGGATCATCGGCTCGCTGCAGGCCACCGAGGCCATCAAGATCCTTCTCGGGATCGGTGACACCCTTCAGGGTCGGCTGTTGGCCTACGACGCGCTGGAGCAGAGCTTCCGTACGTTCAAGGTCCATCGTGACCCGGCCTGCCCGACGTGCGGCCCTGACGCCGGCGAGATCGTCATTGCCGAGTACGACGATCTGTGCCTGCCCCACGCCGTCGCTCCCGCTTCGGCGTAGGGATCGCGTCGCGCCCAGCTCGGCGGAAAGCCGGCACCATCGGGTCGGCAACCGAGGTTCGACACCGGAGGGTCGGCACTGAGAGTCGCGCCATGGCTGGAACGCGCTTGAGCGGTCGCGACGAGATGCAAGACCTGCTATAAAGTCCGGTTGTTCATTCGCAGTCGTTGGAGGAATAACCGAGGGGGACTGTGGATGGGAGCTAGACGCAAGGGCGGCCTCCGCACGCGTGCGCCCTTCGTGTCGGCCGCACTTACCAGCGCGGTGGCGCTGGTAACGCTGATCACTGCGGTAGGGGTGGCGGCCGTTCCCATCGCACAAGCCGACACCACCACGACGGCGAATCCCTCGACCTCGGGGACCACGGCCCCGGCCGCCAACTCAGCCACTCCGCCCAACCAGGCATCAGAGCCCGACATCACGTCCCAGGTCCAAGGTGACGTCACCCAGGTCGACGACCTGGCCGCCATCGTCAACGGGTGGGGACTGTCATGCGATGCAGCCAGTGCCCTCGACCTCCAACTGGCCTTTGTGGCCGACGCCCTGAACCAGGGCAACGTCGTGGGCGCCCGGACGTTGCTCCAGGTCTTTACGTCGAATGTGAACGTGCAGGGACAAGAGGGCCTGCTCCCGGAAGCTGACGTCGCTCAGTTCGATGCCAGCTCGGCCGCGGATCTCAGCGCCATTCCCGCTGGGGGCCATTTCGCCCACGAGTTCGCTCCCACCACCTCGGTGTCTGTCACCACCGAGGCCGGGTGCCCGGCCAACGGGTCATTGGAGTCGCTGTCCAGCCCTGGCGCGGTCACAAACGTCTGGGACATCATCCGGCTGCTGTTGCAGGGCGCCGTCAGTGAGGTTCCCGTCGTCGGCGGTCTCCTGGCTGCGCTGGTCGAAATCCTGTGGCCGGGCTCCGAGAGCGACCATAACGTCACTTGGGACAAGATGCGAGAGTACGTCGAGCACGCGGTCAACCAGGCTGTGGACGAAAAGACGAAGGCTGATCTCGAAGCCGACCTCAAAGGGCTCGACAGCGTGCTGCACAACTACGTCGTGGCCGTGTCCACCCCGAAGCCCTGGACCGAGGCAGACAAGACCTACATCGAGACCCAGTACGTAAGTTCGCTCAACGCGTTGGAGCACGACGCACCGGCATTCGAGCCCGCCACCCGGCCCTACCTGGTGCTGGCCGAGTACGCCCAGTTGCACAACATGCTTTTTGCCCAGTTGAAGGACGGAATCGTCAACGGGGCAACGTTCAACCTCCCGGCCGCAGCCATCGCCGACTACAAGGCCCAGATCGCGTCAAAGACCTCAGACGCCTACAAGTACGTCCCCCCACAGTTGGACGCGGCCCACAAGGCGCTTCCCACCCCGGCGGATGGGCCACACAAGAACATCGAGATCTACAACAGCAATGCCATGTTGTCGGATGCCCTGGTTCCTGCCGTTTCCGACGAGCAGTTCTACTGGCCATACATGGACCCGGTGAAGTATCCCAACCCGGTCCACCCCGTGAACACTCGGGTGTTGTACACCCCCTCCTATGGGCTCATTCCCTATGCCAACCTGCCCACGTTGAGCGGCGAGGGCAAGAAACCGATCGTCCACATCTCGGTGTGGGGATTCGACCGGATCGACGCCATGCAGCTGACCTACGGCGTGGGGTCACAGCCTGAACCTCGCATGGGAGACCAGGCTTACTGCGACCCAAACCACCAGTGCACCGGCGGCACCCTGGACCCACCGCACGGTGGTTCCTTCCAGGGCGCCAACGTGTCCGATGGCCACGGGTACATCACGTCGGTATCAGGGTCGTCAGGTGACGTGCCCGAGGCGGTGCGCTTCGTGTTCACCAAGGACGGCAAGTCGTTCGACACCGGCCAGATCGGCAGCCAGACGGCGAAACAGAACTTCTCCATCTCATTCCCCGACGAGGTGGCGGGTTACGTCCTCATCCCCGGTGTGGCTCCATCGCCGTACCATTCGGCCGACGGCATGATCTTCGGCTTCCGTTTCGCCGACAGCTACGGCAGCTGAACGGCCGCTCCGGCCCATTGGGTCCTTGCCGCAGCGCTACTGGCGGTAGCCCTCCACCGTGGATGGGCCCCGCTGGACCGCGTCGTCGGGGTTCTTCCCCGCCCCCCGCAGCGCTCGACGCTGACGGAGCAGGTCCCAGAGCACGTCGAGATGGATGTCGATATCCCGCTCGCGGCTTCGCTCCTGGTCGGTAAGGGCGTGGCCGGCGGCAGCCCGTTCGTGGAGATCCCGCTCCTCGGCCACGAGCTCGTCGATCTGGTGGATTACGTCTGAGTCCTTCATGTCTGCGAGCGTACCGGTAGCGGCCGGTGAAGCGGTAGGGACCACCGAGCGTCACGGTCTCATCGGCTCCGGAACCCACCGGCGGTAGCAGCGCCGGAACCCACCGGCGGTAGCAGGATGATGCCGTAACCTGTGGCCATGGCATCGAACAGCACGCCCGCCAACGAGCGGCGAACCGACTCGGGCATCGAGATCCGACCCGTCTACCGAGCGGACGACCTCGAAAGCTGGGACCCCGAAACCCAGCTGGGTGATCCCGGCCACTACCCCTATACCCGGGGTATCCGGGCCGATATGTACCGGGGGCGGCTGTGGACGATGCGGCAGTACGCCGGATTCGGCGACGCTCAGTCGACCAATCAACGGTTCAAATTCCTGTTGGGGGCGGGTCAGACCGGCCTGTCCTGTGCCTTCGACCTGCCGACCCAGATGGGATACGACTCCGACCACCCTCGAGCCGAGGGCGAGGTGGGCAAGGTGGGAGTGGCCATCGACTCCCTGGCCGACATGCGTCTGCTCCTGGCCGACCTGCCGCTGGACAAGGTCACCACCTCGATGACCATCAACGCCACCGCCGCCATCCTCTTGCTCTTCTACCAACTGGTGGCCGAGGAGAACGACGTCGACCCCAAGCAGCTGGGCGGCACCATCCAGAACGACATCCTGAAGGAGTACGTGGCCCGGGGGACCTACATCTATCCGCCCCGGCAATCGATGCGCCTGGTCACCGACACCTTCTCCTACTGTGCCGAGAACCTTCCGGCCTGGAACACCATCTCCATCTCCGGCTATCACATCCGAGAAGCCGGCTCCACCGCGGTGCAGGAGATCGCCTTCACCATCGCCAACGGGATCGCCTACGTGGAGGCGGCTCTGGCCGCCGGGTTGGATGTCGACGCCTTTGCCCCTCGGCTGAGCTTCTTCTGGAACGCCCACAACAACCTGTTCGAAGAGGTGGCCAAGTACCGGGCCGCCCGGCGGATGTGGGCCAAGATCATGACCGAGCGGTTCCAGGCCAAGAACGAGAAGTCCACCTTGCTGCGGTTCCACACTCAGACCGGTGGCTCGACCTTGACCGCACAGCAGCCCGAGAACAACATCGTGCGGGTCACCGTCCAGGCCATGGCTGCGGCCCTGGGGGGAACCCAGAGCCTGCACACCAACGGGTTCGACGAGGCCCTGGGCCTGCCCACCGAGAAGGCGGCGAAGATCGCCCTCCGGACCCAGCAGATCGTGGGCTACGAGTCCGGGATTGCCGATACGGTCGATCCCCTGGCCGGCTCCTGGTTCGTCGAGTCGCTGACCGACGAGGTGGAAAAGGCAGCCTGGGACTACCTCGAGCGCATCGACGGCATGGGCGGCGCGGTCGACGCCATCGAGGCGCAGTACATGCAACAGGAGATCGAGCAGGCCGCATACGCCTACGCCAAAGCCATCGATGACAACGAGAAGATCGTCATCGGGGTCAACAAATTCGCCGACGCCACCAACGATCCCACCGACGTGTTCCCCATCGACGTGGAGCTGCAGCGCAATCAGATCGCCTCGGTCAAGAAGGTAAAGGCCGATCGCGATCAGGCGGCGGTGGATGCGGCGTTGTCCGACGTGGAGGCAGCGGCCCGGGGCACGCAGAACCTGTTGGTGCCCATGAAGGTGGCACTCCGGTCCATGGCCACCCTGGGCGAGGTCTCCGATGTGCTGCGTGGCGTGTTCGGGGAATTTCGGCCGGGCGGCTAGGAACGCATTTCTGTCGCAGTCGTAGAGAAGTTCCAGTTGCAGGGAAAGACGTGACCCGCGAGCGAAGGGAGCAGCATGGATCTGGGGCGAGTAGGGATCTGGTGTGGTCAGTTCCGGTCGCAGGACACCGGCGAGGCGAGAGAAGCTGCCCGCGAGCTCGAGTCACTTGGCTTCGGCGCCCTGTGGATTCCCGGCGGAGCCGGCGGGGACATCTTCGGCGACGTCTCCAGAGTCCTGAGCGCCACCACGACGCTTCCCGTGGTCACCGGCATCCTCAACATCTGGATGCACGACGCCGCCGAGGTGGCGTCCGAGCACGCCCGGCTCGGTGCCGCCTATCCCGAGCGGTTCCTGCTCGGATTGGGCGTGAGCCACGCGCCGCTGGTCGACGCCCAGGGTGCTGGGCGCTATGAGCGACCCCGTACGGCCATGGTCGACTATCTCGATGCGCTGGATGCCGCTTCGCCTCCCGTGCGCCCGGAGGACCGAGTTCTGGCCGCGCTGGGTCCCAAGATGCTGGAGCTGGCCCGGGATCGGTCAGCTGGTGCCCACCCCTATCTGACCACGCCGCGTCATACCAGCGAGGCCCGAGCGACCCTCGGCGCCGGTCCGCTCCTGGCCCCCGAGCAGATGGTCGTCTTGGATGCCGATCTGTCCAGCGCCCGGGCCGTGGCCCGCAAGGCCCTGGCCCGCTACCTGGAGCTGCCGAACTACACCAACAACCTGAAACGGCTCGGCTTCGGCGATGCCGACCTGGCTGACGGCGGCAGCGACCGACTGGTCGACGGGATCGTTGCTTGCGGCGATATCGCCGCCATTGCCGGGCGGGTCAAGGAACATCTGGACGCCGGGGCTGACCATGTGTGCATGCAGGTCCTCACCGACACTCCCGGGGCGTATCCCATCGCGCCGTGGCGCGAGCTGGCCGCCATCATCTCCGGTCTGAATCCCTAGTACCGGCTCACCTACGAAGTAGCCAGCAGCCGATCGCGCAATCCGCCGTCGGTAGCTGCGTCCACGGCCGTCCAAGCCATAGCCAGGGCTCCGTCGCGGAGTGCGGCATCGGCCGACTCGGTCACACAGGCAGCTGCGAACTCGGGCTGATGGTTCACTGCCCCGCCGGAGGCCAGGGCGATGAGCGGGTGAATGGTGGGGATGGCCAGCGAAATGTTGGCCATGTCAGTGGAGAGGGTGGGGGGCGGGGCGCGCTCGTCGTCCAGGGTGAACTGCCGACCGAGTGCCTCGGCATTGACCCGGTAGGCGTCGAGCAACCCCTGGTCGCTCTCCATATGCGAGTAGACCGGAGCAAGCTCCTCGTAGCGCACGCCGGCCCCGGTGGCCGTGCTCCCGGCCTCGAAGCAGGCCCGCACTCTCGGCTCCAGCACGGCGAGATCGTCCAACGTCAGCGCCCGGCACATGTACCGGGCCGAGACCGCGGCAGGAATGATGTTCGCCGCCGATCCCCCTTCTGTCACCACCCCGTGGAACTGGTTGCCGGGCCGGATCTGTTGCCGGAGGAGGCCCAGCGAGACCTGGGCGACGGTCATGGCATCGGCAGCGTTGACGCCTTCCCACGGAGCGGCCGAGGCATGGGCGCTCTTGCCGGTGTAGTGAACATCGAAGTGGGACACGGCCAGGCAGGAGGCAGCCAGCCGTTCGGTCGGCCACGGGTGGACCATCATGGCGGCGTGCACGCCGTCGAACACCCCACGCTCGAGGAGCAGGATCTTCCCGCCGCCTCCCTCCTCAGCCGGGGTGCCCACCACTCGGACGGTCAACCCCAGGTCATCGGCCACGGCCGCCAGGCCCAGGCCGGCTCCCACCGCGCTGGCCGCGATGATGTTGTGCCCGCAGGCGTGACCGATGTCAGGGAGTGCGTCGTATTCGGCGCACACCGCCACGACCAGCGGCCCGGAACCGAACTCGGCGCTGAAGGCGGTGGGCAGCTCACCGACCCCCTCTGTGACCGTGAACCCGCCTTCAGCCAGAGCCGCGGCGGTCCACCCCGCCGCCTGTTCCTCTTCGTAGGACAGCTCGGGGTGGGCGTGGATCGTGTGGCTGAGCCGGATCAGAGAGTCGAGCGCACCATCGATGGCAGATTGGGCTGACTGTTTCGCCCCATCGGTACTGCCGCTCATGCCACTGGACCCTCCTACTCGATGATGGCGACGACGTCGCCCGGTCCCACGGCGTC
>DATMMO010000423.1:0-19764 GCA_035569695.1 Acidimicrobiales bacterium | reverse complement strand
GTCCCCCGTCTCGATCGCCACTACCGCCACCACTCTCCCACTCCTGCTGGCGCGCTGCCCGCTCGAACCGGTCGTTGGCATCAGGCGTCGGCGAACGTGTAGGTGGTCACGCTCCGCGAGGGGATACGGACCATGGCGCCGGCTCCAGCCCGGTACCGAGGGCGCGAGATAGCGGCCAGGTCCCTGGTCGCACTGGTCTGGAACGCTCCGGTCGAACGGATGGTGCTGTTGTCAGGCAAGGTGATGCGGAGGTCGACCGGTGCCGATCCGGTAGCGGCGTTGTTCACCACGACCACGCTCCAGGTCGCCCCTTTCTTGAAGGCCAGTACGTCCACTCCAGCCGGCCCGCCGGTCACGCGGTGGCGCACGGCACCGGGACGCACATAACGGCTGAAGTTGCCCAGGACCGAGTACCGCTTCGTCGTGTAGATGTGGTGATTCCCGTCGCTGCGGTAGGAGGGGTCGTAGTAGAGCAGCCCATCGTTCCACCCCGAATTGTTGAGGCTGGTGGCGCAGGTGGCGTCGGTGACGGGATCGCAGCCGAGTTGGCTCGACAGGGCCGTCCACCAGTCGAACTGGGAGTCCCCCATGACGGCCAGGTCCTGATAGATGGTGTCGGCCAACCACAGGCCGCTGGTCATCGTGGGGTCGTACTGCTGACCGAAGCCGACGACGGGACCCGGTCCCTTGCCGTCGTAGCAGCAGATCTCGGTCATCCACAATGGCTTGCCCGAGCGGGAGGCCAGGACTGAGACCGGCGCCGCTTGGGTGTCGGTGGGAAAGTCGTACGTGTGGTGGGCCAGGGCCGCCACCCAGGTGGACGTTCCCGGCACCGACAGCCACTGAGGCACCTCTGGGATGAACTGAAAGGTGGCCAGGCTCGACTCGTCGGCGATCACCCGCGAGAAGGGGTCGGTCTCGGCCAGTGCCCTGCCCAGGGACTGGACCACGGCCGCCCGCTGGTCGACAGGAACGGCCATGCCCTCTTGTCCGCACGTGCCGAAGCTGTTGTCGGGCTCGTTCATCGGACTGATGTACGACAAGGTGATGCCGTCGACCGAGCGCAGGTGGTGCACGACCCCGGCCAGATACGACGCGTAGGCAGTCTCGTCGCCGGGGACGAGCTTCCCCCCGCAGTTCTGGTGGTTCGTCGTCCACTCCGTCGGAGCACTGTTGACGAAGCCCTCGAGGATGGGCACGCCGTGGGCGTGGGCCAAACGGAGAAAGCGCATGCCCCCGGCATCGGCCGACCAGTCATACTCGCCGGGGGTCTTCAAGAACGTCTGCACGGCCCGGGTCGGGTCGGTGACGCCCACCCCGCCGCCGCCGATGTTGTAGCGATAGGTGCTCAGATCGATGCCGGACGGAGAAAAGAGCAGGTGCGCCACCCGCTCCTGGACAGCGGTGGGAAACTTGTCCAGGTCATTCGGCCACCATGCCCCCGACGCGCCGAAACCGTCCATCGTCTGAGCCGCGGCCGGGCTTACCGTGACGGTGGTGGCGCCGGGATCGGCCCCGGACGGCGGCCCGGGACTGGCCGCGGCAGCAAAGCGGGCGTTGAGTAGGCCCAGCCCCAGGACCAGCACCAGCGCCACCGCTCCACCTCTCGACGTCGCTCGTCTCCACCCCGTGGCCACTCGAGATCCCCCTCGCCCTACCCGCCTTCAGACTCCGACGCCCCCACCGACGCCGATCGGCTAGTGATTGGTATAGCGGGCAGTCCGCTTCTCCCGGTAGGCGCGGAGCTGCTCTTTTCCGTCCTCGGTACCGAGGGCCAGGACCTGGGTCCGTGACTCGAGGTCGATAGCCGCCTCCAGGCTCGAGATCTCGAGGTTGGACCACAGCGTGGCCTTTCCCAGCCAGGTCCCGAGCGGCGTGTTCTCGATGATCTGGTTGGCCAGGGCGATGGCTGCCCCGATGACCTCGCCGTCGGGAACGGTGCGGAGGACGAGCCCGATGTCGGCAGCCTCCCCCCCGTCGACGGGTCGTCCGGTGAGGACCAGCTCGGCCGCTCGGGTGGCGCCGACGATCCGCTGGAGCAACCAGCTGAGGCCCATCTCGGCGCCCGACGCCCCGATCTTGGCGAAGGCGTCGGCGAAAAGGGCCGAGTCGGCGGCCACCCGGAGGTCGGCCCCCAGAGCCAGGGCGTATCCGGCCCCGGCCGCCGGCCCGTTCACGGCGGCGATGATCGGTTGCGGGGTGGCCCGCATGCGGGGGACCATCTGGGCCACGTACTTCTGCTGGTACATGTTCAGGTGGAAGGGCCCGATATCGCTCGGGACCCAGTCCGGTGGATGCCAGTCGCGGAGGTCGTCCCCGGCGCAGAATCCACGGCCGGCCCCGGTCACCACGATGGCCCGGCATGTCTCGTCCCGACCGAGCCCCTCCAGGCACTGGTAGAAGCGGGCCAGCATCTCCGACGTCAACGCGTTCAGTCGATGTGGGCGGTTCAAGGTGACCACGGCCACTCCGGGCGTGGACCGGTCAACCAGCAGGTCGCTCTGTTCGGGTGCCGTGCCCCCTGCACTCGCATCTGCCACGTTGCTCTCCGGTGCTCGCCGTCGACTTCGTGCCCTGGTCAGGCTATCGGAGCCCGGCATCAGACAGCGGAAGTCATTGGTAGGTTGGCCGGACGATCGGGAACGGAGGAGGGACATGAGCGAGATGCCGGCCGAGTTCGCCATCGCCACCGAGGACCGCGGCAGGGTCCGCATCCTGACGCTCGATCGACCCGAGAAGCTGAACTCCTTCACGCCCATCGGTTACGCATCCCTGGCCGAGGTGCTGGCCATGGCAGCGGCGGACGACGGCGTGGCCGTGTGCGTGCTCACTGGCCGGGGCCGGGCCTTCTCCTCCGGTGTCGATCTGTCGGTGATGGGGCAACCGGGCGGCGCGGCCGAGCTCGGTCGGCAGTTCGACCCGATGCTCGAGCAGCTGGCCCGGTTCCCCAAACCGCTGATCGCCGCGGTGAACGGGTTGGCGGTCGGGTTGGGGGCGACGATCCTGCTCCACTGCGATCTCGTGGTGGTCGACGAGGGCGTGGAGATCCGGATGCCGTTCGTCTCGTTGGGAACCTGTGTAGAGGCGGCCAGTAGCTGGCTGCTGCCCCGACGCGTCGGCATGCAACAAGCAAGTTGGATGATCCTCTCGGGGCGCGGGCTCAACGCCAGTGAAGCGGTGGCCAACGGGTTCGCCTTCGCCGCAGTGCCCACGGGACAGGTGCTCGACGAGGCCCTCGTCCTGGCCCAGCAGATGGCGGCAAACGACACGACGGCGCTGGTGGTCAACAAGCGCCTGATCCGTCAGGGTTGGGCCGAAGCCATTGAACAGGCATGGGGCCGTGAACGAGCGGCGATGCTGGAGCTGGCCGAGCAAGTCGGACCGATCGGTTGGAAGGCCGACGGCTGAAGGTCTCCCGGCCGCTTGGAGCCCCCGCCTCACTGGGCCTGAAGGCTCCTCGGTTCCGTTCGCTCCATCGTCTCGGGCACCGTCACCGTCATCATGACGACGCCGACGCACATGGCCACGAAGGCCACCGAGGCAATGGTCAGGTCCCCCGCGTCCGGGGTGAAGTGCTCGTCGAAGAGGTGCACGCTCAAGACGATGCTGACCAGCGGGTCGACGATAACGAGGAGGGGCTGGGACACGCGCAGCGGCCCGACGTGCAATGCCACCTGGACCAGGAGCGTTCCCGCGATGCCCGACGCCACCACCGCGTAGATCGGCCAGTGGAGGAACATCCCGGCGATGCCGTCCTCGGTGAGGGTGTCGGTCATGGCTTTGACGAAGGTGGCGTCGAGGGCCCAGACCACCGCCGCCGCCGTGGCCAGGAGCGCGGCCCGGCGAGCGGGAGAGCCCCTCGTCCCCAGCAGGGCCAGCACGGCGGCGCCGGCGACACAGCCGGCGATCGATGAGGTCCACGCCCCGGACGTGGGGGTGGCAAACCCTCCCCGGGGCTCGGCCACGGCGATGAACACCGAGACGGCGACGCAGGTCAATCCGGCCGAGGCCCACGCCGCGGCGCTGATGGCCTGTCGGATCCACAGCCGCCGGAGAAAGAGGGCGAACACCAGCTCGGTCATCAGGAGGGTCTGGACCAACGAGAGCAGTCCATTGTGGAGGGCGATGGCCTGGAAGACGAAGGCACCCAGCAGGGCGACCCAGCCGAAGAGCCACAGGGGGTTCTTAGCCAGGTAGCGGACGAATCGCCAACCGGTTATTCCCACGGTGTCGCTGGTACTGGCCACGTGTTGGGTAGTGGTGCTCACGGCGTTGGCCAAGGCGGCCAGCAGAGCAAAGACGATGTTCATGTCGCCCACGCCGGCGGGAACAGGACGGGCGCGCTGGGTTGGGGCATGCCCGAAGCATGCCCGAGCACCACTGGCCGTGCCAGCACCCGTTCCTCGGTCGACCCGACCGGCCGATCTCGGCTGTGTAACGATGGGCCGATGACCAACGCAGGACACGATCACGGTGGACACCGAGCGCGGCAGGCGACGCTCGGGGTCCTTCTCGCCCCGATCGCTCGGCCATGACCGATTTCCATCACGTCGCCGATGAGTACGACAAGATAAGCCTCGAGTACCAGGAGTCGAAGCGGCTCCCATTCCGTCTCCACGTGGAGGAGCACACGACCTTCGGACTGCTGCCCGATCTGGCCGGACGCTCTGTTGTCGATCTGGCCTGCGGCGACGGGATCTACACTCGCAAGCTCATCCGACGGGGCGCCAGGCGGGTCGTCGGGGTGGACATCTCGGCTGAGATGATTGCCCTGGCCAGTCAGGCCGAGGAGGCCGCGCCCCTCGGAGCTGAGTACGTGGTGGCCGACGTGGCCACGGCCGAGCTGGGCGAGCAGTTCGACATCGCCTTCTGCTCCTTCTTGTTCAATTACGCCGCCGACCGAGCCCAGCTCCGTTCGCTGATCGAGAGCGTGGCTCGGCTCGTCCAGCCCGGAGGGTTGGTGGTGGGTTGCAACGACTATCCCGACAACCCGCCGGCGGGATACGACCGCTACCGGCCCTACGGTTTCGTCAAACGGGGCGAGGCCACGCCCTCCGAGGGAAGCACCGTCACCTACCGGTTCTTCAACGCCGACGGCACCACGTTCGAGATCGACAACTACTTCCTCTCCACCGAGGTCTACCAGCGCGAGTTCGCCGCCGCCGGGTTCACCTCGTTCGACTGGGTGATGCCCGACGTGTCGGCGGAGGGGCGGGCCGCCTTCGACCCCGGCTTTTGGGACGCCTATTTGGAGGCACCGCCCATCGTGGGCTTCAGGGCGATGGCCGGGGAGGGCCCCGCCGGCACGACATGAGCGGCTCGGTGCGGGTCGTCGTCCTCGCCGACACCCATCTGCACGACCGGGACCTGCCTCGACGCGACCTTCCCGAGCAGGCCTGGGAACGGATCCGTCAGTGCGACGTCGTGCTCCACGCCGGCGATGTCCTCGAAGAGGGCACGCTCAGGCGGCTCAACGAGGTGGCCCCGACCCACGCCGTGCTCGGCAACAACGATCGGACGCTCGTGGGTCATCTCCCCGAGACAAAGGTGCTGTGCCTGGCCGGCGTCAGCGTGGCCATGGTCCACGACAGCGGGCGGCGGGCGGGCAGACCGGCGCGCCTGGCGCGCCGGTTCCCCGAAGCCGACGTCGTCGTGTTCGGGCACAGCCACATCCCGTGTGACGAAATCGGTGTCGAGGGACAGATCCTGTTCAACCCAGGTTCAGCCACGACCCGGCGCTCCCAACCGCACTGCACCCTCGGCGAGCTCGTGCTGGCCCGGGGACGAATCGTCGAACGCCGCATCGTCGCCCTCCGAACCTGAGCGACCGAAACCGGACAGCCTCCGGCCCGTGGTGAACGAGGATTCGCTGCTCGTTAGTTCGCTGCTCGAGCGGGGGGGATGACGTGGGACTCTTCCCGTCCGGTCCCCGGTAGGGCACGCACGTCTCGCGGACCGATGGGCTCACCGCACGAGCCACAGACCAGCACTGCGCCGGCCGTCGATCCGCAGGCCTGGTGGGAAACCCGGATGGGCGGTCCCGACGGCGCGGCGTACTGATCGCCCCATTGGCGCATGGCCGTGAGGACCGGCCACAGATCCCGGCCCTTGTCGGTGAGCCGGTAGTCGTGACGCATCGGGTGCTCGGAGTAGGGCGCCCGAACGAACACCCCAGCATCGACCAGAGTGGCCAGGCGTTGCTGGAGGATGTTGCGAGAGATGCCCAGTCGACGTTGGAACTCCTCGAACCGCGTGACGCCGAGAAAGGCGTCCCGCACGATCAGCATGCTCCACCACTCACCGACCACCTCGAGGCACTGGGCCACCGAGCAGTCCATGTCGGCGAAGCTTTTGCGTTCCACGGAACCAGCCTAGTGGGTTGCATGATAGAACGCAATCACCTAGATTGAGTTCTATGACCGAACTGACGACGACGGCCGGGGTCGACACAGTGCAGGGGCCAGGTGCCCATCGCAGCGCCATTTTCGTGGTCACGGCCCTCGGAGCCTTCATGGCCTCCCTCGATCTCTCCATCGTCAACATCGCCTTTCCCGCCCTCGAGCGGTCCTTCTCCCACGACTCGCAAGCCACGCTGGCCTGGGTGATCACCGGCTACAGCATCGTGTTCGGCTCGCTGTTGGTGGTGGCCGGGAGGACAGCCGACCGGCTGGGGAGCCGGCGGGTCTTCTTTGCCGGCCTCGCCATCTTCTGCCTGGGCTCGGCGTTGTGCGGTCTCGCACCCTCGGTCGATCTGCTGGTCCTCGGTCGGCTGGTCCAGGGGTGCGGGGCCGCCGCCCTGCTGCCTGCTTCGTTGAGCCTGCTGCTCGGAGCCTTCCCGACCGAGCGGCGTTCACAGGTCGTGGCGCTGTGGGGCGGGATCGGGGCCCTCGCCGTCGCCACCGGTCCGTCCCTCGGTTCGCTCCTGGTCACCGGGTTCGGATGGCGGTCGGCCTTCTACGTGAACCTCCCCGTCGGGTTCGTGGCCTGGTTGGTGGGCCGACGCGTGCTGTCCGAGACGGTTACGGGCCGGTCGCGAGCCACTCCCGATTACCCCGGAGTGGTCCTGTTGAGCGCGGCCCTGGCCGCGTTGGTACTGGCCATCTCGCAGGGACCCAGCTGGGGCTGGTCGAGCGGGCAGGTCATCGGCTCGTTCGTCGGCTCACTGATCCTCGGCGGCGTGTTCCTGTACCGGTCGAGCCGTCATCGCGAGCCGGTGCTCGACTTGCATCTGTTCGCGGAACGCTCCTTCAGCGTGGCCAACGCCGCCACCTTCCTCTACGCTATGGGCTTTTTTGCCGTGCTCCTGGGCAACATCTTGTTCCTCACCAGCGTCTGGCACTACTCGATCCTCCGAGCCGGCCTGGCCGTGACCCCCGGTCCTCTGGTCGTGGCCGTGGTGGCCGGTCCCGCCGGCCGGCTGGCCCGGACCTACGGATTCCGCCGGGTCCTGCTGGTCGGCTTCGCCGTCTTCACCTTCGGACTGGCGTGGTTCGCCCTCCGGGTCGGCCTCCGTCCCGAGTACCTGGCCGAGTGGCTGCCGGGAACGCTCATCATCGGCCTTGGGATCGGCCTCACCTTCCCGGTGCTCAGCGCGGCCGCCGTGTCGAGCCTGCACCCGCAGCGGTTCGCCGTGGGCAGTGCCGTCAACCAGACTGCTCGCCAGGTCGGCGGCGCCGTGGGGGTGGCCATCCTGGTCGTGATCCTGGGAGCGCCGCACAGCGTCTCCGCCGCACTCAGCAGCTTCCACCACCTGTGGTGGTTCGTGGCCGCCATGACCGCGTCGTCCGGGCTGGTCTGCTGCCTCTTGCGCCCGGCGCTGGCGGATCGGGGGGAAGCCGTCCCCGTGGATGTCGTCGCCGCGGAACCAACGGCAATGGCCCCCGCCGCCGAGGGTCTGGCGTGACCGAGACCCAGCAACTCGGTTCGCCCGATGGCAAGGCTGACGGCTGGGGTGCGGCGGGGAGCAAGACCGTGGTGTGGCACGACCCGACCGCTACGGCGGCGGCCGGACGCAAGCTCTCGGGGATCGAATTCCTCGCTGCCATCAGGGACGGGGTGCTGCCGCCCCCGCCCATCGCCCTTCTCTTGGGCATGCGCATGGTTGCCCTCGAACCCGGGCGGGTGGACTTCGAATGCGGGCTGGATGAGTCGGTCTACAACCCGATCGGCATGGTCCATGGCGGTCTGGCCTGCACGCTGGCCGATACGGTCATCGCCTGCGCGGTCCAGACCACCCTGGAGGCGGGCGTGGCCTACACCTCGATCGATCTGCAGGTCAGCTATCTCCGAGCGGTCACCCTGGCCAGCAGCCCACTCCACGCCACCGGGCTGGTGACCAAGCCGGGCCGCCGGGTGGCCTTCGCCCGCGCCGAGATCCTGGACTGCGGGGGCAAGCCCGTCGCCACCGCAACCGGCAGTTGCCTCATCATGGACGGCAACGCTCCCTGAGCGATCTGGCCGTACGTCAGCCCGGCGGACCCTTGCTCCACGCGTCGGCCCCGGCCGCGCCGGCCGCCATCGCATGAAGGGGGCCACATGCGTGGGGTCAGTGACTGATGAGGTAGAGGCACTCGTCGACCTCGGGGGTGGGACGGTAGATCGACGACCAGACCACCTGGGCACCGGCCTCCTCCAACAGCGCCCTCATCCGATCGGGCGAAACGGCGTTCATGGGCATCTCGGGCCGCCAGTGCAGGTGCCGGTAAAGGAACCTGGGGCTGACCCCGAGTCGGCGCAGGGCATGGGCCAACCGGCTTCTGACCCGGAGGCGGGAGCGCAGATCGCTGGGCCTCGCCGGCTCGGACACCCGGCTGGGGAGCCCGAGCATCATGACGCCCCCAGGGGCCAGGACGCGGATGAGCTCCAGGAGGTATCCCTCGATCACGACCACCGATGGAATGTGCTGCAGGACGAGCAAGCTGCAGACCACATCGAACGAGCCGTCTTCGAAGCACCGGAGATCGACACCGTCATGAACGGCGAAGTCGAGGTTCGGATAGGCAGCGTTGTGCTCATGTGCCGATGCAATCATGGTGGTCGAGATGTCCACGCCCAGCACGTGCTCGACGTGGGCACCCAAAGCTCGGGACAACCGGCCGACGCCACAGCCGAAGTCGAGGGCCCGACGGTGGTCAACGGGAAGGCCGACGGATCGGGATTGCGACCAGAGGGAGTCGATCGTCGCTCGACCGGAGGCGAAGAACTCCTCCACGTCCCACTGACCGTTCTGCTGCCCGGGTGCGGTGACCACCGCCCACAGCGGGTCGACTCGAGCCCAGTCCTCCCAGGCCCGTCGGTTGGCGGCCACAGCATAATCAAGGCCACGCCCGTGCTCGACCGGCGCCTGATTCGCCATGCTCAAGGGTACGTCAGGCGTCCGGAACTCAAGGTCGCGGCCACAACCGGCCGCCCGGCCCCCTAGCCGGTGACCATGCGTAGCTTGAACTGGGCCCCGGCCGGGTCGGCCACCGTCGCCAGCCGGCCATAGGGCGTGTCCTCGGGGTCGGCCACAATCGAACCGCCCAGATTCTTGGCCTTGGCCACGGTGGCGTCGGCGTCGTCGACCTCCCAATAGATCGACCAGTAGGCGGGCGTACCCTCGGGCAGCCACGCCCGTGCGTCCATGATCCCGGCCAGCTCGCCCTCGCCGCTCGGGTCCTGCATGGTGGTGTACCGGAACTCATCGCTGTCACCCACGGTGTTCGTCTCCCAGTGGAACACCGAGCGGTAGAAGGCCACCGAGGCGGCGTGGTCGCGGGTGAACAACTCACACCAGCTGGGTGCGCCGTGCTCGTTCATTACCGTGAAACCGGGGAAGGCCTTCGGCTGCCAGGCCCCGAGGTGGGCACCGGTGGGGTCGACGAGCACCAGCTGGATGCCGAGGTCGGCCACGGGCATCGACGGGAAGGCGATCTGGCCCCCAGCGGCAACAACCGCGGCCGAGGTCTTGTCCATATCATCGGAGGCCAGGTAGATCGTCCAGGTGTTGGTGGCCGGCATGTCATCACCCATGGCACCCATGCCGCCGGCAACGGGCACGCCCTTGCGGGTGAACATGAAGTAGCCGCCGAATTCCTCGCTCGGCTCCTCGGACTCCCATCCGAAGAGCTCGCCATAGAACGTTCGGGCGCCTTCCACGTCGGAGCTCGACAGGTCAGCCCAGCAGGGCGATCCGATGGGGGCACGGTCACGGGTGGTCATGATTGCTCCTTGTGGTCCGGTGGATAGGTCGACTGCTTCGACGGCAATTGGTTCGACGACCCTGAGGGGCAGAAATCATCGGGCCCGGCGGACGATTTCACCCCAGCCCCCATGGTGGCTCAACCGGCGCCCTGCGGTCCAGGTCCCAGCCCGCGGCGCCCGGCCACCGATGAGATCGCCCGGTATCGCCCGTCCTTACGATGATGGTTGCCCTCCAGCGCTGGTGCCGGGTCACGGTGTGGGGACCCGATGGCACCGTCGTGACCAGCTGCGAGCTCGACGGCCCGGGCTCCCCCGGTATCGGAGCCATAGGCGAGGTGGCCCGCCTGGCCCTCGTGGCCTCCCGCCTGGGTGGCGGGATCACCCTGGCCGACGTCTCGCCGGCCATGGGGGAGCTCCTCGAGCTCGCTGGTCTACGCGTCGAGATGGAGGGGCAGGCCGAACTGGGCGAACAACCAACCAGGATCCAGCAAGGTAAGGAAGAAATTCATCCCGGTGATCCTTCCGCCTGAGATCTCGAGCACCTGCAGGGCCCACGGCTCGTAGCCCCCGGCCGGGTCCGGCTTGTACTGCCCGAATGCCGGGCACCCGTTGGCGGTGGCCGGCAGCAGACGAGACCCCCGGCAGGCGCTCGGTCCGGGCTGCACCATCCAGGTGGCGATGTCGGCCGCCCCTCGAAGCCACATGGCGAACGGCGGCATGGACTGGATGGCGTCCTCGTGGAGCAGGGTCACCAATCGCTCGATGTCGTAGCGCTCGAAGGCGTCGACGTAGCGCTCGAGCAGCTCGGCGTCGGCCTCATCGAGGTGTTCCCGGTGCTCGCCTTGGGGCAGCGCGCCCAGGGTGGCCCGGGCTCGCTGCAGGGCGCTGTTCACCGCGGCCACGCTGGTGTCGAGCAGCTCCGCCGCCTCGGCCACCTGCCAACGGAGCACCTCGCACAGGATGAGGGCGGCGCGTTGGCGGGCCGGCAGATGCTGGAGCGCGGTGACGAAGGCCAGACGGATCGACTCGCGATATTGGGTGATCTCGGCCGGGTCCGAGCTCTCGGGGGCGACGCGGGCGTCGGGGACCGGGGTCACCCAGGTGGCCTCGGGCAGGAGCGGTCCGAGCCGGGACTCCACCGGGGGCGACGACGGGCCCATCTCCATGGGCCGGGCCCGGCGCTGCACCGAGCGGTGCATATCGATGCAGACATTGGTGGCGATCCGGTACAGCCACGAGCGCACGCTGGAGCGGCCCTCGAAGCTCTCGGAGTTGCGCCAGGCCCTGATCATGGTCTCCTGGACGGCATCTTCCGCTTCGGAGCCCGAGCCGAGCATCCGGTAGCAATAACCGGTCAGCTCTCTCCGGAAGGGTTCCAGGTCGGTCGGGGCCACAGGGGCGTGCACGGCCACAGCCCTAGACCCTACAGGTCGGCACTCGAGAACGGCGTCTGGCATCACTGGTGGGACGGAGCGGCCGACCAGAAGTCATCGGACTTTCGGGCCATGCTCAGATAAGACCGGGGATCACCGCCTCCACCACGGACGGCCCCGGCGTGGCCAGGGCGCGGGCCAGGGCGTCGGAGAACCCCTCGGCCGAATCGGCCCGGACGGCGGTGAGCCCCAGGCCTGTGGCCAGGGAGGCGAAATCGATATCGGGACGGGCGAGGTCGAGCACGTCCCTGGCCCGGGGACCAGGAGTGCCGGCGCCCACCCGATCGAGCTCCATGTTCAGGACCGAATAGGAGCGGTTGTTCGACACGATGGTGGTCACGTCCAGCCCTTCTCGGGCCATGGTCCACCACGCCTGCAGCGTGTACAGCGCGCTCCCGTCCGCCTCCAGGGCCACCACCCGCCGGTCGGGGCAGGCCACGGCGGCGCCCAGCGCCACCGGCAGCCCCTGGCCGATCGCTCCGCCGGTGAGACAGAGCCAGTCGTGTGGAGGCGAACCGGCAGTGGCCCCGGGGGCGAACAGGCTCGAGGTGTTCCCCTCGTCGGACACGATCGCCCCCTCGGGAAGGAGGGCGCCGAGGGCTTGGCTGACGGCCTGGGCGGTGAGCTCGCCGGTGGGCAGCTCCGGTCGGACCCCCTGGACACGCGGGGCGATGCCCGCCGGGACCTCCAGCGAGGCACCGAGGGCGTCGAGCGCGGCGCCCAGGTCGCCGCCGGGGCCGACCACCTCGTGCACGGTGCAGCCATCGGGAACCAGGTCGCTGGGCCGATCCGGATAGGCGAAGAACGAGACGGGGGCCTTGGCGTCCACCAGCACCAGATGGCGGGTGCCCTCGAGCTGCATGGCCGCGAATTCGGCCAGGTAGGCGAGGCGATCGATGGGTGGGCGACCGGCCCCGCGCTCCAGGCGGGCCGGGAAGGTCTCGGCCAGCACGCGGGCGCCAGTGGCGGCGGCCATGTCTGCTACCCGATCGAGGGCCGTTCCCGAGCAGGCCCGGCCGCCGACAAGGATGACGGCCGGCTCGGAGGACCGCAGCGCAGCTGCGGCGTCGGCGATCGAATCCTCGGACGGGCTGGTTCCGGCGCCGGCCCCACCGGCTCGGGCCGGTGCCGCGGGAGCGGGCCGTTCGAAGCCGTCGTCGTTGGACCAGGACACATCGGCGGGAAGGATGAGCGTGGCCACCGAGCCGGGGGGGCCGACGGCAGCGGACAGGGCGGCCAGGGCATCAGGGATGAGGTCGGCCGTCGACACCGAGGTGCGGACGAAGGTGGAGACGTTGCGGGCCACCGTCTCGATGTCCGACTGGAGCTGGGCGTCGTATTTCCAATGGGTGGTGGCGTGGTCGCCCACGATGTTGAGCACCGGACTGTGGGCGCGTCGGGCGTTGTGCAGGTTGGCCAGCCCGTTCCCCAACCCGGGACCCAGATGGAGGAGCGTGGCCGCCGGCCGGCCGGTCATGCGGGCATACCCGTCGGCCGCTCCCGTTGCCACCCCCTCGAACAGGGCAAGCACGGCGTGCATGGCCGGGACGTCGTCGAGGGCGGCGACGAAGTGCATCTCCGACGTCCCCGGGTTGGTGAAACAGGTGTCGATTCCGCGGTCGACCAGCGTGCGGATGAGGGCCTGGGCGCCGTTCACTCGCCGGTTCCCGTCCCGGGCTCGGGGTCGAAGATGGCGCCCGGATTGAGGATGCCCTCGGGGTCGAAGCTGGCTTTGATGCGTCGCATGAGGGCCAGCTTGGCCGGATCCTCGAACTCGGCCAAGTACGGCTTCTTGGTTCTCCCGATGCCGTGCTCGCCGGACACGGCCCCGCCCAGGTCGATCCCGGCCGCGATGATGTCGTGCATGACGGCGTGGCGGACGACCGGATCGGCCTGCCACACCGACAGGTGCACGTTCCCGTCGCCGGCGTGCCCGCAACCGATCACCAGCGACGCGGTCTCTTCGGCCACGGCCGCGGCGGTGGTGAGGAAGTCCGGGATCGAGGCCCGGGGCACGACCACGTCGAGGAGGTCGTCGGCCCCTGCCGCCTTGGACGCCCAAAAGGCGGCCTCCCTGGCCTCGATCAGCTGCGTCCCGGCCAGCGGGGGCAGGACGTAGACCTCGACGGCGCCCTCGTCGGCCAACTGCTGGGCCACGGACTCGGTGTCCTCGTCGAGCCGGTCCGGTCGGTGATCCTCCAGGACGACCACCAGATAGGCCGTCGTCTGCTGCTGGACATCCTCGGGGATGCCGAGGTCGATGCCGGCTCGGGCCGTGATGCCGGCCATCGAGATGACGTCGATGTACTCGACCACCACCGGGTCGATCCCAGTGCTCACGAGGCGGGGCACGGCGGTGGCGATCTCCTCCATGGTGGCGAACGGGGCCAGCAGGGTGGCGTGGTGGGCGGGTCGAGGATGGAGGCGCAGGAGGATCTTGGTCACCAGGGCCAAGGTCCCCTCCGACCCGATGACCAGTTGGGTCAGGTCGTACCCGCTGGTCGACTTCACGAACTTCCCGCCGGCGGTGATGACCTCGCCGGTGCCCAGCACGGCCTCGATGCCCAGCACGTGATGGCGGGTAACGCCGTACTTGACGGCGCGCATCCCGCCGGCGTTGGTGCCCACGTTGCCGCCCAGGCTGGCCGACGACTCGCCGGGGGACACGGGATAGGTCAACCCGAGTGGAGCGAGCTCGGCGTCCAACTCGGCCAGGGTGAGGCCGGGCTCCACCACCGCGACCTGGTTCGCAGTGTCGATCTCGAGGATCCGGGTCATCCGCTCGAACGAGACCACCACGCCACCCGTCGCCGGCGCGCATCCACCCGACAGGCCGGTCCCTGAACCTCGGGCAGTGAGGGGCATCCTGTGAGCCGCCGCCGTCACCACGATGGCGGCCACCTCATCGGTGGACACGGGGCGCACCACGGCCAGCGGGCGGGTGCTCTCAGCCGAGAGGGCCTCGTCGTGAGTATCGATCTCGTCGATGCCATCGCCCGAGCTGACGTTGGCCGCTCCCACGAGGTCGGACAGATGAGCCACCAGCGTGGCCTGGTCGATCACAATGACCCATTCCTAGTCCAACCCGGGCGCGAACCGCCCCCAGGACAGGGCAACGATGGATCGAGCACCTCCAGCGGCAGACCCGAGTCCAGGACATCTCTCTATAGGTTGGTACCGAGCGAACCGAAGGACTCCGTCATGACCATCCCACTCTCGATCCTCGATCTGGCCCCCATCCGCAAGGGCGAGACGGCCAGCGAAAGCTTCGCGGCGAGCGTCGTACTGGCCCAGCAGGCCGAGAACTGGGGATACCGGCGGGTCTGGTACGCCGAGCACCACAACATGTCCTCCATTGCCTCTTCGGCCACCAGCGTGATCATCGCCCATGTCGCCGCCCACACCAACACCATCCGCCTGGGCGCCGGCGGCATCATGCTCCCCAACCACGCCCCCCTGACGATTGCCGAGCAGTTCGGCACGCTCGAGGCCCTGCATCCCGGGCGGATCGACCTCGGACTGGGACGCGCCCCCGGGTCGGACCAGAACACCATGTTCGCCCTCCGGCGCAACAACGCCTCGGCCGACCGTTTCCCCGAGGACGTGCTCGAGCTCCAGGGCTATCTCACCGGTGAGACCAGGGTCCCCGGAGTGAACGCCACCCCAGGCCAGGGCACCAACGTCCCGCTCTACATCCTGGGGTCGTCAATGTTCGGAGCCACGCTGGCCGCGGCTCTCGGACTTCCCTACGCCTTCGCCTCCCACTTCGCCCCCGATGCCCTCCAGCAGGCCGTCGCCGCTTACCGCCGCGAGTTCCGCCCTTCGGCCCAACTCGACCGGTCCTACGTCATCGCCGGGGTCAACGTGATCGCCGCCGACTCCAAGTCGGCAGCTGAGGAACAGCTGCTGGCCGCAAAACGGGGTCGGGCCAAGTCCCTGTTCGGCCGGGGGCGAAGCCTCACCGACGAGGAGGTGGACGAGATCCTCGCCTCCCCCGCGGGCCGCCATGTGGAGCAGATGGTGACCTATTCGGCGGTGGGGACACCGGCCGAGGTCAGCGAGTACATCGAGGCCTTCGCCACCCACGCCGACGCCGACGAGCTCATGGTGGCCCATCAGTCGCCGACGGCGGAAGCCCGGCTCCGTTCGGTCGAGCTGCTGGCCGACTCGGTCGAGCTCGCTCCAGCCAGCTGACGGGCCGGATGGGGGCCGCCGGCAGGGTCGGAAGACGGGCGGTGATGGCTAGGCTCCCAGGATTGCGACGACGCCGGAGATGCGCAGGCGAACTGACGGGCCCAATAGAGGAGAGCATCGATGACCAGCATTGAGGTACTGGTGGAGGCCTTCCAGCGAATCCGCGACGAGCTGCACCCGGCGGTGAACGGGCTCTCACCCGACGAACTGGCATTCCGACCTGACCCCGAGTCCAACTCCATCGCCTGGTTGGCGTGGCACCTGACCCGAATTCAAGACGATCACGTCGCCGGGCTCGACGGCAGCGAGCAGGTATGGATGGCCAACGGCTGGATGGAGCGGTTCGGGTTGCCCCTCGATCCATTCGATACCGGCTACGGCCATGACGCCGGCACCGTGGCCAAGGTCACCGCCGACGCCGCTTCCCTGCTCGGCTATTACGAGGACGTCCACCAAAAAACGGTGGACTACATAAGCACCCTGAACGAAGGGGACCTCGCTCGGGTCATAGACGCGCGGTGGGACCCGCCGGTGACGGTGAGCGTCCGGCTGGTCAGCGTGATCGCCGACGACCTCCAGCATGTGGGCCAGGCGGCCTACGTCCGAGGGATCCTGCTGCGCCGCTCGGAGTCCTGAGCCGGAGGGCATGCCGATACGGTCGCTGTTAGTCTCGACTCCAGCGGCCACCAGCCCGTGATGCATGGGGCTCGGAAGCCGCTCGGCGAGAAGGAGCGAACCATGGCCAGCATGCGGTTCAACCATATGGAGCTGTCGTTTCCGGCGGGAACTCTCACCAAGGAGTTCCGCGACGATGTTGACGCCTTCTACTGCGACGTACTTGGTTGGGATGCGCTGGACACCGAGGTGGTCGGGCAGTCCTGTCATCTCCTCAGGCCGGACGATGGGCAGTTCATTCTGCTGGCCGAAGGCACGAAGCCAATGTCGTCGCCGGGCTATGACCATCTCGGTCTTCTCATGGAGACCCGCACCGAGGTGGACTCCGTGCTGGCGGAATGCAAGCGGTTCCAGGAGAAGGATGACCGCCTTCGTATCAAGGAGTACGAGGACCTCGTCGGTCCCACGCTTACCGTGCATGCATTCTACGTGAAGCACCTCCTTCCCATTTGGTTCGACGTGCAGTGCATGGAACGACCGGACGGGAAGGATCCCGTTCCACGCTGGCAGTACGCCTGAACGGACGAGCCGGTCCCGCGGTGCCGCCAGGGCGAACCAGTCGCTACGGTGTGGGCGACGGGCGGGACCGCCGAATACTTACGATCGGAGACAGGCCATGACCACGAAGTCCGATTTCTCAACTGAGGAGTGGCAACTCGTGCTGGAAGCACCGCCGAGCGCGGGCATGATCGTGGTCACGGCCCAACGAGGGGGCACGTTCCGCGAGTCCATCGCCATGGCCAAGGCCTACGTCGAGGCGCGCAAGCAGCACGGCGAGAGCCAGTTGTTGGATGAGATCGTCGCGGCCAAGCCCGAGCGGGATCACACCCACTTTCACTCCCACGACGCGCTCAAACAGGCCGGACTGAAGCACATCCGGGATTCCGTCGTCCTCCTCCAGGGCAAGGCCACCCCGGTCGAGGTGGACGAGTACCGCCAGTTCATCATCACGCTGGCCCACGCCGTGGCGTCGGCCCACCGTGAGCACGGTAAATACGTGAGCGAGGCGGAGCAAGCAGCCATCGATGACATCACGGCAGCGCTGAACGGAGCCGCCGCTTAGGCACCGGGGCATACTTGGGCCATGGCCAACCCGCCGCTGGCTCGGCACCTCCTTCGAGCCAAAGACCTGGCCGACGGGCGGTACTTCGAACCGTTGTCGGTTGCGGATCTGGCCGCGGCGGCAGGCATGTCGCCGGCCCATTTCAGCCGGCAGTTCAAGCGAACGTTCGGGGAGTCCCCGCACCAGTACCTGTTGACTCGGCGCCTCGAACGAGCCGCGACCCTCCTTCGCACCACCGACTGGTCCATCGCCCGCATCTGCTTCGCCGTCGGGTCCCAGAGCCTCGGCTCGTTCACCACCAGCTTCCGTCGGATGTTCGACCAGACGCCGCTAGCCTACCGGGCCACCTACCCGCCCGCCGAGTCGCAGGTGCGCATCCCCCGCTGCGTCGCTCAGGCCTATGGCCGACCCCAGAACCGCACGTTTCGAGAAGACGGCGACCTGACAGCCTCTTAGTGTCAACCTCATACCCGATGGATGAGGAGATCCCGATGATCACGATCGCCAACGCCCAGTTCTGGGTGCACGACCAGGACGAAGCCCTTGCCTTTTATACCCAGACCCTGGGCTGGGAGGTCCGTTCCGACGTGACCATGGAGGCGTGGGGCTTTCGCTGGCTCTGCGTGGGCCCCGTGGGCCAGCCCGACGTCGGCCTGGTGCTGATGCCCGTGCCCGGGCCGCCCATGCTCGACCCCGACTCGAGCACCGCCCTGGCCGAGCTGGTGGCCAAGGGGGCCGGCGGCACGTTGTTCCTCGAGACTGACGACTGCCAGGCCAGCTACGACGACCTGTCGGGGCGCGGCGTTACCTTCAACGACCCGCCGACGGCCCAGGCCTACGGCATCGACACCTCGTTCCGGGACCCGTCGGGCAACAACATCCGACTCACCCAGGTGCTGGAGTTCGACCCGACCCGGGCCTGAACTCATCGAGCGGCGCCCTGACCGTCAGCGGTACGGTGCTCACGATGGCAAACCTGGACGATGCGGCCCGCATGGCCCTGCAGCTGCCCGAGGCCACCGAAGGTGAGCGCCGTGGTGCCCGCACCTGGTACGTCGCCGGCAAGGGCTTCGCCTGGGAAAGACCGTTCACCAAAGCGGACATCAAGCGATTCGGGGATGCCACTCCCCCCGCGGGACCCATCCTTGCCGTTCGGGCGGCCGACCTCACCGAGAAGGAGGCCATGCTCGCCTCCAATCCCAAGGCGTTCTTCACCATTCCTCATTTCGACGGGTACTCAGCCATCCTCATCCAGCTGAAGGCGGTCACCAACAAAGCGCTCCATGAGGCGATCGCCGACGGCTGGCTGGCCTGCGCGCCTTCGCTCCTGGCCCGCCGCTATCTCGACAGCGACACCCGATGACGAACGAGGCTTCATGAACCCCACCGCGGAGGTGGCAACGGGCAGACTCCAGGGCCTCTCCTACCGGGCGGGCCGATCGCAGGCCGCGGTGCGAGCCTTCCACGGCATCCCCTATGGGGCAGACCCGGTGGGCCCCCTGCGCTTCCGGGCGCCCCAACCCGCCGAGTCCTGGGCCGGCGTCCGCGACGCCTCCACTTTCGCTCCGTCCTCCATGCAGTCGACGACCAGTCTGTTCAGCGGGACGATTCCTGGGAACCACATCGCCGCCACCAGCGAGCGCTGCCTAACCCTCGACATCTGGGCGCCCGACGAGCCCGGTGACCGGCCCGTGCTGGTCTGGGTGGCGGGCGGGGCCTACCTCACCGGCGGCTCCAGCATCGAGACCTACGACGGGTCGGGGCTGGCCGCCGACGAGGGCGTGGTCGTCGTCTCCGTCAATTACCGTCTCGGTGTCCTCGGGTTCGGTTGGTTCGGCGGACTGGGACCCGATGAGGCCGGCGCCGATGGCCGATGGACCGGCGACACCAATTGCGGGCTTCGCGACCAGTTGGCCGCACTGGAATGGGTCAAGGACAATGTCGGCGCCTTCGGCGGTGACCCGGCCAACGTCACCGTGTTCGGCGAGTCGGCCGGTGCCGGCTCGCTCGCTCATCTGCTCGCTTCCCCCGCCCTTGCCGGCCTGGTCCGCCGGTGCATCCTGCAGAGCCCGGGCATCGACCACACTCTCTATCCCGACGATGTGGAGCAGGTGGCCGACGCTGTGCTCCGCCGGCTCGCCATTCCTCGTTCGCAGTGGACGCGTTTGTGGGAGGTGAGCGCCGAGGACCTCGTCGCCGCCCAGGAGGACGTGGTGC
>DATMMO010000422.1:0-5252 GCA_035569695.1 Acidimicrobiales bacterium | reverse complement strand
CAATGTCCTCGGGCGATCCCCAGGCCACGAGGGCGTCGAGGACCCGGTTGCTGCCGCCGTCGGCGAAGTCGTCGTCGCCGAAGCCGACGCGGCGCAGGTTGGTGTTGTAGTTCGACAGCTGGAGGTAGTAGCCGAGGGTCTCTCGGGCGATGGCGTGCGCCTCATCGGAGTCGGTGGTCACGACGACCATTTGTTGGGGCAGAAGTAACGCCGATGGGCCCAGCGCTTCCCGGGCCAGCGCGGTGAGCCCTGGTGTGACGTTGAACGAGTGCACTCCTGCGGTCCGCGTCCGGGCGATTTCGAGCATCTTGGGCGAGATGGCGCCGAGAACCGTGGCGCGGCGAGGCAGAGGGGTGGGCGCCGAATCCAGGGCGTCGAGATACGCCGCCATTGAGGCCAGGGGTTTGCGGTAACGGCCCGGCTCCGTCATGGCGTCGACCAAGTCCGCATTGCTGACGCCGATGCCCACCAGGAACCGGTCCCCGTGGGTCCGGGTCAGCCGGGCGTGAGCGTTGGCTGTCTCCTCGGCCGAGTGCAGCCAGAGGTTGAGGACGCCGGTGGTGGCGGTGACCGACCGGGTCGCTTGCAGCAGCCGCTCGATCGTCCCGAAGACGTCTCCCCCCACGTCAGGAATCCACAGAGCCGTATATCCGAGCTCCTCCAGCTCCGCCGCCGCCTCGCTCGCTTCCCCCGGGTCACCCAAGTGGAGGTGGGCACACCCCATGCCCGTTCCCGTGAGTTCGTTCATCCGGGGCGTACTCATAGGGCGGTGAGGGCGGGAGCGAGGGCCCGCCAGTCGGCGCGCAGATGGCTGGGATCCCCGAGGACCTGGACGCAGACATGGTCGGCACCGGCGTCGCGGTGTTCGCGCACTCGGGCAGCAATGTCCTCGGGCGATCCCCAGGCCACGAGGGCGTCGAGGACCCGGTTGCTGCCGCCGTCGGCGAAGTCGTCGTCGCCGAAGCCGATGCGGCGCAGGTTGTTGGTGTAATTCGAGAACTGGAGGTAGTAGCTGACCGTCTCTCTGGCCACGGCGTGGGCCTGATCGGGGTCGGTGGTGACGACGACCATTTGCTCGGGCAAAAGCAGTGCCGATGGCCCCAGCGCTTGTCGGGCCAGCGCGGTGTGCTCCGGTGTGACGTTGAACGGATGCACTCCGGCGGTCCGGGTTCGGGCGATCTCGAGCATCTTGGGCGAGATGGCGGCGAGAACCGTGGCCTGGCGAGGCAGAGGAGTGGGTGCCGCCTCCAGGGCGTCGAGATACGCCGCCGTGGCGGCCAGGGGTTTGCGGTAGCGGCCCGGCTCCGTCATGGCGTCGACCATGGCCGCATTGCTGACGCCGATGCCCACCAGGAACCGGTCCCCGTGGGTCCGGGTCAACCGATCGTGAGCGTCGGCTGTCTCCTCGGGCGAGTGCATCCACAGGTTGAGGACACCGGTGGCGGCGATGACCGACCGGGTCGCCTGCAGCAGCCGCTCGATCGACTCGAAGACGTCGCCCCCCGCGTCAGGAATCCACAGAGCCGTGTATCCGAGCTCCTCCAGCTCGGCCGCCGCCTCGCTCACTTCCGCCGGGTCGCCGTAGCGCAGGTGGACGCTCCATATGCCCGTTCCCGTGATTTCTCGCCCATCGGCCATGGTTTGCTTCCTCGGTAGTCACTCGACCCTGAACCCATACCTAGGATACCAGGTCTTCCTAGTGACTGTAGTAACCTGGCACAGGTGCCCGGGGAATCGTCGTTTGTGTCCTTATCTCGCGAGGGTGCAGTCGGCGTGATCACGCTGCACCGCGAGCCCTTCAACAGCTACGACGATCGGCTTCTCTTCGAATTGGACTCCGCCTGGGGGCGTGCCGCCGTTGACCCTGGGGTTCGCGTTGTCGTCCTCGAAGCGGATGGCAAGCACTTCTGCGCCGGGGCGTACCTGGGCAACGACAGGCAAGAGCGCCCGACGGGCTCACCTCGGTTGACGCCTTGGGATCAGTTCGATTTGGTGCGGAGCATCCCCAAGCCGACCATCGCCGCCGTTCAGGGCGGCTGCGTCGGAGGGGGTCAGCGAATGGTCTTTCCGTGCGATCTCATCTTCTGCTCGGACGACGCGTTCTTCGTCGACCCCACCGCCGCGCTGGGAATCGGTGGCATCCAGTCGCACCTCCATACCTGGTTCTACGGGCCGCGGCTGGCCAAGGAGATGATCTGGAGCGGAAACCGCCTGCCGGCGAAGCGCCTCTATGAGATGGGGTCGGTCAATCGCCTCTATCCCCGCCAGGAGCTTCGTGATGCTGCTCGCGCCTTTGCCGCGGAGATCGCCGACGTTGATCCGCCGGTGCTGCGCCAGGCGAAGCGAGCGTCCAATATGACCACGGACATCATGGGCATGCACTACATTTCGAGCAGGATGGCCGAACTTATGGATACCGAGCAACCGCTGACTCTGCGCAGTCCTACCCACGGCTCGCCATGACCAGCACCGAGGGGACGACCAGCTCGGGGGGAACGACCAGGCAGCTGCACTCGCCGAAGATGGCCGAGCTGGTGGCGGCAGATGTCCGACGTCGCATCGTGGTCGGTGAGCTGGCGGTGGACGACACGCTTCCAGCAGAGCCGGACTTGATGAGCGAGTACGGAGTATCACGGGGGATCCTTCGCGAGGCGTTGCGCATCCTGGAGAGTGAGTCCTTGATCGAGCTTCGTCGGGGCTCGCGGCTCGGAGCCAGTGTGCGAGCCCCCCAAGCCCGCGTCGCCGCCCAGTACTTCGGATTGTTGCTCCAATGGCGTGGTACCACGTTGCGGGACGTCGTCTATTCCCGGGCCATTCTCGAACCGGGCGCGGTGCGGGAGATCACGTCATTCCGGAAACGAGCACCACTGGTCAAAGAGCTCTCGGAGTGCGTGGGCCACGTTGCCCCGGCGGTCGACGACTTCTCGCGGTTCGGTGTACTGGCATGGGACTTCAGCAAACTGCTCGTGCAACTTGCCGGCAACCAGACGCTCACTCTGCAACACGAGATGCTCGAAGAGGTCATCAATGCCCACGTGGCCAGGGTCGAAGCAAGATTCAACGAATCCCCCACCCGGGGCGTGAAGGCGAACACCCTTGCCCTGCGGGCGATGGAGCGGGTCATCGCCCTGGTGGATGCCGGTGACGAGCAAGTCGCCGAGGACTACTGGCGCCGCCACATCGTCGCCGTCGGCGCCACCATGCAAGAGGGCATCGACGAGACAGTCCGCATCGACCTCTTCGGTTGAGGTTGGACGGCCAATCGGATCTACTACGTCTCGCCCGGGATGATCTTCCCGCACGTTGGCTGGGTGCTGTTGGCCACGAAGCCGCTCGTCTGCGCCTGCATGAACCAACCACAGGTGACCAATGGGGCCTTGCCGAAGTTGGCCAGGGAGTAGTTGGTGGGGACGGGCAACAGGCCATTGGCGGTATAGGCCTTCACCGTGCGCAATGCGGAGATGACCCCGGCCGCGGTGGGGTTCTTCCCGGCCAGCTGCAGGCCCTTGATCAGAAGGTCGGCCCCCGCCCAGGACTCGTACATGTCGAGCGTCGGGAAGTCCTTCAGCGATCGGTGCTGGTACTTCAACATGGCGTTGGCCATCTGGATGGTGCCCGCATTGGGAATGGCCGTCGGCCGGAAATAGGATTCGAAGTAGGCGCCCTGTACGTCCTGCCAGGCCGGCGTGTTGATGATGTCAGGCTCGTACCCGGTCGGGAACTCGGTCACCTTCAGCTTTACCCCGCCCTGCTTCAGCGCGGTCATGAGGGCGAAGTTGGAATCGTTGTCCAATCCGGCGTAGAGAGCATTGACGTGGTTCGTCTTGGCCGTCAAGGCCTGGCTGGTGAAATTCACGCCGCCGAAGGGGATCGAGGTGTCGAGCACGCCCACCTTCAGCCCGGCGATCTGGGACGATTTGGCTGCCGACTTGGCCGAGTCGGACGACGTCGGCGAAATGCCATAGCCGTAGGAGGCGATGAAGCTGCCCCCCTTTGACTTGAAGAACTTGCCCAGAGCGGCATACACCGGTGTCGGGTGCGGGAAGGCGAGCCCGTCGGTGGGGAACATATTGGTGTTGGGCTGCAGGCCCCACTCCGGGCCGTCGGTGGCCGCACCGGTCACCGGGATGCCCGCCTTCTGTGGGTACTTGTAGGCGGCGAAGAAGAACGCGGTGACGGCCACGATGCCGATGGCGCCATCGGCCATGGCTTGCTGGGTGGCCGTGACCACCTGGGTCAGGCTGCTCTGGTCGTCGATCACGATGGGCACGATCTTGTGCCCGTTGACGCCACCCTGAGCATTCTGCAGCGCAATGCGGGCCAGGAGTCCGTCCGGTCCACCCTGGTACTGGGAGGAGGCGACCCCGGTTAACGACGTGATCAAGGCGATCTTGATGGGGGCGAGGGTCGGCGTCGCCGACGCGGTGGTGACGGGCACCCCGATTGATGTCACCAGTCCGACCACGGCAGCAGCCGTTATCACGGCCTTGGTCAACTTGAAACGCATGTGTTCCCCCCCGATAGCTAGGTCTGAAGTTCTCCACTCACCTAGGATACCAGGTCTGCTTAGTGCATGTAGTACTCTGAGATAGGCGGCTCGGTTCAGACTCGAAACAGACCGCCAACGAACGAGAGGCGAGCACCATGCGCAGTGAAGACATGATCCTGGTCAGCATCGATGACCACATGATCGAGCCGCCCGACATGTACAAGAACCACGTCCCGGCCAAGTGGGCCGACCAGGCCCCCAAGGTCGTCCGTGGCGAGGATGGGGTGGACGAATGGGTATTCCAGGGCGAGCGCACGGCGACGCCGTTCGGCATGGCCGCCACGGTCGGGTGGCCCCGGGAGGAATGGGGCTTCAATCCCGGCGCCTACACCGAGCTGCGCCCGGGCTGCTTCGACGTCCATGAGCGGGTCCGTGACATGAACGCCAACGGGGTACTGGCATCGATGTGCTTCCCCACCATGGCCGGCTTCAACGCCCGCACCTTCCACGAGGCGCATGACAAAGAGCTCGCCCTGGTGATGCTGCAGGCTTACAACGACTGGGCCATCGACGAGTGGTGTGGCACCTACCCTGGCCGGTTCATTCCGCTCGGGATCGTCCCGATGTGGGACGTGGATCTGGCCGTGGCCGAAGTCCACCGTATGGGGAAAAAGGGGTTCCGGGCCGTCAGTTTCCTCGAAGCGCCGCACGCTCAGGGGTGGCCGAGCTTCCTCTCGGGTCACTGGGATCCGATCCTCGAAGC
>DATMMO010000421.1:0-7455 GCA_035569695.1 Acidimicrobiales bacterium | reverse complement strand
CGGGGCCTGGAAGAACGTCATCCGCAATGCCGCCCACGACTCGATCTGCGCCTGCTCGGTGGACGAAGTGGTGGACGCAGTGGTCCACCGTTTCGCCGAGGCCCGCCAGATAGCAGAGGGACTCACCGACGAGGCCCTGGCCACCCTGGGCCGGTCCATGGCCGAAGCGGGCACCGTCGTCGTCAATCCGTCGTCCCGCAGCCGGGGGGGCATGGTCGAAGTGGTCATACCGGCGGCCGGCCAGGCCGACGAGCACACCCAGGTTCTGTCCGAGCGATACGGCTTGCCCGGGATGATGACGTTCGACGGCGAGACGGTCAAGAACATGCTGGGGCTCATCCAGGGGGCCCGCATCGACACGGACATGTACGTCACCGACGTCACGTTGGGCGAGGACGCCACCGGCCTGGACATCACCATCGTGATCGGTACCGAACCTCGAGACGGGGTGCCGGTCGAGGAGATCAAGCGCGACCTCTTCACCCGGTTGACCGCTCGCCCTGACACCCAGGTGAGGTTGCGGCTCGATCAACCACCGATTCGACGCATCCTGGCCCGGGTGGCCGACGTTCCCGCCTACGGCTGGCAGGCCCTCACCCCGGTTCCCCTGATCCACCCGGTTGGCGCCGAGCAGGCGACCTCCGAGGTGGCCGACGGTTCCCAGTCAGACTCGTCGGTGACCCTGTCCAACGGGACGACGTCCGTGGTCGTCGATGCCACCACCGGGACCTTCTCTATCAACGGGCTGGAGGGTTTCGGCCGTCTGGTCGACGGGGGCGATCACGGCGACACCTACAACTACTCGCCGCCGGCGACCGACACCATCGTCGACACGCCCGACGAGGTCACCGTGCGGATCGGTGAACGAGGTCCGGTGCGGGCCACCGCCGTGATCAGCGCCCGATACACCTGGCCCGATCGGGTCAGCGGGCATTCCGGGACTCGGATCGGCAGCCACGAGGTCGAGGTGACCACCACGGTCGAGCTCCGAGCCGACGAGCAGTTGGTCCGGGTGCGCACGGCGTTCGTCAACCCCTCGAAGGATCATCGACTCCGAGTTCATCTACCCCTGCCCGAACCGGCCACCACCTCCCAGGCCGAGTGCGCCTTCGATGTGGTGGAGCGCGGGTTGACGGCGGAAGGCCGGGTCGACGAGTTCGGCCTGCCCACCTTCCCGTCCCGTCGGTTCGTGTCGGCCGGGGGCCTCACCGTGGTCCACGAGGGACTCCTCGAGTACGAGCTGGTCGACATCAGCGATTCCGGCCAACCCGGTCACCCGCCCACCGGCCACAATGGGGCCCACGCGCTGGCCCTCACCCTGCTGCGGGCCACGGGGATGTTGTCGCGGCTAGGCATGTCGCTTCGGCCCCTGCCCGCCGGACCCATGACCCCCCTCGACGGCCCGCAGCTGCTCGGTCCCATCGAGGTCCGGTACGCACTGCACGTCGGTGAGGTCGACCCGTACCGCCTGGTGGACGAGGCCGACCTTCCCCTGCGGACCATCGGTTCGTTCGGCGGCGGCGAGCGCGGGCTCTCCGGCTCCGCTCTCACCATCGACGGGGCCGAGGTGTCGGCCGTGCGTCGGGAGGCCGGGTCCCTCGAGGTCCGGGTGTTCAACCCGACGGACTCCCCCACCGTGGTCGCCATCGAGGATCGCTCGGGATGGCTGGTCGATCTACGAGGTCGTCCGGTCTCCCCCTTTGAAGGGCAGTTCGAACTCCGGGCCCACGGCATCGCCACCGCCCGAATCACCGACGGCTGACCGACAGCAGTCGTACGGTTCGCCTCGACCAGCGGCCATCCACAGCGGGGGCGGCTCAGTCGGAGTAGTCCGCCGACCCTGACCCCGACTTCGGATCACCGTTGCCGGCCACGCCGTTGCCGTCACCGACACTCTCACCGCTCACCGCTCGTTCGCCCTTGTCCCGCACGTCGTCCAGATCACGAAGCACGCCGCCGAGTCGCTCCCAACGCATGATGCCACGCCGCTCCGACGACGCAACCGGTGGTCCGGTCCGTGACAGCTTCCACACCTGGACGCGACCAAGGTGCTTGAGGTTCCGGGGCCGGAGTGCTTTGGAGACGAACTCCGTCCCGATCCCGGTCGCGCTCCCCTGTCCATTTGCTCTGCCTGTTCCGTTGGCTTCCTCGATCTCTGCTTCCAGCTGCGAGTGGAACTCATCGGACATGAGCACGGTGCCGGGGTTGGCGATGTTGACCACCCGGCTGGCCAGGTTGACCACGGGGCCATAGAAGTCACCGTCTTGGATGAGCACCGGCCCGATGGCCAGGCCCACCCGGACGTCGGAGAGCAGCTCGTCGTCGGCGTAAGCCTCGGACAGGCCGAGACCGATCTCGGCGGCGGCGGTGGCCGACTCCACCACGAACATGACCTCGTCACCGATCATCTTGACCACGCGCCCGCCCAGGCCCGTGACGGTGTCGTAGGCCAGCTCCTCGAACCGAGAGACCACCGCGGCCAGCTGCGCCTCCTCGATGTGCTGGCTCAAGACGGTGTAGCCGACCATGTCGGCGAAGCCCACGGCCAGGGTGGGGCTGACGCCCTCGACCGTACCCCGGGTGCGGATGAGCATGGCCCGCCGGGTGGCCGCTTGGACATGGCGACGCCAGGCGAACTCGAGCAGCCGGCCCATGGCTGGGAGAGACGTGCTGGCCACACGGGCGAACTCATCGGCATCGATGACGCTGTCGCCGCTGGGCACGATGATCGGCGTGCTTCCCGGGGCCACCTCGGCATCGGCGATCCGGGCCATCGAGGAGCCGATCACCCGGGCCAGCTGGAGGGTCGTGTCCACATCGGCGAGGCCGAGGCCCACCATCACCTGGAACAGCTCCACCGCTTCCACGTCCATCTCGGTGAAGGTCCGCTCGTCCTCGGGCACATCGATGAACCCGAGCGCCCGCCACAGTCGCCGGACCAGGTCCTCGGACATCCCGGTGCTCTCGGCCAGCTCGCGCTGGGTCATCCGCCGCTCGGCCGGTATGAGCAGCCGGTCGACGACCAGGAGGTCGACCACGTCGTCGGCAACCGCGTCGTCGATCTCCTCGTCGGTGGTGCCGAGGTCCAACAACAGGGACCGGACCCGAGCCAGGGCATGCTCTCGCCGTTCGGCTTCGGTGGGCGGCGGCGCGTCGTCCGGGTTGCTCGCCTCCCAGGCCAGGCCGGCCCGGTCAGGGATCGACCAGTCGATGCTCATGCCTGGTCGGCGCTCCCGTCCGGCCCGCTCGCCGCGGTGGACCGGGTACGCCCGGTGCTCTGAGACCACGAAGACGGGAATTCCTTGGCTGCGGGACGGTGCATGAGCTGGGCGATGGCCTCAGCCGGGCTGCGAAGCCCATCGAGCAAATCCGCGACCTGGGCAACGATCGGCATCTCCACATCGTATGAGGCGGCCAGGTCGACCATGGGCCGGGCCGTCTTCACCCCTTCGGCCACCATGCGCATGTCGGCGATGATCTCGTTGAGGGCGCGTCCTCGGCCCAAGGCCTCGCCCAGCGTACGGTTGCGGCTCTTCGTGCTGGTGCACGTGGCTACCAGGTCACCGACGCCGGCCAGACCGCCGAAGGTGGTGACGGCGCCGCCCAGCTCGATACCCAGGCGGGCCATCTCGGCCAGGCCCCGGGTGATGAGGGCGGCACGGGTGTTGTCGCCGAACCCGAGGCCGTCGGAGATGCCCGCTGCGATGGCCAGCACGTTCTTCAGCGCGCCGGCGATCTCACAGCCGACCACGTCGATGTTGGTGTACACCCGGAAGTGGGGGGAGATGAGCAGCCCCTGCACCCACTCGCTCAGGCGTTGGTCGGCCAGGGCCACCACGCTGGCCGTGGGTTGGCCGGCGACGACCTCGGAGGCCAGGTTCGGGCCGGTGAGCACACCGACAGGGCTCTCAGGCAACAGCTCCGCCACCACTTGGGTCATCCGGCGGTGGCTTCCCTGCTCCAGTCCCTTGGTCAGACTGATCACCGGGGTCCCGGAAACGACCGACGGGGCCAGGTCGGCGAGCACGGCCCGGAAGCCGTGCGAGGGAACAGCCATGATTACCAGTTCGGCGCGGTCCGCTGCTCGGTCGAGGTCGGCGGTGGCCTCCAGGCCGTCGGGCAGCGTGACGTCGGGCAGGTAGCCCTGGTTGCGATGATCGGTCCGGAGCGATTCAGCCAGCTCCGGGCTCCGGGCCCACAGAATTGTCGGGGTATTCGATGACACCAGTGACGCCACCGTGGTCCCCCATGAGCCTGCGCCAATGACGGCAACTCTCCCGGCCACGCAGCCCACACTAAAGCCTCGGCTGCCGGGCCGGGATGACGCAACCACCGACGCACCCTCTGACTCACCCACCGACTCACGCACTTCCGTGGCCAAATGGACACCGGCGGCGGGCGCCGTACACTGACCGGGTGGCCGGTCCCGGCATGCGATCGCCCCATCTGAGCCCGCCCCTGCAGCTCGATACGCAGTCGGCAGTGCTGGTTCCGGTGAAGGCGTTCGATCAGGCAAAGCGTCGACTGGACGCTGCCCTCGGCGCGGGCGAACGGGCCTTGTTGGCCCGGGCCATGGCCGAACAGGTGCTGTGGGCCGCCCGTCCCCTCCCGGTCGCCGTGGTGTGCGACGACACCGAGGTGGCCGATTGGGCACGCGGCCTGGGGGCGCTGGTCATCTGGGAGCCGGGGCGCGGCCTGAACGGAGCGGTCGAAGCCGGCGTGGACCGGCTGCGGTTGGCCGGGGTGGTTCAAGTCATCGTGGCCCATGCCGACCTCCCACGGGCCAACGGGCTCGAGCTGGTCGGACGGGCCCCGGGCATCACCCTGGTCCCCGATCGGTTCGGCAACGGGACCAACGTCATCGCCCTACCCTCCGATGCCGGCTTCCGCTTCTCCTACGGGCCCGGATCGTTCGCCCGGCACCGGGCCGAGGTCGATCGCATCGGGTTGCCCCACCATGTGCTGCACCAACCCGACTTGGCCTGGGACGTCGACGAGCCCGCCGATGTCGTCCCCGTCCGCGGCAGCCGCTGAGCCGGGCCGAGCCAACCAACCGTGGGCACACCGTCATCGGGGACAGCAGGATCAGGCCCGAGTGGCCTCCCGGTGGGAGACCTGCCCCTCGACGGGCCGCCGTCAACCGACCTCGCCATACCCGACAGCGCGCTGGCCATCGGCGCCCACCCTGACGACATCGAATTCGGGTGCGGGGCCACCCTGTCCAAATGGGCCCGGGCCGGCTGTCGGGTGCACCACCTGGTGCTGACCGATGGATCCAAGGGGTCCTGGGACCCGGACCGCCGCTTGTCCGATCTGGTGGCCGAACGACGAGCCGAGTGCCTGGCCGCCGCCGACATCATCGATGGCCGCACGGGTCCCGGAGCAGCTCGAGACGACCGGGTCATCTTCCTCGACCGCGTCGACGGCGAGCTGGTGGCCGGAACCCACGAGCGTCGTGCCGTGTGCCGCATCATCCGTGCCGTTCGGCCGTCGGTGATACTGGGCCACGATCCCTGGCGGCGCTACCGCCTGCATCCCGACCATCGCGCCGCCGGGTTCCTCACCATCGACGCACTGGTTGCGGCCCGAGATCCGCACTTCTTCCCTGAGCTCGGCCTCTCCCCCCACCGTCTCGACGCCTTGGTGCTGTGGGAGCCGGACCAGCCCAACCACGTCGAGGACGTGGCTGGGTTCGAAGACATCAAGATCCAGGCGCTGCTGTGCCACCTGAGCCAACAACGAAGCACCATGGGTATCGGCCAGACCGGCGGCGGCGGCGTCGAGGCCGAGGTCTTCGCGGCCCGGGTGCGCCACCAGCTCGGCGCCCACGGCGCCATTGCCTCGGTGCCCGCGGGCGAGGCGTTCCACCTCATGACCGACCTCTGAGCGACAGGACCGCCCCGCCGATCGGACCGACCGGCACGGCGTGGGCTACAGCGCGACAACGGGGACCCGAAGGTCCCCGTTGTCCTATTCCCGTACCTCCGTCCCCCGGGCAGAGCCAGGCGGGCGGAGTGAGTCGGTGATGGCAGCTACCGCCGCTTGACCGCCCGGCGGGCCGGAGCGCGCTTGGTGACCCGCTTGGCCACCGTCTTGCGTGCCGGTGCCCGCTTGGCCGCCGTCTTACGGACCGGAGCCCGCTTGGTGGCCTTCTTGGCCGCCGTCTTGCGGGCCGGAGCCCGCTTGGTGGCCTTCTTGGCTGCCGTCTTGCGGGCCGGAGCCCGCTTGGCCGTCGTCTTGCGAACGGCCTTCTTCACGGCCCTTTTGGCCGTCGTCTTCTTGGCGCTGGCCTTTCTCACTGCCTTCTTGACCGCCTTCTTGGCCGTCGTCTTCTTGGCGGCCACCTTGCGGGCGGCGGTCTTGCGGGCCGGAGCCTTCTTGGCCGTGCTCTTGCGGGCGGCGGTCTTTCGGGCCGGAGCCTTCTTAGCCGCTGCTTTCTTCCTCGTTGCTTTCTTTACTGCCATGGGTGCTCCCTCCTTGGGATTCAACGCCGATTTGAACGTCGAACCGGTGGCGAACCGGACGCCCTTCGACGCCGGAATCGGTACCACTGCTCCGGTTCGTGGATTCCTTCCGATCCGTGCGGCACGACGGGCCGGGTTGAATGTCCCGAATCCGATGACTGACACTTTTCGTCCAGAACGAACCTCGGCGATGATCGTGTCGAACAAGACATCCACGACTTCTTCGACGACACGGCGACTATGGGATGTCGACGCATTGACGGATCCGACGAGTTGTGACTTGTTCACAATCACCTCCTCAGCGATACGCAATCGATAACAATCAAAATGGTTTTTGCGGCCCAGGTCAAGCATTTGCGCCGCCGTGACAAGGATGTACGCGCGCAAACGCACACTCTCATCACGCCACGCGAGGCGCTGAGCAACGCGCAATAGACGTTGCCGTCGCCGCGTTCTCGCTCTTTTCTTCCCCAAGCTATGGACGAAAAGCCCTTTGTTTGCAAGGCTTTATTGCCATGGCGACCGGCGATGCCATTGCCACGACCTCAGACGGTGCGCATGAGGGGTTCGGCGCTCTCACGACAGGCTGAATGATGAAAACACCCCATCAAGAAACTTTTACGCAACTCGCCGGAACAGCCCATCGCGCGGCACAAAACGCGTCGATCGCGTCGGGTCACGGTGTATACCTCGGACATCGCGGACGCGACTGGATGTTCGCTCCACCCGAACAATCGGTGTTAGTTCTCGGTCCACCGCGCTCGGGCAAGACGTCCTCACTGATCATTCCCAACCTTCTCGTCGCCGCCGGACCGGTGGTCAGCGCGTCGACCAAACCGGACGTGACCGCGGCCACGGCAACGGCGCGATCACGGTTCGGTGAGTGCCTCGTCTTCGACCCCACGGGAACCATGCCCGCGCCCGACGGGCTGCGTCGGATTCGGTGGTCGCCGATACAGGCTTGTCACACTTGGGACGGGGCCCTGGGTGT
>DATMMO010000420.1:0-9205 GCA_035569695.1 Acidimicrobiales bacterium | reverse complement strand
TACGAGACGCTCGACCGTGACCAATTCTATTCGAACATTGACGAGGCATTGGTGGCCATCAACGAGGGACCGGGTCCCACGGGAGACTCGGACCGGCCCACCTGACGTGGCTCATGAAGATTTCGCTGTCCGACCGCCTTCACGATCAGCTGGAGTGTGGCGTCTGCGTTTCTGCAGGACAGCTCCCAGGACAGCGCCGAGGGTGATCACTGCTCCCATAGCGATGAACCAGGTGGTGAGGGTGAACACCACCCCGATCTGGCCGTAGAGCCGGCTATCGGAGACCAGGCTCGATGAGAAGTAGAACGTGGAAAACACGCTTAATCCGATCCAAAATACCGCGGTCACCACCGCGGCGGGAAGCAGGCTCGACCAGGTCTTCCTCCCAACCAGGAGCCACCGGAAGCTGAACCAAAAGAAGAGGGTGAGCACGACAAAGTTGAACAATCCCAACAGCAGTCGGCCGGCCGACAGATGGCGAAGGAGGGGGGCGGTCACCACGTCGAGAAAGAGCAAGCCTGTGACGCCTGCGACCCAGACGCAGCACCGGGGGAGGTTCCATCGTGACCTGACCGGGGGGAGATCGAAGCTTCGCTCATAGATGGTCTGCACGGATCTTGCCACCGCGATCGTTCCGACGAAGGAGAGAACGAGGCTGAGGAAGATGGGCACGTTGAAGGAGATATGGGAGGAGCCGATGAGATTGTCAACGGCATTCGACCCCTGGTGATTCAGCCCGAGACGTTTCGAGATGTCCTCGTCCACTTTTCGGTCGGCGAACGCGCTCAAGAGGATGATCAGGGGAAGGACCGAGATCAGCATGGCTGCGCCGAAGAGCACGATCTGGTTGCCAAATTCGACTGCACTGAGGCCTTTGAAGAAGTCCTGGAACGCCGAGCCGGAATAGCGCAGGCGCCAGGCGGCGAGCACCTTCTGCCTACCGGACGACACCTTCTGCCTGCCGGACGACATGGAGATGCGGTCCTACCGGTGGTCCGGCCGAGCCACCGGTCGAATCAACCGGTCCATCTAGAACGGTGTGGGGATGTGGCGAAATGTGGCGAGCGCACGATCATCGCCAGGCACGTGGCGCTCCGGGAGGACCACATGGTCCTTGTGGACTCGTTCGATGGGAACTTGCCCGAGCAGGTGCGTGATCACGTTGAGCCGCGCCCGTTTCTTGTCGTCCGAGTTGACCACCCACCAGGGTGCCCAAGGGGTGTCGCTGGCCGCGACCATTTCGTCCCGAGCCCGCGAGTACTCGTCCCATCTTCGATAGGAGGCGAGGTCCATGGCGGAGAGCTTCCAGACTTTGCGCGGGTCGTCGATGCGTCCCTTGAGGCGGCGGGTTTGCTCATCGGCGCTCACCTCGAGCCAGTACTTCACGAGGATGATGCCCGAATCCACTATGGACTTCTCCACCCCAGGAACCTGGTCAAGAAACCGGCGGGCCTGCTGGTCGGAGCAGAATCCCATGACCCGCTCCACCCCGGCCCGGTTGTACCAGCTGCGATCAAACATGACCACCTCCCCGGCTGCGGGGAGATGGGGTATGTAGCGCTGCACGTACATCTGGGTCTTCTCCCGCTCAGTGGGGACGGGCAGGGCGATCACTCGGAAGACTCGCGGACTGACCCGATCGGTGATCGCCTTGATGGTCCCTCCCTTTCCGGCGGTGTCTCGACCCTCAAAGACCACACACAGCTTGGCGCCCGTATCCTTGACCCATTCCTGGAGCACCACGAGCTCGCCCTGCAGCCGCCGCAATTCCTTCCGGTAGGGCTTGTTCTTCATCTTTGGACCGGCGTGGCCAGCGAGCGATGGGTGAGCGAGCGACGGATCAGCGCCCGTCGTGGGTTCGGTCGGGTTGGATTGCTCGAATCGTTCCCTTGTTCTCTCCGGCTTTCTCGTCATCCAAGGACCTCCAGGGATCGGGGTGAACCATTGACCAGTCCGCGGACCACTGCTCGGCCGACGCGATGCCGACGGCAGCAATGCCCTGGGCGGCGACGCGTCGGCCGGGACGTCCGCCCAGGAGGGCGAGCAGCGCACCGAGTCCGGCCCAGAGTAGGGACCTGGTTCGCCGTTGCCGAGAGGCCCCGCAGGGGGCCGTCCAGTGAGGGCGTCTCCTGCCGGGCGACGGCGACGTATACCGCTCGGCCGATGGCCGACGGATCCTTCCCTATGTCCCCTTCTGAGGTTCGACACGTCATGCCCCCTCAAGGAGCGGAGGAGTCGTGTTTCCCATCGGGTGCTGGGGGTGCACGGCCAGGGAGAGCAGGTCTCGGAGGTTCGTGTCTCGGGCTCGGCGGCGGACGGCCCGACCCCTGTTGTCCTTGGGAACGAGCAACTTCAGGCCTCGTGGGTGGATCTGGAAGTCGAGCGGGGTGGGCAGGCGGAGAGCTTCGCCGTCGATCCCGACGTAGGCAGTTCCCGACTGTGACCGCACCTGGAAGCCTTTGCAGGTGAAGCTCAGAAGCTTCGCACCCTCGCCAGGATGGCCGGTCAAGAAGCCGGCCACAACGTGGGCCGCATCGGCACCGCCGGAAGCCTCCGCGGCGACGACACCTAGCATCCCGGTGTCGAGGCGCCGGCGCTGTGCGAGGTCGGTCGATGCCCTGGTCACATAGGGGTTGTTGGACACTTGGACGATCAAGGGTCCGATGACCTCCAGGCCTTCGGGTGAGGTGAACTGAAGATCGAATGGCTCATCGGTCTTGCCCAGAAGGTCCGGGAGCAGTCGGGTGGTTGTTTCGGCCTTCGCCTGGCGGTAACCCGCCTGCTGTACGACCGTGGCGTAGACACCGAGCGAAGCGTTGTTCACAAAGAGCCGTCCGTTGACACTGGCGAAATCGATGGTTCGCTCGATGCCATCCCGGAAGGCAACAAGGTCGAGCCCGGGGTCGTCTCGGTGGAGGCCCAGATCGAGCGCAAAGTGGTTCCGGGTACCGGCGGGTATGCAGACGAACGGGAGGTTGTGCTCTACGGCGATCGATGCCACCAATGCCTGTGACCCATCGCCACCGGCCATGCCCAGGCAATCCGCTCCTCGAGCAACCGCATCGCGGGCCAGTTGCTCGAGGTCGAGTCCGCGATCGAGCAGGATCGTCTCCACTCCCATGGAGGAGGCCAAATCGGGCAGTCCGAACTTCACTACCTTCCCGTCTCCCGACCAGGGATTACAGATCAGTACCGGGCGGGCTGGGGGTGTGACCTTGTGGAACTGAGCTGCCACGTCAGCTTTGTTGCTGTGGATCATGGCCGCTCTGGCTGCAGTGGTCGTGAGCGTGAAGAGAATCCCGAACGCGGCCAGCCTGATCGCCGACAGCCATGCGCTGTCGCTGGCCCCGATCACGGCCACTACCAGCAGGCCCATGCCTGCGACCATCGCCAGTGCGCTCCAGGCTCGGTGGACCCCCGTTTTGGTGAGTGCGGGCCAGGCCGCGGCGACCGCGATCGCCAAACCCACGATGCCTACGATGGCGTACCAAAAGTTGTTGACGAAGAGGCCCAGGGCCAGGACGATCAAGAGGCCGGTCCCCGTCAGCGCCACGACGGCCAATGAACGGGCGCTCCTGGGACGAGTGCGGTCGACTGGCTTCATCGTGGCCTTGGGCCTCCTTCCGAACTATCGAGACGCTCGAAGCCTTCCAACGGCAACTCGACCACCCGCTGCACCGAGAAGGTGATTACGGGTTCGGCCCGGTCACAAGTTCACTCCTGTGGTCGGGGCCGTTGCGACCTTCCTCCAATCGGCCGGCACGGGCCAGGGCGCTCACAGGGACGAAGGGACGCGGCCGTTTGGAGGTCACCGATGAGGCCGTGATCCTCGCTGAGCGGGTAATCGGGCATTGAGCCCTCCTCGTGGCGGGGTGTTCAATTCAATGAGAGTCAGCGGCATGAGCGTCAGCGCGCAGAGTCGAGATCGCAGCTACCCGAGAACTTTGGCCTTTTGTTGCTCGAACTCCTCGGGCGTGATGACGCCCCGTTCCCGCAGGTCAGCAAGCTTGCCCAATTCGTCAGTGGTCGACCCGTCTGAGGAGGCTTCCTGCACATAGCGCTGGAACGCTTGATTCTGGTGCTCGGCGCGCTGCATCGCGTGCTCCTGCATCTTGTGTCCTCGGGCGATCAAGTACACGAGGACTCCGATCAGGGGAATGAGCAGTACGAACAAGAACCAGCCAGCCTTGCCCCAACCATGCAGATCCGGGCTGCGGAAGATGTCAGTGAAAATGGCGATCAGAACCCAGATCCACATGAAGAAGAGGAAGAAAAGGAGAAACGACCAGAAGAGGTCCAGCAGAGGATACGTGTAGGCCAACAGCATCTTTTGTCCCCGTTTCTCACAGCCCTTCTGAGGGCGATACCGACTTCTCCATCATGAACGAAGTCCTCGTGGTCCACATCGGCCACTGTGGCCGATGTGGCACGAGACCGTTGGTGGTTACCTGTCCCTGGAGACATCACCGGGCCGGCCCGACGATAAGGATGAAAAGGAGCGACCGGTGCCAGACATCGCGGTAGGCATCGCGGCCTACTCTTCGTATACCAGAGCAGCAGAGGCCTGGGATCGGCTGGATCTGGATCCAGGGGCCGCCACCAGTCTGATCGACGCCATGGTGATCGAATGGGCAGACCAACAAGTGTCATTGGTCCGTTGCTCTTTGGTTCGCCACGGTTGGGGTTTCGGAGCCATCGCCTCGGCCATCGTCGGCGCGCTCTGGCCGCCGGCACTCCTCACTGGGGCCCTCGCCGGTGGGGTCGGCGATCAGATGCTGACGTGCGTGTCCGGTTCACTTCCGGCGCAGGTGTCCACCGAGTTCAGTCGTGTCCTCCGGCTGGATCGGATTGCCATCGTTGCCGTGATGGCCACCCCGGAGGGAACACATACTGCGAGAGCCCTGGAGACTCATGCACTCGAGTTGGTGCTGTCGACTCTGGCCTGTTCTTCGAGGGAGCTCCTTACGGCACTCCGGGCCGACGCCGACACAACCGGTGACCTCTGAAATCGGCCCATTCGGCCGATGTGCCACGACATCGTTGGAGCGAAGATGGTCAAGACCGAGCAGAAGCGAGAAGCAGGAGGATAACGATGGTTGAACGGCGCAGTGGGTGGATTTTGTTCGCAGCCATCATGCTGGGAATCGCTGGTGTCATGCGCATATTCGATGCGATTTGGGCATTCACCTATCACGGCCAGCTACCTGCGAATCTCGAAGGGGCGGTTTTCGGTCACAGCTTGAAGACGTATGGATGGGTCTACATTGTCGTAGCCGCGGTGCTGATCATCTGTGCCGGTGGAGTCTTGACTCAGTCTCAGGCGGCGCGGTGGATCGGGGTGGCGGCCGGCGCCGTCGCTTGCATCAGCGCCGTGTGGTGGCTTCCCTTCTATCCAATCTGGTCATTGACGTACGTGCTATTCGGCGCGTTGGTGATCTACGCACTTGTCGCCTACGGCCAGCGCGACGACGCAACCGTGTGACTTGAGGGTGGTCGGTCCTGACGATGAGGACGTGGAGACCGAGCTGGGTCGAATCGTCAGTTCCGTAAGAGAAGGCGGAGTCAGACCCGAATGACCCGGAGCCCGGGGATCTCGTCATAGTCGTTGTCCTGGGATGCGACCGCCAGGTTGTTGGCGATGGCTGTCGCTGCGATCCACGAGTCGTTGATCGGCATCCGTTTTCCTTCGTCCCGAAGGGCGAGGCGCAGAGCCGCCCAGGCATGAGCAACTTCTTGGTCGATCGGCAGGGGGTCGAGCGCCGCCACTGCTGAGAGGGTCTCCAGCCGTCGAGCTCGTGCCGGTCCGTCCTGCGCAGCCAGGACTCCGAGCCGCAGCTCACCGACGGTCACTACTGATACGGCGACGCGCTCAGGTGGACGGGACGAAGGCGGTCGATCGTGCTCGACGGCGATGAAGAGCGACGTATCGGCAAGCGCCAGCTCGCCATCGGAGGACTCGCCGGAGGAAGTCACGGAATCGGGTGGTCGTCGGTGATGTCGGGCAGAAGGTCCTCCAGCTCACTCGTGAGCCCGGGATCAGCCAACCATCGGTCACTGTCTCCGAAAAAGGCGTTCCAGTCCATCGACCTGGGCCGGGCGGGCAGTGGACGCAACTCGGCCACAGGACGACCGCTCACGGTTACCCTCAGACGCTCGCCCCGTTCGACCCGACGGAGGACGGCGCTGACATCGTTTCGAAGATCACGTGCTGGGATGTCAGCCATAACCCCAACGTAGTATTTCTGCTACAGACGTTGGTTTGCGCAGTGAGCACCGCCCGACACCACGTCGGTTACCCGTGGGCATGAGCAGGCGGCCCGCAGCGATCGCTACAGCCTCCGCATCGCCGGAGCCCTTCTACCGGGTGCCGTTCGGGGCACCGGCCATACCGACCACGGGTGCGTTCAGGGGCTGTCCACCCTGCGACCCTTCGAATGCTGCGTTGCCGTAGTTGAAGATGCCACCGTCGGCCGCGACCAACCAGTAGCCGCTTCCGTCGGAGGTGGCCGCCATCCCGGCCACGGGTTGGTTGAGGGTCTGGCCGCCCTTGGACCCGAAGAAGGTGGCGTCACCGAAGGCGAAGACACCTCCGTCAGAGGCGACCAGCCAGTAGCCCTGGCCGTCCGGGGCCGCGGCCATGCCCACCACCGGGGCGTTCAGGTGCTTGCTGCCCATCGATAGGAAGAAGCCGGCATCACCGAAGGCGAAGACGCCACCGTCGGCCGCGACCAGCCAGTAGCCCTGGCCATCGGGGGAAACGGCCATGCCCACGATCGGGGCGTTGAGATGCTTGCCCCCTTCGGACTGGAAGAAGCCGGCGTCACCGAAGGTGAAGATGCCACCGTCCGCCGCGACCAACCAGTAGCCCTTCCCATCTTGAGTAGCGGCCATGCCCACGATCGGGGCGTTCAGGTGCTTGCCCCCCATGGACTGGTAGAAGCCGGCGTCACCGAAGGCAAAGATGCCACCGTCGGAGGCAACGAGCCAGTAGCCCTTCCCGTCCGGGGCCGCGGCCATCCCTACCACCGGGGCGTTCAGGTGCTTGCCCCCCATTGAGTGGAAGAAGCCGGCGCTACCGAAGGTGAAGATGCCGCCGTCGGCCGCGACCAGCCAGTAGCCCAGCATCGAAGAGGCGACGTAGGTGAACTGGGCGGCGGTCCCGGTCGACGTGCCGTTGGGAGTGGTCACGGTGACATTGACCGTGCCTGTCCCCGCCGGTGAGGTGGCCGTGAGCGACGAGCCGGCCCCGTTCACCACCACGTTGGTGGCGGCAGTGGCCCCGAAGTCCACCGCGGTGGCTCCGGTGAGGTTGGTGCCGGTCACGGTCACCGCCGTCCCTCCAGCGCTCGGGCCCGAGGTCGGGCTGACCGAAGTGACGGTCGGAGGTGCAGGAGTCACCGTCTCAGTAGTGGTGTTCGCCGACGTGAGAAAGATGGCGTCGCCCGAGTAGGTGGCGGTGACCGTGTCGGTGCCGATCGGGGCGTTCGACGCCATGCACGAGCCCGAGCCCGACGCCAAGGTGGCGGTGCAGAGCGTGGTGGACCCGATCTTGAACAGGACGGTCCCGGTCGGGGTGCCACCGCCCGACGTGGGAGCGACCGACGTCGCATAGGAGACCGGCTGTCCCTGGGTCGAATTGGGCGGGCTGGCCGATGCCGTCGTCGTCGTCGGCCCGGAGACCACGATGGTGATGGACGGGCTGACCGCATCGGGGCTGACCCCGTTGGTGGCGGTGACGGTGAAGGTCGACGAGCCGGCCCTGGTGGGCGTCCCCGACAACCCGCCGGTGGCGGCATTCAACGACAGGCCCGGTGGCAGGGCGCCGGCGGACACGGTGAAGGTCGGCGCCGGGCTCCCTGAAGCGGCGAACGTGTAGGTGTAGGCCGTACCCACCGTGGCGGTGGACGCGGGGGTGTCGGCGGTGAACACCGGCGCCGAGTCCTGCGGCGTGGTGAGGGCCAGATCGTGGAAGCCTCCGGCGGCTACCGCGGTGGCGGTCGATCCGATGGGCAGGGGCAATCCCACCGGTGTCGTGGAGCTGAGGGGGAAATCGCTCCCACCACTCAAGCCCCAGAACAGGACTGCCCCGGTTGAGGTGAGGGCAACGCTGTGCACGTTGCCACTGCTGACGGCGGTGACGGTGGTGCCGGCGGGCAGGGAGACGGACACCGGGACGTTGCTGTCGGTGCTGGCCCCGTTGCCCAGTGCCCCCGAGAATCCGCGTCCCCAGGCCAGGGCCTGCCCGGTGGAGGTGGCGGCCACGCTGAACGCGTTGCCTCCACTGATAGCAGTGACGGTGGTACCGACGGGCAGCGAAGTGGCCACCGGGACATGGCTGTCGGTGTTGGTGCCGTTGCCCAGGGCGCCGAACCCGTTGTTGCCCCAGGCCAGAACCTGACCGGTTGAGGTGAGGGCCAGGGCGTGATCGGAGCCCGGGCCGCTCCGACCGATGGCGATGGCGGTGGCGGTGGTGCCGACGGGCAGGGATACCGACACGGGGACGTCGCTGGAGGTGGTGGTGCCGTTGCCCAGCTCGCCGGACGAATTGTTACCCCAGGCCAGCACGTGACCGGTCGAGGTGATGGCCATGCTCATCTCTGCCCCGGCGGCGATGGCGGTGACGGTTGTGCCCACGGGCAGGGAGACGGCCACGGGGGTGGAGGAGCTGGTGGTGGTGCCGTTGCCCAGCTGGCCCAGACCGTTGTAGCCCCAGGCCAGGACCTCGCCGGTGGACGTGAGCGCCATGCCGTGATCGGAGCCGGCGCTGATGGCGGTGACGGTGGTGCCAGGAGGCAGCGATACCGACACGGGAACGTGGCTGTCGGTCGTGGTGCCGTTGCCCAGGCGGCCGAAGCCGTTGTAGCCCCAGGCCAGGACCTGACCGGTCGAGGTGAGCGCCAGGCTGAAATCGGAGCCGGACTCGCCCCCGCCGCTGATGGCGGTGACCGTGGTGCCGGAGGGAATGGAGCTCGCCACGAAGGTGTCGGTGTCGGCGGTGGTGCCGTTGCCCAGCTGGCCGCTGGCGTTGTAGCCCACGGCCAGCGCCGCTCCCCCCGTCGAGGCGTGGGCGGCGGGAGCCGACGGCAGGGTCAGGACGCCGACGAGGAGAACCACTCCGACCAGGGTGGCGGCCGGACGCCGCAGGCGACGGGGCGACCCGGACTTCTGATTGCAGTCTCTACTCATGGTGTGCGCTTTCTGAGTC